>NZ_RBZO01000001.1:236206-358557 GCF_003628445.1 Oceanobacillus bengalensis
TCCCGAGAAGAGCACAGATATCCCGAGAAGAGCACAGATATCCCGAGAAGAGCACAGATATCCCGAGAAGAGCACAGATATCCCGAGAAGAGCACAGATATCCCGAGAAGAGCACAGATATCCCGAGAAGAGCACAGATATCAATACATCCACAGAAAAAAGCTGACGCAAAACCACGCCAGCTCCACAATTCAAAACCTACAAATATTTCTCAAACCATCTACAAATTTCTTCTAACCTTGCAATTCGCATGTTCGGATTCCCACTTCTGCTTAGTTCATGGTCTGCACCAGGGAAACGAACAAATTCTACTTCTTTACGTAAGTGTTTTAGTGCAATAAACAGTTGTTCACCTTGTTCAATTGGACAGCGATAATCAACTTCACCATGCAGGATTAATAGTGGGGTTTCCACGTTTTCTACATATTTTAATGGGGAGAAGTCCCATAATTTTGCTGGGTCTTCTAAGAGATTAAACCCGAGTTCCCATTTCGTGAAAAAATACCCAATATCACTGACTCCGTAGAAGCTTAACCAATTTGAAATGGAGCGCTGTGTTACAGCAGCCTTGAAACGATTTGTATGCCCGACAATCCAGTTTGTCATAAATCCACCATAGCTTCCGCCAGTAACACCTAAACGATTTTCATCGATAAAAGAAAAATGCTCTAAAGCATAGTCAACGGCAAGCATTAAATCGGAGTAGTCTCCGCCACCATAATCTCCTCTAACCGCATCAACAAATTGTTGCCCGTAACCATGACTCCCGCGTGGGTTCGTATATAATACGACATATCCTTTTGCTGCTAATAGTTGCATTTCATGGAAAAATGTTTGGCCGTACATAGCATGTGGACCACCGTGTACTTCCAATATAAACGGATACTTTTCCCCATCTTTATAACCATAAGGTCTAAGTAGCCAGCCCTGCAGTTCTAATCCATCTTCTGTAGGAATTACCAATACTTCCGGTTCAATCACCGCTACTTCCTCTAAGAATAATGCATTCGAATTTGTTAATTGCGTAAGATCTGCGCCTTTCCTGAATGAATAGAAGTTACAAGGGTCAATCGGTGTACTCACACCTAATATGAAACTATCAGAAGTAGCTTCATAGGAAAAACCAAATATGTGATTATCATTTTTATAGAGTACTTCAACTTCGGAATTAAAACTAGCTTGATAGAGACCAGTTGCGCCAAAGTCTGTTGCAATAAAATAGATGCTCTTTTCATCCCTCGACCAAACGGGTCCAGTAGTAGAATTTCCGAGTCTCGTATCTCCCACCACAGCATCACCAAGCTGTACATCAAAGCCCTCGGTTAGGCATGTACGCTTTCCAGTTGCAATATCATAAACAAATAATTTGCTTAATGTTGCGCCATCATATTCATATCCATGGCCAAAACATGCAATTTTGTCACCACTCGGAGAGAATCTTGCGCTATGATATCCGCCATTTCCATCTGTTAGTTTTGTTGTTTCTATTGTTTTTAGATTCAATAAAAATAAGTCATTTTTGATTTCATAATCTGCGTCTTCATTTAGATTGGCAGCAAATAGAATGTAATTTCCATTTGGAGAAACGTCTTGAAAACTATGGTCTACATTACTGTTTGTTAGTTGTTCATATTTTTCTTCTTTCAAATCGTATAAAATAATCTGCGTGTTTTTGTTATCATGAAATCCTCTGTCATTTGATTTGTATTGTAATCGATCAACCAAGAGTGGTTGTTTCTTTTTTTCTTCCATTTCCTTTTGCTGTTCTTCTTTAGATAATTCTTTTTGGTTTTGGACGTCATCACCTTCATCTATGAAAGCACTAAAAATAATCGATTGTCCATTTTTGGTCCAAGCAGGATTAAAAGCACCGTTTCTAAAAGTGGTAAGCTGCCTAGCTTCTCCACCGTCAGTATTTATAATCCAAAGTTGTGGTAATCCGCTACGATCCGATTGGAAGACAGCTTTTTTGCCATCGGGTGAGAAAGATAGATTGCTGTTTTTGTTGGATCCGAATGTCCATTGAACGGGCTCTGTTTCAATTCGTTTTTGATAATAAAGATTTGATTCGTATTCATTGTTATCATTGATTTTTGTTGAAACATATGTATAGGCGTCACCATTTGGAGTATGTTGTGGGTCGCTAAGAATTTCAATTTTTGTGAGGTCTTCGGCTGTTATTGCGCGTTTAACATGGGTCATATAAATTCCCTCCTAATAAATCAGAACTTTCTATATAGAATAAACTATTTCGAGATGCGAATCAATTGAGAGTTACAGTTTCCAAAAAAAAGAGTGACCATTAATGATGATCACTCCTCATACTTAAATTGTTTGTCCGATACGATTTTCTTTACGAATGTTTGCATCATTCTCGTATGCGCTTTGTAGCTGCCTAGTAACCTTACCAGGATTACCGTCTTTAATTTGTAAGTCATCTACTTTGACAATTGGTGTAATCTCTGAAGTACTACTAGATAAAAAGAGTTCGTCAGCAGTTTGAATATCCTCTAGTGAAAATGCTTCTTCAATTAAAGGGATACCAAGTTCTTCAGTGAATCGTTCGATTGCCATACGTACACAGCCATGTAAAATATTTTTCGTTGTTGGGTGAGTATATACCTTGCCATCCTTTACTAAGTACACATTAGAACTACTACATTCTGTAACTATTCCGTCTCGGTGTAAAATTGCTTCATAACAATTATTTTCGCTAGCCACTTGTTTAGCCATGACATTTGGTAATAGATTTAAACTTTTGATATAACAGTTTTCCCAGCGCATATCTCGATGTGTAATGGCGTTAACACCCTTCTCGAGTGTATTTGTTTTTCTTGGTTGATCTTGAATGTATGCATAAATATTAGGTAGTACGTCCACAGGGAATACATGGTCACGAGGTGCAGAACCCCTTGTTGCCTGTAAATATAATTTTCCATTTGTTTCCATATTATTACGCTTTAATAATTCAAGTAACAAATTACTCAACTCTTCCTTATTAAAAGGGAGAACCAATTTAATTGCTTCTGCCGAACGAAATAACCGGTCAACATGTTCTTCAAACAGATAATATTTACCTTCGTAAATTCGAACGACTTCATATATACCATCCCCGAATTGCAATCCCCGCTCTTCATATGGATAGCTTAAACTTTCTTTGTGTGCAAATTTTGATTGCGTCATAATTATTGGATAAACAGACATGCTTTCTACCCCTTCCCTAAATTATATCTAGTTTAAATCGATTAAGACTGTTTGTAAATAACAAATATTTGTACAAATAATAGAATATAATTAGTGTAAATGTAAAATATTAAATCTTTATTAAGAATGTAAAAAAAATGTAAAAAAAGCACTTGATTTGTTTGTAATTGTAATGTTATACTAGATTCCGTTAACAAAAAGCAACTTAGAAGAACGCGGGTGTAGTTTAGTGGTAAAACCTCAGCCTTCCAAGCTGATGATGAGGGTTCGATTCCCTTCACCCGCTCCATACATATGTCTTAACGCAGTGTTTCGTACTTGTCTACGAAGCGTTGCGTTTTTAATTTTTCATTCCTCTGTCTTGATATCAGTATCCCCATCGTTGTATCCTTGAATAAAACCACATAAATTAGAGGGATTTCATATGAAAAAACTTTTCCAATTACTGAAACAAATTGATAATAAAGGATATAAAGCATATAAGAGCTTGCAAGGTCAATATAAGTTCAGGGATTTTGACCTTATGATAGATTATGTGCAAGGAGATCCGTTTGCGACACCTTCTAAATTACGAGTTGTTATTCCGCAAACAATACGTCCTATTAAACCGAATTACTTACAGTCCAATGAACGGAAAATTGCAGTAGAAGATGTAATCGCTCGTTCGGTAGGTAAGGCTATGATGAAACAACATGTTATTATTAAAGGATCAGGGAAGAGTGGACTGATTCTTTTTGATAATCCTGGGCAAGAAATTCTTCAACGGAGTGCGGTACAAATAGATGATCAGAAGATTACCATCTGTATGTCTGTCGGTCTTCCAGCTAATGGTCGTCGAATTAATGGAAGAGAGGCAGAAAAACTATTTTCTATAGCCGTTCCTTCTATTATAAAAGATTCTGTTTTAAGCCTAACAGATGAACAAATAACAGATGCGCTGATTCTTGCTGACCAACAAGTAGCAATCCGTCATGAAATGAAGAAAAATAATTGGATTTCTTTTATTGCAAATGGCTCGATTTTGCCAAGGGAAAGTGGTGTAAGTAATTTACCACTGAAACAGGCTGTTCCTTTCAAAAGCCCAATAGAAAATGAAGTGTCAATAACCATTCCTCATCAAGCTGAACCGATAAAAGGAATGGCAATTGAAAAAGGAATTACATTAATTGTCGGTGGAGGTTTTCACGGGAAAAGCACACTTCTTCAAGCGATTGAACGTGGCGTTTATTATCATGTGAAAGGGGATGGGCGTGAGTTCGTTCTGACAGACCCTGACGCGGTAAAAATACGGGCAGAAGATGGAAGACAAATTACGGGTGTTAACATCTCGCCGTTTATAAACGATTTGCCTCATGGTCAGGATACGTCCTTCTTTACAACGGAAAATGCGAGTGGAAGTACTTCACAAGCTGCGAATGTAATAGAAGCATTAGAGATAGGGGCCACAACACTTCTTATTGATGAAGACACAAGCGCAACGAATTTTATGATACGAGACCATCGCATGCAGCAATTAGTGAAAAAGGAAAAAGAACCGATCACACCTTTTATTGATAAAATAACACAACTACGTGACGAGTTTGCTGTTTCGACGATTCTTGTAATGGGAGGTTCTGGGGATTACTTCGCAGTTGCTGATAAAGTGATTATGATGGATGAATATGCACCAGTTGACGTAACAAACGAAGCAAATGCCATAATGGAAAAAGAACCATTAGAACGTGAAAAAAGTATTGAAGAAGCATTTGGTCAAGTTACACAGCGATGTTTTCATCAGCAAACACTACAGACAACCAATGGAAGACGTAGCAAGACGCAAGCAAAAGGTTTGCATAAGATTATCATGGGGAAAACGAATATTTCCTTTGAATACACAGAGCAATTAGTAGATGATTCCCAAACGAGGATGATAGCGGAAGTTATCCAATATTTGGACCGTACAAAGGCATTAAAGGATAAGACGCTATCTGATATACTTATAGAAATAGAAAAACAATTTGAAAAGAAAGGCTTAGCTTTCTTTACAGTCTATAAAGAACAGCATCCAGGAGACCTTGCAAAACCGAGAAAATATGAAATTGCAGCAGTACTGAATCGAATGCGAACAGCAAGTGTAATCAAAAAATAGAGGGGAGGTAGAGTGAATGAGAACGGAAAAATTGAAGCAAGAAATAAAAGATTATGCGAAAGAAATTGGCATTGATAAGATTGGCTTTGCTGCAGCAGATGTTTTCACAGAACTAAAGGAACGTCTTAGAAGACAGCAGGAGCTGGAGTATCAATCGGGTTTTGAGAAGGGATCGATTGAGGAGCGTACAGAACCACAGCGCCTATTACCTGAAGCACAGTCCATTATTTCGATTGCTCTTGCCTATCCAACAAGAATGAAAAATGCCCCCAAAAGCACGAAAGAGGAACGGCGTGGTCTTTTTGCGAGAGCGTCTTGGGGAATGGACTATCACGATGTCCTGCGTAATCGATTAGAAAAGCTGAATGCATTTATTTTGGAAAGGGTTCCTAATGCTGTCAATAAAGTAATGGTTGATACTGGAGAACTATCAGATCGTGCTGTTGCAGAACGAGCGGGAATTGGATTTAGTGGAAAGAACACTTCAATCATTACACCTGAATATGGCTCGTTTGTTTACCTTGGTGAGATGATTACGAATATCCCTTTTATCCCGGATGAGCCAATTGAAGATGGATGTGGGGATTGTCGGAAGTGTCTTGATGCCTGTCCAACAGGTGCGCTGATTGAAGGAGGGCAACTGAACGCACAGCGTTGCATCGCCTTTTTAACGCAGACAAAAGATTATCTTCCAGATGAATTCCGTACGAAAATCGGTAATCGCGTATATGGATGTGATACATGTCAGCAAGTATGTCCGAAGAATAAAGGGATAGATTTTCACATACATCCTGAATTTGAACCTGACCCTGATATATCCAAACCGAAATTAATCCCGATGCTTCGTATTTCTAATCGTGAATTCAAAGAGAAATTCGATTATATTTCTGGTTCTTGGCGCGGGAAGAAGCCACTGCAGCGAAACGCATTAATTGCTCTTGGACATTATAAGGACAAAACAGCTGTTGAAGAGATGATTGAAGTAATGAAAAAAGACCCTCGTCCGGTTATTCGTGGTACTGCTGCATGGTCACTTGGAAAAATAGGAACTAATCAAGCATTTGAAGCAATAAAAGAAGCGATGAAATTTGAAAAAGATGAACAGGTTTTAGTGGAAATGGAAAAAGGTCTAGAATTTAATAAAGAGGCATCGATTTTATAAAAGGGGAAGCGGCATATGGAATTGTATTACGATGAAATGGACTCACCAGTTGGGAAGTTATTACTTATAAGTAGTAGGAAAAAGCTTGTTCGTATTGACTATGGTTCATTTAGTGAATCAAAAGAAGAAGTCTCTAAATGGATCCATCGTTACATTCCGAACGCTAGACTTATAAGAAGTACGGAAGCTCTTTACGATGTAAGAAACCAATTGGAACGCTATTTTAGTCAAAAATCTGCACCTTTTAACATTGAAATGGAATTATATGGTACTCCTTTTCAGAAGAAGGTTTGGCAAGCTTTATATGATTCAATTCCGTATGGTGAGACGAAATCGTATAAGGATATTGCGCGTTTAATAGGAAATCCGAAAGCTGTAAGAGCGGTCGGTGGAGCCGTAAATAAAAATCCGTTCTCCATTATTATCCCATGCCACCGCGTGATTGGGGCAAGTGGGAAAATGGTAGGTTATAATGGTGGATTAGATAAAAAGGAATTTTTGTTGCAGCACGAAGGAATTATTTGATTTTGTAATTGAATTTTCTGAAACTTATACATGACCTATCTCGTAGTACGTAGTGAATAGCCATTACAAACAGAGGTGGGTCTTTTTGCTAAAGAAAACATTTTTAATTAGTACATGTATTGCCCTGTTTTTGCTGCTCGCGGGTTTTATTATGACTGACTTTGATCTGATCGGCAAAATTTTGTTGGGAATAGGAATTGTGTCCATTGTTATTAGTGCATTATTTAGTGGGGTTTTCTTAAGTGGCCCTGAAATAAGAGCGAATTACCATACGGAGACAAAGGATGATCGTCATAAACGCGTAACCATAATGACATTAACAGGAGTTTTTGCTGTTCCCCAGCTAGGTGCTGCACTATTATTATTCATAATGTAAGCCGAAGTATTCTGCCGGAGCGAATGGTAGCACATAACATTCATAAAATGAATATCATTCGTCCACAGTTTATATATTTCATGATATAAACACAAATCTTCTAATAATAGCCTGATCTAAAAAAAGACGTATGCCAAGCTCTCTCTCCATATACTTGTTGTGGAGGGGATTTTTTATGAAAAAATTAAAAGGAGCGTGGCTAAAACTTTTCCAGTCGGATAATGAAGCGTGGTGGAAAAGGAAAAAGAAACTATGGGAAGAAAGGGATGCCGAAATAGTCAAAATTAATGGGAAGGGTGAAATTTATCAAAAGCTAAGAACGGCTAATGCGGTTGAATACGAATATTTATTGCATCTAACTTATCTTATAAAGCAGGATAATCATTTTCACCGAGAAGAACAAGTTGTCCCATATCGATTTCAGTTAATAGATGGAGATATTGTTAATCACCATGTAATACCAAGTATACGTAACCAAGATGAAATAAAACCAATAAAACCTGATGACTTTCGTGAAATAAGTGAAGTGCGTTTTTCCTATGATAGAAGAGCTGCTGTACAATATGCTGAACGATGGTGGAATAGCTATAACCCTGAATATCGTACGTTTGATGTGGATTGTACAAATTATGTTTCACAATGTCTAAGGGCGGGAGGTGCACCAATGCGAGGTGCACCGAATAGAGAGAATGGCTGGTGGTATAGCGGGGATAACTGGAGTTTTAGCTGGGCAGTGGCACATTCGTTAAGGTGGTATTTGGCAGGTTCTAATCAGGGATTAAAAGGGAAGGAAGTAGAATCTGCAGAAGAGTTAATTCCAGGTGATATTATTTGTTATGATTTCCAGGGGGATGGTAGATGGGATCATAATACCATCGTTGTATCTAAAGATGCATATGGAATGCCTTTGGTCAATGCACATACGGATAATAGCAGGCATCGCTATTGGTCATACGAGGATTCGACAGCTTGGACACCAAATATACAGTATAAATTTTTTCGAATTGGTGAGTAGAAGTGGTATAATAGATAGAGTATTAATCTTTGTTAGGAGAATGAAACTTGAGTTTACATGTCGTATTATTTCAACCAGAAATTCCCGCAAATACAGGAAATATTGGTAGAACATGCTTGGCAACTGATACTACGCTTCATCTAATACGTCCACTGGGCTTTTCCACAGATGACAAGATGTTACGAAGAGCTGGGCTAGATTATTGGAAAGACGTAGATGTGCATGAGCATGATTCACTTGAAGCGTTATACAACATATATCCAGATGGAGAATTCTATTATATTGAGAACTTTGGAACAAAACATTATACGGATTATGATTTCAGTGATTCAAGTAAGGATCAGTTTTTTGTGTTTGGAAGAGAGACCAATGGAATTCCTAAAGAATTATTAGTAGGAAAAGAGGACCGCTGCCTTCGTATCCATATGAATGATAAAGTGCGATCATTAAATTTATCCAATACAGCAGCAATAATTGTTTATGAGGTAATGAGACAGCAAGGGTTTCCTACATTAACATAGAAATAACAAAACCGTCATGTGTGAACATGGCGGTTTTTCGTCCTTCACTCTTGGTATTACTGATCGTCTTTTGGGACTCCTGCTTTTGCTTCGTATCCAGAAGTAAAAATGGAAACCAAAAATGTAATGATAACTCCGAATAATAATGCTAATTTCATATGTAATCCTCCTTTATGATTAAGAGTACACTTCCATATATAACATATTATAAATGAAAATACTTGTATTGTTAAACGAAATCGATTTCATAATTAATAACATAATATTCCAAATTTTAACTTTAAATAGGCGATAATTATGATAATTCTTTTTCTTATATAAATATCTGAACAAATATTGTCTACACTCATAAAATGAGGTATATTAATTGGTGAGGGCAATTGTATAAACATTAACCGTTTACATAAACGGGTAAGGACTTATGGGGGTATTCATCGTGGTAGTAGGATTGGAAGAATCTACTAGTAAATTTTGGGAGCAGTTTTTCGGCCCGAACATGGGGTATGTTGAAGAACAGTACGAATTGTACAAACAAGATCCAGAAGCTGTCGAGCCTTCAATTAGAGACATTTTCGATCAATATGGATCTCCTGAATGGCTGTCCAAGCAAAATAATAGCACAAACTTAACGACATCAGAAGTACAAACAACTTTTGATGTGAAGAAACTTTCCTCAGCATTCCAACTTGTTGAGGCTATTCGTCGTTATGGGCATTTGGAAGCCGACATCTATCCAGTTGGCAGGCATAAGGACCCGAATTCGCATGAAATTGATATAGCAAAATACGGGTTAACCGAAGAAGATCTTAAAAATATACCAGCATCGTGGCTCTGGGATAAGGGCTCGAGTAATGTTGTAGATGGTTTAGATGTTATAAGGACGTTGAAGAAGTATTATACGGGTACAATAACGTTTGAATACGATCACGTGAATAACGATGATGAAAGAAAATGGTTATTTGATTTAATAGAGTCTGGTAATGCTAGATTAGAGTTATCATCTGAAGAACGTAAAGAAATCTTAAAACGATTAGCTGATGTAGAAGGATTCGAGACCTTCTTACAAAAGACATTTGTCGGTCAAAAGCGTTTTTCCATCCAAGGTTTGGAAGTCATGGTACCGATGCTTGAGAAAATTGTTGAATTTGGCACATCTGACAAAGTAGAAGATGTCATGATGGGAATGGCACACCGCGGGCGTCTATCCGTACTAGCACATGTTTTAGGGAAACCATTTGATAAGATTTTCTCTGAATTCCACCATGCTGCTAATAAAGAGTTAATACCTTCTGAAGGTTCGCGCAGTATTAATTATGGTTGGACTGGTGACGTGAAATACCACTTTGGTGCGAAGAGAGAGGTTAAAGGTACAACACAGGTTACCTTAGCAAATAATCCTTCCCACCTAGAGTTTGTTAATCCAATTGTTGAAGGCTTTACACGTGCGGCACAGGATGAGCGTTCTGAAAGAGGCTTTCCAAAACGTGATGTCAATAAAGCATTTTGTGTTGTTATTCATGGAGATGCAGCATTTATTGGTGAAGGCGTTGTAGCGGAAACATTAAACTTAAGTGGTTTACCTGGATATAGTACTGGTGGAACTGTCCATATCATTGCAAACAATTTGTTGGGATATACAACGAACCGTGAAGATGGTCGTTCAACAAGATATGCAAGTGATCTGGCAAAAGGATTCGAAATTCCAATTATTCGCGTTAATGCGGATGACCCGATTTCTTGTCTGTCTGCTGTGAAAATAGCTTATGAATATCGCAAAAAATTTAATAAGGATTTTCTAATTGATTTAGTTGGATATCGTCGTTATGGTCATAATGAAATGGATGAACCACGAACAACACAACCGAAACTCTACCAGGAAATTGATAACCATCCTTCTGTTACGAATGTATTTGCAAGTGCATTAGAGGAAAAAGGTCATATCAAGCCTGAAGAATTTAAGCAAATCACGGAAGATGTTCAGAATAAACTACGCGATATTTATAATAGTATGAAAGAAAATGATCAGGTAGACTCTGAACCACCATTCATGCCTGAGGTATTACGTAATGGTCTTGACAAGTTTGAAACAGCTGTTGATATTGATACACTAAAAGCTTTAAATAAAGGTTTACTTGATAGACCAGCAGGGTTTAGTGGGTTTAAAAAGACGGAGAAAATTCTTAACCGTCGTGAGAACGCATTAGATGAAGGAAATAAAGCTGACTGGGGAACTGGGGAAGCGTTAGCATATGCATCTATATTGAAAGATGGCATTCCGATTCGTATAACCGGGCAGGATACAGAACGCGGAACTTTTGCTCATCGTCATATGGTGCTTAATGACACTGTTACTGGGGAAAAATATAGCCCACTACAAGGACTACAACAAGCCAATGCATCATTTGAGATTAGAAATAGTCCATTATCTGAGGTAGGTGTTCTAGGGTTTGAATATGGCTATAGCATTCAATCACCAGAAACATTGGTTATATGGGAAGCACAATTTGGTGATTTTGTTAACGTTGCTCAAGTAATGTTTGACCAATTCATTTCATCTGCACGTGCAAAATGGGATGATAAATCAAACATGGTAATGCTTCTGCCTCATGGCTATGAAGGCCAAGGACCTGAGCATTCCAGTGCACGTCTAGAGAGATTTTTACAAATGTCTGCTGAAAATAACTGGATTGTTGCTTATCCAACTTCATCAGCACAGCTCTTCCACCTATTACGCAGGCAGGCTAGGTTAGGTGGACGTGATGAAGCAAGACCATTAATCGTTATGACACCGAAAAGTAGTATGATTCGAAACGAACGTATGGCTTCAGCTGCCGAAGAATTTTCAGAAGGTAAATTTGAAGCATTAAAGAATCAACCGAACTTAAAAGTAAGTAATAAGAATGCTAAACGCTTACTCATTGGTAGTGGAAAGATAATGGTGGAAATTGATGAAGCAATTGAAAATGCAGACCAGGATTTCTCATGGCTACGTGCATTGCGTCTGGAACAGATTTATCCTTTCCCTAAAAAGGCATTAGAAGAGATCTTAAACAAATTACCTAATCTAGAAGAAATTGTATGGGTGCAAGAAGAACCAAAAAATATGGGGGCATGGGATTTTGTTGATGTTTTCTTAAGAGAATCTCTAAAAGAAGGGCAGAAATTACGCTATATTGGTCGTCCAGATCGCTCCGCACCTGCAGTGGGATTACCAAATGTTCATAAATATGAACAAAGCCAAATCATACAACAAGCAATTAGCATAGAAGGGGGAAATTAAAGTGGCAGAAATAAAAATACCAGAACTTGCAGAATCAATTACAGAGGGTACAATTGCAGAATGGCTTGTACAAAAAGGGCAGAAGATTGAAAAAGGGGATCCGGTAGTAGAATTAGAAACAGATAAAGTGAATGTAGAGGTAAACGCTGAACTTTCTGGTGTTATTACAGAGATTCTTCATGAAGAAGGCGATGATGTTGCAGTTGGTGATGTCATTGCAAAAATGGACGAAAATGGTGAAGCGGGATCGTCACCTGCAGCTGAGGAAGCGAAGGAAGCAGAAGCTCCTAAGGCTGAACCGACCCAAGCACCGAAAGAGGAAGCAAAGGCATCTGAAAAACCAGCAGCAGAAGCTAATGGAAATATCATTGCAACACCTGCAGCTAGAAAACGGGCAAGAGAACTTGGCATCGATTTAAGTGAAATTAGTGCACGCGATCCACTTGGCCGTGTTCGTCCAGATGATGTAGATGCAGCAGTCCTTGCAAAGAATGCACCGAAAGCTGAAAAAACCGCTAAGAAAGAAGCAAATCCTGCAAGAACAGAATTTGAAAAGCCGGTTGAGCGCGTGAAAATGACTCGTCGCCGTCAAACAATCGCGAAAAATCTCGTAAATGTACAACAAGAAGCAGCGATGTTGACGACATTTAACGAAGTAGATATGACAGCAATTATGGAATTACGTAAACAACGTAAGGACAAATTTGTACAAAAACATGGTGTGAAACTAGGATTCATGTCGTTCTTTACAAAAGCAGTTGTAGGAGCGCTAAAGGAATTTCCACTATTGAATGCTGAAATTCAAGGTAATGAGCTTGTTGTGAAGAAATTCTATGACATTGGTATTGCAGTATCGACAGATGATGGTTTAGTAGTACCAGTTGTACGTGATGCGGACAGATTGACATTTGCAGGCATCGAAAAAGCGATTGCAGATTTGGGAATAAAAGCGCGTGATAATAAACTAGCATTAACAGATTTACAAGGTGGTTCATTTACGATCACAAATGGTGGTACATTTGGTTCAATGATGTCTACACCAATCTTAAATGCACCACAAGTTGGTATCTTGGGAATGCATAATATCGTTAAACGAGCAGTTGTAATGGCAGATGATTCGATTGAAGTACGCCCTATGATGTACTTAGCCGTTTCCTATGATCACCGCATTGTTGACGGAAAAGAAGCAGTTAGCTTCCTAGTGCGAATTAAAGAAATGTTAGAGGATCCTGAAACATTACTATTAGAAGGATAAAACTTGATAGAAAACCCTCGCGAAATGCGGGGGTTTTCTATTTGGTAGTTATTTACTAAACCGAGTAAGCAAAAGTGAATGGATAAACAGTCACCAAATCAAAATGGATTATATAATGTCTGAAATGAAGATGTAATATGACTTTTATCGTTTCAAGAGAAGAGATTACCCGAAACAAAAACCATTGCAAATGAATCAAAAAACGAATAGTATAGAAACGTTGGTTATTTTTTAATGAAAGCAAGGTGTATGAATGGAATGAAAGACTTCTTTAAACTTAAACAGAATCGTACAAGTTTTCGTACAGAGTTTACTGCAGGTGTTACAACGTTTCTAACAATGGCGTATATTATCGTTGTAAATCCTGCGATACTTTTCGGTGCGGGAGTTCCTTTTGAACAGGTATTTATGGCCACCGTTATTGCGGCTGTGGTGGGATCGCTTATCATGGGGATTTTTGCAAACTATCCAATTGCAATTGCACCAGGAATGGGCTTGAATGCATATTTCGCAACGGTTGTTGCTACGCAGGGGTTGTCCTATCAAATCGTATTTGGAGCTGTCTTTTTAGCTGGTATTTTATTTATTTTATTAAGTTTAACAAAATTGCGAGAAACATTGATTTTTGCAATACCTGATACGATTAAGTATGGAATCACATCGGGAATTGGTTTGTTTATTGCACTCGTTGGTTTGAGAAATGCAGGTATTGTTGTGCCAAACGAAGCAAATATTATCGGATTAGGCGATTTAACAGATCCGATGGTTGCCCTAACTATTGTTGGCTTATTTATTACATTAATTTTATATGTTTTAAACATTAAAGGAGCACTATTTTTCGGAATGGTTGCAACGGCTATTATTGCATTGTTTACAGGCCAACTTCATTTTGATGGCATCATATCGGCACCACCAGCACCGGTATTTTTTGATATTGATATTGCAGGGGTTTTTGCAAACGGATTGTATACGGTGATATTTGCATTCTTACTTGTAACATTATTTGATACAACTGGTACAATTATTGGTGTTTCAGAACAAGCTGGATTTATGAAAAATGGGAAAATGCCAAGGTCAAAAGAGGCACTGCTCGCAGATGCCACGGCAACTACTGTTGGATCGATGTTTGGAACAAGTCCATCAACAGCTTATATTGAATCAACAGCAGGTGTTGCTGCAGGTGGTAGAACGGGATTGACTTCAATTATTGTCGCTTTACTTTTTGCGCTTTCTATTTTCTTTACACCTATTATTTCAGTAATCGCTAATATCCCAGCTATCACATCACCAGTACTTATTATTGTAGGCTGTTTCATGATGGAAGGATTAGCAAAAGTAGAGTGGAAACAGTTTGATGAGGCATTTCCAGCATTTGCAATTATTCTTACTATGCCATTTACGTCTAGTATTGCAACGGGGATTGCAATTGGATTCATTACCTACCCAATATTAAAATTAGCGAAAGGGAGAGGGAAAGACGTTCACTGGATTATTTATATCTTTGCTCTCCTATTCATGGTCCAATTGTTATTTTTCCCAATGTGATGTGTCAATGAAAGTATGCACAAGTACATGCTTGTGCATTTTTTTATGTTAATTACATAGGAGTTAGGGAATAACTATAAAAGTCACTAGAGAATCTAAGACATACAGGGAGGATTATTCTATGGATATTTTACTAGGCATCTTAGCAATTGTTGTTGTTTTTGGACTTGCTTTTTTGATGTCAAATGATAAGAAGAATATTAATTATACAGGCTTAGGGATTATGCTTGGATTACAATTAGTTATTACATGGTTCATGTTCAAAACAGAAATTGGAGCAGCGATTATTAATGGAATCTCAGCGGTTTTCAATAAATTAATTGAGTTCGGTACAGAGGGGATAAACTTTGTAGTAGGTGGAATTGTAGTTGGAGAAGGCGGCGTTTTCTTCTTCAATGTATTGTTGCTTATTATTTTCTTTGCAACATTGCTTTCTGTCCTTACTTATTTAAAAATTCTTCCAGCCATTATTAAATACGTTGGTGGTTTAATTTCAAAGATAACAGGTCTACCGAGAATTGAGTCGTTTAATGCAGTGAACAGTATTTTTTTCGGGCAGTCTGAAGCATTGATTGCTATTCGTTCGCAGTTCCATCATTTACATGCAAATAGGCTATTTATTGTTTGTGCGTCTGCAATGAGTTCTGTTTCGGCTTCAATTGTTGGTGCTTATATTCAGATGCTTCCAGCTGAATATATTTTGGTCGCTTTACCATTAAATATGTTTAGTGCATTAATGGTTGCATCGATGCTGAATCCAGTAGTCGTACCGAAAGAAGAGGACATTGTCGATGTGAAAGATGTATCAGATGATAGAAGTGTATTTGAAGCAATGGGAAATGGCGCGCTTGAAGGTGGAAAAATTGCATTAATTGTAGCTACAATGTTAATCGCATTTATTGCGTCCCTAGAGTTGGTAAACTGGCTAATTCAACTTGTATTTGCAGGTATAACTCTGCAACAGATTTTAGGGTATGTTTTTGCACCAATTGGGATATTGATGGGGATCCCAATGAATGAAGTTATTGATGCTGGTGCAATCATGGGGACAAAAATAGTAACGAATGAGTTTGTGGCAATGCTCGAATTTCAACCAATGATGGAATTTATGTCAGAGAAGACAATTGCCATTGTAACGGTATTCTTAACTAGTTTTGCAAACTTTTCTTCAATTGGTATTATCGCAGGTACAGTTAAGGGTATTGATGGAGATAAGGCAAGGCTTGTATCTGGATTTGGAATGAAGCTATTAATTGGTGCGATTTTAACTTCTATCCTTTCTGCAACAGTTGCAGGATTATTTATTTAAGGTGAGGGGATATCCTCTCACCTTGTTTTTTTATTATTCAATTTCGATATAAGTTGTGATGGAAAATGTATAAACTGCGAAGTAACAATAATTTGGGAAATTTTCTTGAGAAGGCTTATCAAGTTCATTTCAAGAGAATTTTGCTCAATTTTAATCTTGAGAAGGCTTATCAAGTTCATTTCATGAGGGTTTTTCACTATTTTAATCTTGAGAAGGCTTATCAAGTTCATTTGAAGAGGGTTTTGGTCTATTTTAATCTTGAGAAGGCTTATCAAGTTCATTTCAAGAGGATTTTGCTCAATTTTAATCTTGAGAAGGCTTATCAAGTTCATTTGAAGAGAATTTTGCTCTATTTTAATCTTGAGAAGGCTTATCAAGTTCATTTCATGAGGGTTTTTCTCTATTTTAATCTTGAGAAGGCTTATCAAGTTCATTTGAAGAGGGTTTTGGTCTATTTTAATCTTGAGAAGGCTTATCAAGTTCATTTGAAGAGAATTTTGCTCAATTTTAATCTTGAGAAGGCTTATCAAGTTCATTTGAAGAGGGTTTTGGTCTATTTTAATCTTGAGAAGGCTTATCAAGTTCATTTGAAGAGAATTTTGCTCTATTTTAATCTTGAGAAGGCTTATCAAGTTCATTTGAAGAGAATTTTGCTCTATTTTAATCTTGAGAAGGCTTATCAAGTTCATTTGAAGAGGGTGTCTATTTTAATCTTGAGAAGGCTTATCAAGTTCATTTGAAGAGGATTTTGCTCAATTTTAATCTTGAGAAGGCTTATCAAGTTCATTTCATGAGAATTTTTCTCTATTTTAATCTTGAGAAGGCTTATCAAGTTCATTTCAAGAGAATCTTGCTCTATTTCATTCTTGATAGCTCCGTTGAGTATTGGCATTCATAATTCTTTATTGATCTTGAGAGTACAAGCAAGATTTTTTTTAAAGTTCGATGTTACCGCGCATTTTATATCAACTACTAACTAAATTTACTGAGGTAAAATCAACTAACTTCAAAAAAACATAGCCTAAAAAACTCACCCACAAATCAATGTGCGGGTGAGCTAATTTCTTTATACTTTTTTTGCAACGAAAATAATCTCCAAAATAATGCTATTGCACCACAGCTTAAACCGACTGTAATACCAACCCAATATCCGAAAGGCTCTAAAGCAGTATAGTTTGCTAAAATCCATCCTGTTGGTAGGCCAATCGCCCAGTAAGAAACGAGCGCAATAATCAATGTCATGTTTACATCCTTATAGCCTCGAAGTGCTCCTTGGATTGGTGCACCAAAGGCATCAGCTAGCTGATAGAAAATAGCAAAGAAGATGAATTGTGTTGTTAATTCAATAACTGCTGGGTCTGCGTTATACATTGCAGCTACAGGTTCTCTTAATAAAAATAATATGCCGCCATTTAGTATTGCAATAAAGATAGAGCCACTAATACCAATGTACGCATATGTCCTAGCCTCTTTAAAGCGTCTTGCACCAACTTCAAAGCCAATTGGTATCGTTAATGCCATTCCAACACTTAGTGGAATCATATATAGTAATGAAGCGAAATTCATTGCAGCTTGATGTGCTGCGATCGTATTCGTACTATAAACACTCATTAAAATAGTTACAGCTGAAAAAATACTCGTTTCAAAGAACATCGCAAAACCAATCGGCATCCCAATCTTTAATTGGTCCCACCATTTGGCGAAACTTGGTATAACCCAATTGGAAAATACTTTATAGTCACGAAATGGATAAAATTTATAAACAACAGCGATGGAAATCAGGCAGACGAGCCAATAAGTTAGTGCCGTTCCAATACCAGCTCCAATACCTCCAAATGCTGGAACTCCAAATTTACCAAAGATAAAGATATAATTAAAGGCTATATTGATTGGCAATGATATTAAAATAACGAACATAGAAGTTCGTGTTTGACCGAGTCCATCCATGAAATTTCGAAGTGTACTAAATACAAATAATGGAATAATACCAGCACCTAGTGAAATAAGGTAATATTTAGCAATATGATAAACTTCATTTTCGAGATTCATTAGGTTTAATACTGGATCAAGTAAGATTCCACCGATGATCATAACAACCATTCCAAGCGCGATAGAAAGGTATAATGCTTGCTGTATTTTTTCAGGCACGCTTTTATTTTCCTTTGCACCTGTAATTTGCGCTATAATGGGGGTAATTGCTAGTAATATCCCATTAATTGCTGTTAAAATTGGCACCCAAAGACTTGAACCGATTGCAACACCAGCTAAATCGGTTGCACCAGCACGACCAGACATAACGGTATCAAAGAAATTCATTAGATAGATTCCGACTTGCGTAATTAGGATAGGAATTAATATAATAAAAAATAATTTCAGTTTCTCTTTTAATGTTGATGTTTGATACATATTCAATTCTTCCTTTTTTTATATATTTATATAGGGTAGAAAAGTAGGCATAAATGTTATTATAACGCTAATTTTTGAAAAGGGAAAGAAAGGACGTACATAGATGAAAACAAAACGAATTCTGTTTACTGGTGGCGGAACAGCTGGACACGTCATTGTAAACTTAGCCTTAATTCCAGTATACCAGGACCAAGGCTTTGAGATTGATTACATTGGATCATATGAAGGCATTGAAAGGGATTTAATTGGTCAGCTTGAAGGTGTTACATATCATCCAATATCAACTGGTAAACTAAGACGTTACATGTCGATGGAGAATTTTAAGGACCCATTTAAAGTTTTAAAGGGAACGATGCAGGCATACCGTATCATGGGAAAACGTAAACCTTCCGTTGTATTTTCAAAAGGAGGATTTGTATCCGTTCCAGTTGTTGCTGCTGCTAAGCTTCGCGGGATACCAACTGTGCTACATGAATCCGATTTTACACCCGGGCTTGCGAATAAATTATCAATTCCTTTTGCTAAAAAAGTATTAGCAACGTTTCCAGAAACGTTAAAATATCTTCCAGAAGATAAATCAGAATATGTTGGTGCTGTAATTCGTGATGAGCTTTTTCAAGGTAGTAAAGAAAAGGGATTAGCAATTACTGGGTTAACGAGTGAAAAACCAGTATTACTCATTATGGGTGGAAGTGGCGGCGCACAGAAAATTAATGAGACAGTAAGAACAAGCTTGCCTAAAATATTACCCACCTTCCAAATTATCCATCTTTGTGGGAAGGGGAAGGTAGATAGTAGCATTAAAGAAGAAGGTTACGTCCAATTTGAATATGTAAACGAAGAATTAAAGGATATTTTTGCTGTCACTGATTATGTCCTATCACGTGCAGGGTCAAATGCAATCTTTGAGTTTCTTGCACTACATATTCCGATGCTTCTAATTCCATTATCGAAAGAGGCAAGTAGGGGAGATCAAATTATTAATGCAGAATCATTTGCAAGTAAAAATTACGCACGTGTTTTAGAAGAAGAGCAACTAACAAGTGTTAAATTAATTGAAGAGCTTTTCCGATTAAAAGAATATGCACCAATTATGTTAGATAAAATGAAAGAATATGAAAGCGAAAAAGCGAGAGACCGAGTGCTGGAAATTCTAGATGAGGTAAGCAGATAAAAAACACGCTTATGTTTGGAGTGTTTTAGCGGTGATTCTACAAAAAGGAGCTACATTTCCTTAATAATTGGAGGGAGGTAAAATCCCCCCTCTGGTTATGGTGCTTTATTGTATTGTTCCAGTATGCATAAGCTTAACATCTACATTAAAATCAACGGTAATATAAGGCAACTTTTCCCGCCATTCTTCTTCTGTTATTTTCCCATCCTTTGTTTTTGAGCGATATAATTTTCCAAAACCAAAGACATCTGCGTTGGCTTCTTGTACTTTCTTAAATAGTTCCTCGTATTGTTTTTTCAATTTCTTTTCTATTTCTTTTTCTAACAAATTGGCTGCTTTTTCATGCTTAATAGAAATGGGGTGTGACATCTCTGTTAAATTAATTTCAATATAAGTGTCTGTTTTAAATTTTAACTGTTCCAGACTTTCTACTTTTGTATTGCTTTTTCCATGTGTAGTAAGGAAATTTATATGGAATTCTTCCCCTTCAAGCGATTTACTCTCGATGCCGATAGTGTTTATTTTATATTTTTCAAAGGGTTGAAGCGGTAGTGTCATTTCTACAGATTTATTTTCTACTTTATTAAGAAATAGGTTCATTAGGAAACCTTCATCAAGGGAAATATCTACTACATATCGATCATCTTGAAAAACGGCCATCCCGATTATTGTTGGTTTTTCATCAACCAAACCAATAAGTGGTAGAAGTGGATCCTCACCAATTGTCGTTTTTACTCTAGTGAAATCCTGTATTGTAGCAGGAGGGAAACTATTGTTCTTCACTTCGATTTCAATTAAACGATCTAAATGTTCGCCAACTGCAGGCATATTAGGATTCTCGATATTAAAAATTTCCTTTGCAGAAACATTACTTACAGCAAGTTTCATTGTATCTGATACTTGTGAATCATGAATTAAGCCATTTATAAATCGGAATATACCCTGTTCAGCTGCTTCTTTCCCGTAAAGTTCTAGATTAATTTGTCCTTCTACCAGATTATAACTTGTCCTATCCGCAGCCTCTTCTCGAGCACCTTTAATGGTATTACCAATACCAGTGTTGGAGGTGAATAAACTATCTGCTTCGGGATCAAACCGAATAATATTAAGCATCGTTTCGACTTGATTATCCTCTGTAATATCTACTCCACGGGCTGTAACTACTGCCAACTCCTCAATATTCTTGGTAGGTACACAAGCAGAGAGCAAAATAAGAATGACAAGGAATAAGCCAATACTTTTATTTTGCATTGCTTTTCTCCTCCTTTTTCTTAATCCATTTCTTTTTAATTAAAACAATGGGTAGGAGTAAAAATGGATAAACATAAACAAGCCAAAATCCATAGTTCGCACTTGCATCTATCGTACTTTGAATACGATAGTGCTCGTCAAAGTAAATACATGCAAATGACATAATAACTGCGACAGAATACAATGTTACTTTTTGCGGAACTTTATACAATCTTTTCATTCCGTATGTAATCCCCCACATAAGTAGAAGCATATTCGGGACAATGATCATCATCCATTCTGCGACAACAATATAGTCAAAACGCTCGACAAAGGTGAAGTTCTGAACTTTGATGAGAGAGAGTAGTACCCATTCCCTTCTTTCGATTTGTTGATAGCTGAAATAGCCAATCGTTATAATCGTTATTAATAATAGAAAAAGAGTTGTCCAACCAGTAGCTAATAAAGCAGGAAGTTTTGCTTTCTTTTTATTTTGGATAAATGGATAAACAAGGAAAAGAATCTCAAAACCCATGAATGTATAGGCGCTTATGTGTGCCCCGCTCAATAAATCAGAAATTGGGGAAACAAACATGGGCTGTAAGTGTGTAATATCCATCCTTGTTGAAGGCTGGATAAGTAAAAAGACAATCCAATGTGAAAGAAGGAAAAAAACCGTGCAAACACCTACAATGACACGTAATCCCCCTAAAACACCATAAACAACTAAACATAATAATAGAAATCCCATCACAAAATTACTCATCATAGGAAAAATATAGACCCTAATAACCTCTATGTAAGTAATAAGAACGGATAATAATGCAATTCCAAAATGTACAATATAAATTGTCCCGAGAAACTTACCAATCCATTTCCCGAAAATATCAACCTGGATACCATATATATCTGCATTTTCATATTGATTTAGAATGAAAAACATCGTTATTACAACAGCTACAATATAAATAAAAGCAATCAGAATGGATATCCAGGAATCTTGGAGGGATTCAAGGTAAATTAACTTAGGAGCACCAATAATACCTACCCCTAATTGAATAGAGGCGATAATAAAAAATAGATAGAATGCACGAATCTGTAGATTTTTTTTCACTTTTAGATTAATATCCATAAATGCCCCTACTCGTCGATGTCTTTTTTGTTCTTCGCTTTCTTTTTCCCAAAACGTATTAGATCCTTAGGACGATAGGATCTAAAACGCTCATTCTGATATTCATTTGGTAAACGAAACAATACCTTATTAAAATCCTTTGGCACAAGTGGATAGAGGGGAGAAAGATACGGTCTCCCAAGAGATGTTAGTCTTAATAAATGAATAATAAGGAAGCAAGCGCCAAACATTATTCCGATTAGGCCTAAAAATCCTCCTAGTAAAATCATTGGAAACCGAATAATTCTCGCGGTAGTACCCATTAAATAGTTCGGTGTTGTAAAAGAAGCAAGTGCACTAAGGGCAACGAAGATAATTAACACATTACTTGTTATCCCTGCTTCAACTGCTGCAGTACCAACGACCACACCACCTACGATACCGATTGTTTGTCCAACCTTTGTTGGTAGCCTCGCACCAGATTCACGTAATAACTCAATCATCAGTTCAAGAAATAAGGCCTCAAGTATTGGTGGGAAAGGTACAGATGACCTTGACTCACCAAGATTAATGAGTAGTGGAGTTGGAATGATTTCATAATGAAACGTAACAGCTGCTACATAAAGTGGTGTTAAGAATGTTGACATAAAAAATGATAGATATCTTAACCCTCTTAAAAATGTCCCGATATTCCAGCGCATGTAAAGGTCTTCCGTTGATTCAAAAAAACTAAAAAAGGTAGTAGGAGTGATAATAGCTGTTGGGCTATTTTCAACTAAGATGCCGAGTCTCCCACGGTTTATGTTATAACTAAAACGATCTGGTAGTTCAGTTGTTAAAAATTGAGGAAATATGGTGATGGAAGAATCCTCAATATATTGCATTAATACGGATGCATCGTCAATAACATCAATTTCTAGCTCTTGTAGCCTTTGACGCATTGTGTTAACATCTACTTCATTTGCGATTGACTTCATGTAAATCAGTCTTACTTCGCGGGGTTCTCTTTTTCCTATTAAATATTGTTCTAGGACAAGATCCTCAGATCGAATCGTCCAGCGAACAATATTTAAGTTCGTGACCATTGATTCCGTAAAACCAATTTTAGGCCCAAGCACTAAGGATTCCGTTTCAGATTGTTGTAAGGATCGCTTTTCTTTTTTTGATAGTAGATAAGCGATAATTGAATCTTCACCCTCAATATAAATGAATACGGCACCGATGAGGATATCTTTTAAGATATCCTCCAGTGTTTCAACTTTTTTCCCACCATTTAACGGAATCTCATTGAGAATGGAATGATTAGTCCATTCGATATTTTTCATTAAAATGGGTTCTAGTAAAAAATTATCAATTTTCTCGCTTTCCACCTGATAAGCAATAAAGAAAACTGCTATTTTCTTATTGTTTTTTTCATATGTAGTAAAACTTAAGTCTGGATTCGTCTCGAAACGAGCTTTTAATATTTTATCTAATTCATCAATTTTTAATGGGAAGATATTTCCTTTTTTTGAAGTGAACGTTTTTTTCATCTTAAATCCTCCACATGTACCGACGCTATGATTTTTATCGTGTTATCTTAGTATGCGAAGAAAATAAGAATTTATGAATAAAAAAAGCTACCACAATGGAATGTGGTAGTTTAATGAAAAATTTCTTTTTTTATTGTCGTATTTTTAATGAACGGGTTCTCATCGACCGAAACCGCTCCTAATGGGCCGGAAAAGTCGATGACAAGGACTCTCATCGACCGAAGCGGCATCAAATGAGGAAGAAAAGTCGATGACAAAGACTCTCATCGACCGAAACCGCATCAAATCGGCCGGGAAAGTCGATGACAAGGACTCTCATCGACCGAAGCGGCATCAAATGAGGAAGAAAAGTCGATGACAAAGACTCTCATCGACCGAAACCGCATCAAATCGGCCGGAAAAGTCGATGACAAAGTCTCTCATCGACCGAAGCGGCATCAAATCGGGAAGAAAAGTCGATGACAAAGGTTCTCATCGACCGAAGCCGCATCAAATCGGATAGAAAAGTCGATGACAAAGGTTCTTCATCGATAACAAAAAAAAAACAGTCCAATAAATCTGCTAATTAGACTGCTAAATGGTCTTAATTCAATGTCTGGTAGTCATAACCCAAAACTTGTCATTTATTTATAGTAGTTTTCATAATTAATCTTCTCTTGTAACGACATCTACTTTTCCTGTTCCAGGGTCGATAACTAGTCCGTGCACTTTAATGCCCTCTGGTAAAAGTGGGTGATTTCGTATGATTCCCACGCTCTGCTCAACAGATTCTTCTACCGTATCAAATCCATGAAATTCCTCATGAAAATCGATTCCAGCATGTGTAAGCGTATCGAGTGTTTCTTGCTGAATACCGCGGTCTTTCATTCCTTCTGTTAATGCATTAATATCGACATGAGACATACCGCAATCATGGTGTCCAATAACAATAACTTCATCAGCTTTTAATTTATAAATAGCAACTAAAATACTTTTCATAATGCTATCAAATGGTTTGCGAATAATAGCACCTGCATTTTTAACCATTTTCACATCGCCGTTTTGAATGTTTAATGCCCGGTGGAGTAATTCAATTAAACGTGATTCCATGCATGTGAAGATAACCATACGCTTATTTGGATATGTATCTGTCATGTAAGTTTCATATTGTTTACTTTCAACAAACTGCTTATTGTATTCTAACATTTCATCTAAGTGCATATTAATCAGCTCCTATTTTCTTCTTTTTTAAAAACTATATCAGTTTTTACTCAAATATGGAATTATCAGCTATTCGTTATAAAAAAGAATGGCTCTTTTGCCATTCTCGTAAGTTGTTAAGCTTTAACCAAACCATTAATACCATCTATCCCTGAGGCTAGCCTACTATCTACTATTTTTGCATCTTCAATATGCTGTAGCAATACTTGTTTAATTGTGTCAAAGGATTCATTTGTTCCTTCAATTTTTTTCACCATTTCGTCTGTAAGATTATTTTGATGATGAATATCTTTAATAACATCTACTGTATCTTTCTGGACATTGTCTAACATTTTCTTCATTTCTACAAGCATGTCCACCGTTTTATTATTGAATTCGGCGGACATTTGACCAGTTTTTTGATTTTCATATGTGAATTGCTCGGCTTCTGTAATTTTTTCTTGAATGGCTGTTGTTACTTCATCAATATGTCCGGTACTTTCACGAGTGCTTTCTGCAAGGTTACGAACCTCAGCAGCAACTACTGCAAAACCTTTCCCATGTTCGCCTGCACGTGCCGCCTCAATAGATGCGTTTAATGCTAATAGGTTTGTTTGATTTGCGATATCACTAATTACTTGGACAATTTCCTTAATCGTCTTCGAATGTTCTCCAAGCTCTTGCATTCTGTCAGCCGTTTGCGTCATTTGGGATTCTAGATTATCCATAAATACTTGATTCTGTTTAACGGTATCTAAATAATAATCGGTTGCACCAGATAGTTTTTCATATACTTTTACTAAACTATTCCCTTTTTCAACTAACTGCTCAGACCCACTACATGATTGCTCACCTAATGATTTAATGCCTTTGAACTGATCTTTAATTTGAAGCACTAAATCTTCCAAATTATAATGTTGTCCGTTTACATGTTCATGTTGTTCAATGGTTTGTAATAAATTTTGTTCGAACTCTTGTAAAAAATTGTCGTTCTCTTTTTTTATCTGAAAATTTTCCTGCTCTAATTGAGTAACTCTTTCATTTGCTTCGTTAAGCTGTTCTTTTAATGACTTTATTTGGTTTGCTTTTGTGCCCATCTACACGCCTCCAGTGAAAAAATTAGGTCTATAGTATTATTTTCGACAAAAAGGGAGGAGTTGTAAAGGAATAAGCAAAAAGTTATTGACTTAATTTTTTTAAAATACTATAATTACAAAAGATAATAAAAGAAAGGAGGTCATTAAAATGGAAAACGTACAAAAAATGCTAATAACAATTTCATATAATTTTTGTGGCCTTCATCGGGGACGTTTATTCTTTTAGGCAGGAATGAATCGTGTTTGTTTTTTTTGGTCACATTGTCTTGTGACCTTTTGTAATGATATTTTTTATGTTTTATTGCATACGTCATAGGCGTGTGCTTTTTTTATTGTTTTTAATACGACAGAATTAGAAGGTGATTACATGTTTTCGGTTTTTAAAAAGTTAGGATGGTTTTTCAAACATTATTGGAAGAGGTATCTGTTTGCCATTATTGCATTAAATATTGCTAGTGCAATTGGACTTATTCCACCAAAGTTAGTTGGTTATGCGATTGATCAAATCCAGTTTGGTTCATTGACAATGCAATTGTTAACAGCGATTATACTAGGGTATCTCGTACTTATCGTTTTCCATTATGCCATTTCTTTTCTATGGGATTATACGTTGTTTACTGGATCCGTAATTTTAGAAAAATGGATGCGTAGTCGTTTAATGTCCCATTTCTTAAGAATGACGCCAACATTCTACGGGAAACACCGTACGGGAGACTTGATGGCAAGATCTACAAATGATTTGAAGGCAATTAGTCAGACTGCGGGTTTTGGAATATTAACATTAGTAGATTCCAGTATCTTCATGTTAATGATTATTGCCATGATGGGCTTTACTATTAGTTGGGAACTAACCTTTGCAGCTTTAATTCCACTACCAATTATGGCTGTGGTCATGAATAAATACGGTGCTGCGATTCACTCGAGATTTACCGATGCCCAGCAGGCTTTTGGTGAAATGAATAATGAAGTACTTGAGTCTATACGTGGTGTCAGGGTACTACGTGCATTTGTTCAAGAACGTGAAGATGCAAAGCGTTTCTCACATATGACAAATGATGTTTATCAAAAAAATATAGAAGTGGCTAAAATTGATGCACTCTTTGAGCCAACGATGAAAATCCTTGTCGGTTTGTCTTATGCGATTGGGATAGGATATGGGGCTTTTCTAGTCTTTCAAAATAAAATGACACTTGGGGACATGGTTACATTTAACGTGTACCTTGGGATGTTAATTTGGCCAATGTTCGCTGTGGGAGAATTAATTAACGTCATGCAAAGAGGGAATGCCTCCTTAGATCGCGTAAATCATACACTCGCATATGCCCGTGATGTCAAAGATTCCGAGCAACCGACGAATATTGAACGCGTGGATTCAATCAATTTTTCTGATGTATCGTTTAGCTATCCAGGGGCTGAATTACAACAGTTGCAACATATTTCTTTACATGTTGAAAGAGGCCACACAATTGGAGTAGTTGGGAAAACTGGAGCAGGAAAAACAACTTTATTTAAGCTGTTACTGCGTCAGTACCCAGGTATTATCGGCAACATAACGATTTCTGATGTACCGATTGAAGAGATTAGTCTAAATCAATTGCGATCTTGGATTGGTTATGTACCACAGGATCAAATCATGTTTTCAAAAACAATTAGAGAAAATATCCAATTTGGGAAGGACGATGCAACAGACCATGAAATTTATCGGGTAATGGAATTGGCGCATTTTCTTGATGATATGAAGCAGTTACCAAATGGGTTGGATACACAGGTTGGGGAAAGCGGAATTACATTGTCTGGCGGGCAAAAGCAACGAGTTGCTTTAGCGAGGGCGTTTATTAAAGACCCAGAGATATTAATTTTGGATGATTCCTTGTCAGCGGTAGATGGGAAAACAGAGGCAAAAATTATTGAGCATTTAAGAGAAGAACGTCAAGCGAAAACAACGTTCATTGCTGCACACCGCCTCTCAGCGGTCACCCATGCAGACCATATTATTGTGCTAGAGGATGGGAAGATTGCTGAGGAAGGTACACATGAGGAGTTAATGCTGCTTGATGGTTGGTACAGGAAACAGTACCAAGACCAACAACTAGAAGATGGGGAGGTGGCAAGTTAATGAAGAAGGTATCTACAGAAAAAAGGTTATTTCAATATGCGCTCTCTTATAAAAAGGGAATTATCATTGGGTTAGTCTGTTTAATAATTGCTGTAGCGTTAGAACTTGCTGGTCCATTCATTGCCATGACTGTTATCGATGATCATATTCTAGGTGTGGAAGGATACTGGCAAGAAGTATCAGAGGCGAGTGACAAAAATACGGTCTCATATCATGATGGATTTGTAAAGCGAGTGGATCGTATTACAGAGGATGACCAAGCCATTGGTGATCCATTCACCCTTTTACAAGTAGGGACAACGTATTTTACGATAGATGAGGAAGTTCCTTTAACAGGAAAACGGACATCTGAAGGAAATACGATTCAAGTCACGACAGCAACTGAAGAATTAACCTTTGAAGGGGAGAAACTATCCTTATCAGAGGTCACACCATTCTTTAAACCCGAACAAATGCCGATACTATTATTATTAGGATTGTATATGGTTTTAATTATTATTGCTGGTTTCTTTCAATTTTTTAAAACATTTTATTTGCAGAAATCAGCAAATCAAATTGTGAAGAAAATGCGTAATGATTTATTTCAGCATACGCAGCGGATTCCGATTAATTATTTTATTGATCAACCTGCAGGAACGGTTGTAGCAAGAATTACGAATGATACGGAGGCAATTCGAGATTTATATGAACGTGTATTATCCATTATTGTAACAAGTGTTGTGTATATGGCAGGTATATTTGTCGCTTTATTTATACTCGATGCAAAGCTTGCAGCAATGTGTTTAGCCGTCATCCCGCTTTTATATTTCTGGATGAAGGCCTATAAATACTTTGGAACAAAATACAACAAAGTGATTCGTGCAACCATTAGTGAAATTAATGGAAATATTAATGAAGCTGTACAAGGAATGTCTGTTATTCAAGCATTTAATCAAGAAAAGAAAACAAAAGAGGATTTTGAAGTTTTAAATGAGCGTCATTTTACGTTTCAGAAAAAGCTACTACGATTAAGTGCATTAACGTCCTATAATTTAGTCACAGTGATTCGGAATTTAACTTTTGTCGGTCTTATTTGGTATTACGGTTCCGCCTCATTTGATTTAAACAGTGTTATTTCTATTGGTTTACTTTATGCCTTTGTCGATTATATTACTAGATTATTTGAACCAGTTACCGATATTGTTAATCAATTACCATTACTTGAACAAGCGCGTGTTGCCGGTGGTCGTGTTTTCGAATTGATGGATGTTGATGGGGAGGATGTTTTAGACGACAGTGTTGCTAGATATCGTGGGCATATTCGTTTTGACGATGTATCTTTTGCCTATAATGATGATGATTATGTGTTAAAAAATATTTCACTCGAAGTAAAAGCTGGTGAAACAGCAGCCTTTGTAGGCCATACTGGTTCAGGGAAAAGTTCTATCATGAATCTATTATTCCGTTTTTACGATCCGCAGAAGGGGAGTATTACAATTGATGGAATAAGCACGAACGATTGGTCACGTCAACAGGTTAGAAGTCATATGGGCATTGTTCTGCAAGATCCATTCATGTTCTCAGGAACGATCATTTCGAATGTAACGATGAATGATCCGTCTATTTCAAAAGAAAGAGCAATGAAAGCCTTACAAGCGGTTGGGGCGGACCATTTTATCGAAAAATTACCGAACCGTTACGATGAAGCTGTGACAGAAGGTGGTGCGACGTATTCATTAGGGGAAAGGCAATTAATTTCCTTTGCACGTGCACTTGCATTTGACCCTGCCATCCTTATTTTAGATGAGGCAACTGCAAATATTGATACTGAAACAGAAAATGTGATTCAAAATGCTTTAGAAGTATTAAAAGAAGGTAGAACAACGCTGATAATTGCCCACAGACTTTCAACGATTCAGAAGGCAGATACGATTTTTGTCTTGAACCATGGTAAAATAAAAGAAACAGGAAACCATGAACAGTTAATTCATGAAAAAGGATTATATTATCAAATGTATCAAATGCAGCAGGGAAGTATGAAGAAGGTAGCAGTTTCCTAGTTCCCTAAAACATGTGGGGTGTCAAATGGATAATCATGAGCATAAGAAGCGAAATATCATTGATGAAGATTTATTTGAGGAATTTGATGATGAAGAACTTTATGAATTGGTGCAAGAAGAGCGTAGAAAAGCTTTGGCAAAAGAGAAGGAAGAAAAAGATACCCCACCAAAGCGTCCATTCCCTAAATGGGCGTTTTGGCTCATCGCAATTGCGATGTTTATTAATGTGTTTGCATTAATACCGCAAACATTTTCCATTCCAGCAATTGATTTTTTAATAACATCAGCTAAACTGTCCATTAATGAGGATATCCGAAAGTATAAAGAAGCTGTCGTTGTTATTGAATCTGAAAACAGCAAAGGTACAGGTTTTGCGTTTACAGAAGATGGTTTTATTTTAACGAATTATCACGTTATTGAAGATAAAAACTCATTGGCAGCGGCTTTTTCTGAAGAAGGATTATTTGAGGTGGAAGTTATCGACACTTACCCATCCATTGATTTAGCTGTGCTAAAGGTTGATGGGGAGAATTTACCACATCTAACACTGTCAGAAGACCCATCCATTGAGGAGGACGATGCAATCCGTTTTATTGGTAATCCATTACGATTTAATGGAATTGCAAATGAAGGTAATATCATTGGCTATACAGCACTTAGTGACTGGGAAGAAGAAGTAGTCATGATTGAGGCACCGGTTTATCGAGGGAATAGTGGTAGTCCAATTTTGAACGAAGATGGAGAAGTAATTGGTGTGATTTTTGCTACGATAAATAGTGATGCACATGGGAAGGTCGGGTTATTTGTCCCAATTGACCTCTTTTATAACTATCACTCATGAAATCATATGTTTTTCTTATTATATTGTTGATATAAACTCTTTTTAGTAGAAGTAAAGTAGGATAATAGTTTCTTTTCGGAACGGTATGACTAAGCAAAATCCTTCAAAGTTTATATCCATGCGTACTAGTTATTCGTTAAAGTAACAGCTACTTAGTAAAAACATAAAAAGTGGTTTTAAATCGGCGAAGAAAGGGTACCTATTTATTGGGGAATTTTTATTACATAATTAGAAGAAGTACGTGTCCCTAGTTTTCGCGAACTAGGGATATTTTTATAACTATTACACTGACGTTATGGATATTTAAACAAAATGTAACTTTTTGGTGATGTTAAAGTAAGGTGAATACGTTAGGATAGAGTTTATCTAGAAATTGTCGATATATTGTAACGTTTGTCGTTTTTTTCTAATTTGATTAAAAAGAGGATAAATAATATGTTTGCTATTAAAAAAATGATAAAGGCTTTAAAAACCACACCCAAAAATTTAGAAATAGATACGAATTCTGTAGTAGCAGGAGGTGCTTTTAGTGATTCAAAAATCACTTGAAGAGTATCCTCTTGAAGAGATGGTTATTCGCGTGCAAAATGGAGACGCACATTCGCAAGATTATTTGTTACGAATGTATCAACCGTTTATCGCAAAATCCATATCTGAAGTTTGCAAGCGATATATTGATCCAAAAACAGATGATGAATTTAGTATTGGTTTATCAGCTTTTAATGATGCTATTTTATCCTTTTCTCCTGATAAAGGATGTTCTTTCTTAGCGTTTGCGAATATTGTCATTAAAAGAAAAATCATTGATTATATTCGTTCAAATGCAAAGTATCCACTAATGATGTCTTTAGATGAAAAGCTTGATAATGAACAAATAGAAAGTTCGACAGAGATTCGAATATCAAAGGAAAGGTATCAAGAAAAAGAATATACCATTCGTCTTCGTGAAGAAATTATGCAATATAAGGTTATATTGAGCGAATATAACCTTAGCCTTGAGATGCTTACGAACGTTTCTCCAAAACATCGGGATGCACGTGACTCTGCAGTACGTGTGGCTCGAGTGCTTGTAGAAGATGGAGCACTCCGAAGTCATGTCGTAATGAAAAAGAAATTACCGATGAAAGACTTAAAACACCGTGTGGAAGTTAGTAAGAAAACGTTAGAAAGAAATCGTAAATATATTCTTGCAATGTTTATTGTATTAAATGAAGAATTTATCTATTTAAAGGATTACCTTAAGGGTGTGGGTTTGTGAAAAAGGGAATAATGATGGAGCAACATGAAGATTATGCTATCTTTATTTCAAAAGATGGAGCCATTGAAAAAGGTAGACAAAAATCTGACAATGCTGAAATTGGAATGGAGGTTCTCTATGAGCCAATCACGAATAAACAAAGCATTCAAGGTTTATCAGGTGAGCAAAAGAAAGCACTATTTCCTAAGGTATTAACCTTTACATTCATACTATTGTTATTAGCTGTACCATTTTACGTTACTCCTTTTAGCAATGAAGTATTCGCTTATGTAACGGTCGATATTAATCCTAGTATCACATTAGAAATTAATGAAGATTATCATGTTAAGGAAATACACGCTAATAATAGCGATGCACTTCAGATAATTAAGCAAATTGATGACTATAAAAATAAAGACATAGAGGAATTTATTGAACAGATCATGGATAGATGTGAAGAAGCAGGGTTAATAAATGAGGAAAAGAATATCTTAGTTGGAATCAGTTTTACAACAGATGAATTCCCAGATAATCTTTCTGAGATTGAAGATATAGAACAGCATCTATTGCAAAATGCAGATTGGAATATTGCGGCGTTTCATGTTCCAGAAGAAATCAAAAAACGTGCGGATGAAGAAAAGGTCTCGATGAATGAAATGTTAGCTGAAGACATTCACGAAACAGCTTTGAATGAGTTGGAAATAGATACACTATTGGATGAGCAAGAAAAAGAAATGATTGACTCATTCTATGATGAAAAAGAAGTTGAAATAATGACGCTTGAGAAAGAAAGAGATGAAAAACAAACCGATGATGCTAGAGAATAGTCAGTAAATAAAAACACTTGCAAATGTGCAAGTGTTTTTATTTACAGGTTATACTTCCATTGAAATTGTTGGTGTATGCTTCATGGCGTGGTCAATATAATAAAGAAGATTATCATGGGATTCAATAATCTTAGTTTGGTCAAGAGAATAGTTGTAGGCATGTAAAAATTGTTGAATTCTCTTTGAAAGTAGATCATCGTTTGTTCTTACCATGAGAACAAGTAAATCATCCCATTGTCCCCAAAGTGTATAGTATAGTGCTTTGTCATAATCTGGAATCACTTTACCCCTCCTTAATAATAAAGGGCTATTTCTATTGTCCCCATTATCTATATTAAATGTCATAAACAAAGATGGTGTGATTGCCAGATAAAGGTTTGCCTATATCAGCATAAAGTGTTTTAGTCGAAACATACTAAATGTGTATCATAAAAAAGGGGGAAACTCATTGAAAAAACAGCTGATAACAAGTGGATTAGTTCTTACGCTATCTTTAGTTGGATGTCAGACTGCAGATAACGATGGGGCAACAGGAACGACAACAGGCAATAATAATACGGGGATACAACCTACCCAGTATCATGATAGGGGATCTGTAGATGGTACTGACGCCCGTAATTATATGCTACAAAGAGATGCAGACTGGTTCCAGAACCGCGAAGAAAACACAGGGCAAAATAATAATGACAGAGTTAATACTCGGAATATAAATAATCAAGTAAATGACAACAGGAATGAAAACCGTTATGAAGTCGGGGAAGAAGCGGCAAATAAGATTACAAATCAAATGGATGAAATTGATAGTGCGTATGTGTTAACAACCGAAAATAATGCATATGTAGCTGCAGAGCTTGATACCGACAATAACAATCGTGGACAAAGAAACGATAATAACACGTTTGACGATGAACTTTCTGATGAAGTAAAAGAAAAAATTGGTGATATCGTCAAATCAGTCGATAGAGATATTGACAATGTGTATGTTTCCACCAATCCTGATTTCTTCAATTTAACGAATAACTACGCTGAAGATGTGGACCGTGGAGAGCCGATTGAAGGTTTCTTTGATCAATTCAGTAATATGATTGAACGCATTTTTCCACAAAATAGATAACCTAAAAAGAATGGCTTGTTCTTCATAAATAGAACAAGCCATTCTTTTCAAATTTTGTAACATATGATACAATAATTTCATACAATTCCTATAAATACTAGTTGTTTAATATGATTTAAAATTTCCTGTGGAGTTGATTTAATGGGTCTTGAATTTATTGATATATTTGAGGATTGGGCGGAGGAATACGATAAAAGTGTTGCAGGGTTAGATCCGCAATATGCACAAGTTTTTGCCAACTATAAAGGAATTTTACAAGAGGTAGTAAATTTATCTTCGGGTACAGTACTTGAATTCGGTGTTGGTACAGGTAACTTATCAACACTTCTTATAGAAGCAGGTCATAAAGTAATAGGAATTGAACCTTCAAAAGCAATGCGTGATGTTGCAAAGCAAAAACACCCTAATCTACCTGTGTTAGATGGGGACTTTATTGCATTTCCAAAACTACGAACTTCTATTGACACGATTGTAAGCACATATGCTTTTCATCATTTAACAGATGATGAGAAGAAAATTGCAGTAAAGAAGTATCATGATTTGCTATTACCCGGCGGGAAGGTTGTTTTTGGTGATACGATGTTTACATCAAAAGAAGCCAAAGAATTAATTATTGAGGATGCAAGAAATAAAGGGCATCATGACTTAGTAGAGGATCTCAACCGGGAATACTATCCAACGATTGATGTATTACATGATATGTTTACAAAGCATTCGTTTAACGTTTCTTTTAAACAAATGAATGATTTTGTCTGGATTATGGAAGCAGAAAAACAATAATAATAATTATTTCAGGGATAAGAGGAGAGCTATATGACAGTTTATCATTCCATTCATGAGTTGATTGGGCAAACGCCATTGATGGAGATAAATCATTTTTCATTACCCAGTGGTGTAAGATTATATGCTAAATTGGAATTTTTCAATCCTGGTGGAAGTGTCAAAGATAGGTTAGGACGCATGTTGATTAGTGAGGCGTTAGAAAGTGGTAAGGTTACGCCAGGCGGTACAATCATCGAGCCTACTGCTGGAAATACAGGGATAGGGTTGGCACTAGCCGCTTTACAGAAGGATTTATCGGTTATTTTTTGTGTTCCAGAGCACTTTAGTACGGAAAAACAGCAATTAATGAAGGCATTAGGTGCAACAATCGTTCATACGCCAAGGGATAAGGGAATGGCGGGAGCGATAGAAAAAACACAGCAACTATTAACAGAGATTCCAAATAGTTTTTCACCTCAACAGTTCGCTAATCCAGCTAATCCGAAAACCTATTACCAAACACTCGGACCAGAGATTTGGAAAGATTTAGATGGGGAGGTTGACATTTTTATTGCTGGTGCAGGTTCAGGGGGGACATTTGTTGGAACATCGCAGTACTTAAAAGAAAAAAACAACAAAATTAAAACGGTAATTGTTGAACCCGAGGGATCCATTATTGCTGGTGGAAATCCTGGTCCTCACCTGACAGAAGGGATTGGAATGGAGTTTATTCCGGAATTTTTTGACAGGGCTTTACTAGACGAAATTTACACCGTTTCGGATGAAAATGCATTTCAAATGGTAAAGGAACTAGCAAGTAAAGAAGGATTACTTGTTGGTAGCTCATCGGGATCTGCAATGTATGCTGCATTACAAGAAGCTAAAAATGTTAAACCTGGAACGAATATTGTGACCATTTTTCCTGATAGTAGTGACAGGTATTTAAGTAAAAATATATATAGTTGAAGGAGCAAAGAAAAAATATGCGTAAAAAAACACAAATGATTCATGGTGGCATAACAGGTGACGAACAAACAGGTGCTGTTTCTGTCCCTATATATCAAGTTAGTACGTATAAACAAGATAGCGTAGGCAAACATCGTGGTTACGAGTACTCTCGTACAGGGAATCCGACGAGATATGCACTAGAAAACCTTATTGCGGAATTAGAAGATGGGGTAGCGGGTTTTGCTTTTAGTTCTGGTATGGCTGCAATTACATCTGTCATGATGTTACTTAAGGCTGATGATCATATATTGCTAACGGATGATGTGTATGGTGGTTCTTATCGTTTAATGACAAAGGTTTTAAACCGTTTTAATTTAGATCATACATTTGTCGATACGAGTAAACCTGAAAACGTAGAAGCACTTATCCAAGAGAATACAAAGGCATTGTATATTGAAACACCAACAAATCCATTATTAAAAATTACAGATATTAAAAAGATGGCTGAAATTGCTAAAAAACATGATTTATTATTAATTGTCGACAATACATTTGCGACTCCTTACTGGCAGCAACCATTAAACTCTGGTGCAGATATCGTCTTACACAGTGCTACGAAATATATTGGTGGCCACAGTGATGTTGTTTCAGGGTTAGTAGCTGTTAACTCAAAAAAACTTGCTGAAGAGCTACACTTTATCCAAAACTCAGTTGGAGCTATTTTAGGGCCACAAGATTCTTGGTTATTAATTCGCGGGATAAAGACACTTGGATTGCGTATGGAAGCAATAGAGGCGAACACGAAAAAAATAGTTGATTTCCTAAAAGGACATAAACAGGTAACAACGGTTTATTATCCTGGTCTAACGGATCACCCTGGATACGATGTTGCTGTAACACAGGCTTCAGGTTTTGGAGGGATGGTTTCATTTGATGTTGGAAGTGCAGAAAAAGCTGAGGAAGTGTTAAGTAAGTTAAAATATTTTACATTAGCAGAAAGCTTAGGAGCTGTAGAAAGTTTAATATCCGTTCCAGCTAAAATGACACATGCTTCGATTCCTCGAGACAGAAGATTAGAACTTGGTATAACAGATGGACTCATTCGTATCTCTGTTGGGATAGAAGATGTGCAGGACTTAATAGAAGATTTAGATGGCGCGCTTTCATAAATAAATATTATTTGGTGCTTGGGAGAAGTTGTCTTAGATGAGGCAGCTTCTTTTTTTTAAGGCTGTCAACGACGTAAGGAGAAAGAAACGGAGCCCAACCGTCGTTGATAAAGGTTGTCAACGACGGAAGGAGAAAGAAACGGAGCCCAACCGTCGTTGATACAGGTTGTCAACGACGGAAGGAGAAAGAAAGTGAGCCCAACTGTCGTTGATACAGGTTGTCAACGACGTAAGGAGAAAGAAACGGAGCCCAACCGTCGTTGATACAGGTTGTCAACGACGTAAGGAGAAAGAAACGGAGCCCAACCGTCGTTGATACAGGTTGTCAACGACGGAAGGAGAAAGAAAGTGAGCCCAACTGTCGTTGATACAGGCTGTCAACGACGGAAGGAGAAAGAAAGTGAGCCCAACTGTCGTTGATACAGGTTGTCAACGACGGAAGGAGAAAGAAAGTGAGCCCAACTGTCGTTGATACAGGTTGTCAACGATCGATAATGAATAAATGCAACTAAGACTGTCACCTAAAAGGGTTGGTGACAGTTTTAGTTTTCTAAGGTTTATTTATAGGATGAGATATTATTGGGATGAAAGTCTAAGATGATAGTATCAGAATAGCCAATATATAAAATGGAAGTTCCGTGCTCTGTTATGCTAAAATATACGTAATTTAAACAAATGGAGGGGATTCATATGAGTGAAAAGGTGCTCGCATATTTAACAGAAAACAGAGAACAACTTTTAAACAAATTAAATGAATTTTTAGCTATTCCTAGTATTAGTACAGATAGTGCACATAAACAAGATGTACAAGCAGCTGCTGATTTTATCGTTACATATTTAAATGATATTGGATTTGAAAAAGTGGAAAAACAAGAAACTGCTGGTCATCCGCTTGTGTATGCTGAATACAACGGTGCAGGGCCAGAAGCAGAGACAGCGCTATTTTATGGGCATTATGATGTGCAACCCGTCGATCCAATCGAGGAATGGAAAAGTGATCCCTTTAAAGCTGAGGTAAGAGACGGAAGGATATATGCACGTGGTTCAAGTGATGATAAAGGACAAGTATTTATGCATTTAGCAGTATTTGAAGCATATATGAAAACAGAAGGTAAACTTCCAATCAATGTAAAAGTTTGTATTGAGGGGGAGGAAGAAATTGGTAGTGAGAATCTATATGACATCCTACACGCGAGAAAAGAACAATTTCAAGCAGATTTTGCGGTAATATCTGACTCTGGTATGGTCGCTAAAAATCAGCCCACAATTTTATATGGATTAAAAGGTTTTACAGGTATTGAAATTAAGGTAACAGGTCCTAATCATGATTTGCATTCAGGGATGTATGGTGGGGCTGTTCGTAATCCAATTATGGCATTAAATCATATTTTAGCATCAATGAAAAATGTGGATGAGGTCATTACCGTTGATGGTTTCTATGATGATGCCTTGCCACTTACCGATGCGGAAAGAACATTAATGGCAGGTGCTCCAAGTGAAGATTTCATAGAGGCTACAGGTGTGCCTGAAACGGTTTCTGAAAAAGGCTATACACCTAAGGAGCATACCATGGGGCGTCCGACATTAGAAATAAATGGAATGTATGGTGGATATCAAGGGGAAGGAACCAAAACGATTATCCCTACGTCGGCAGTAGCAAAAATTACTTGCCGTCTTGTACCAGGACAAGATCCAGTCAAAATTCAAGAATTGCTCGAGGAGCATGTGAAAGCACATACACCTTCAGGCATTACAGTTGAAGTGAAAAAAGAAAAATTATCGGCAAAAGCATATAAAGTAGAGCCAAACAACCCATTAATCACGAAAGCTGCAGAAAGCTATACGAAAGCATTCGGAAAAGAAACGGTCTATATTCGTATGGGTGGTTCCATTCCTGTTGTGGAATGGATTGAAGCGATTTACAATATCCCTATTGTTTTATTAGGGTTTGGTACACCAGAAGATCGCCTACATTCACCAAATGAAAGTTTTCCACTGGATAGTTTTGATAAAGGGATGGAAACATTAGTATACTATTGGAACAAGGTGAATGAAAAATAGGTTAGTACAAGGGGGACATATCATTGTCGAAATTTGCTGTTATAACAGGGGTTTCCAAAGGCTTAGGTGAACAACTAGCCAGCCTATTTTTAGAATCTGGTGTAAATGTACTTGGCATTTCTAGAAATACGAACAATAAATTATCACAACTAGCTAAGGGGTATAACCGAGTATTTAAGCATTATAGCTGTGATATCAGTGATATTTCTGCACTAGAAGATACATTTAATAATTTAAAAGAAGAGCTTTTTAATTACGATATCACATCGCTTTATCTTATTAATAATGCTGCAGTTGTTGAACCGATAGATCAAGCAATCAATATAGAGAGTGATGCGTTGCTTCGCCATTTCCAAATTAATTCCATTGCTCCAATGGTTTTGACTAATTTATTTTTAAAGCAAGCTGGTAATGTTGGTGTTCCAATGTTAGCAGTAGCGGTTACGTCAGGGGCTGGAGAGCGACCAATCTATGGTTGGAGTGCATATGGTTCCTCGAAAGCAAGTGTAAATATGTATACAAGAGTTGTGGCATTAGAGCAAGAAACATTAAAATCGGGAAGCAAAGTAATAGCATTTAACCCAGGTGTGATGGATACAGGAATGCAAGAAACCATCCGTTCAACTACGGAAGAAGCTTTTTCGGATGTAGAGCGTTTTAAACAATTGAAAGAAAATAATGCATTAAATACACCAGCAATTGTTGCAGGTGTATTGATTGATATACTAAATGATGAAGACGTTGTAAATGGAAAAATCTATGACGTGAAAAACTATGTTTGATGCACCTAAAATTATGAGTTCAAAAAGGGGGATAAAAAGGACCGAGAAGTTCGAGGCGGCGTAGATTTGAGTACCGAAGCGTATGCTATTTATACGTGCGGAACGGAAAAGCAAGCTAACGAGCTCCCACAGGATGTGGTGGCTTCAACGTTCGATATAGGACGTGTCGGTTCTTAGTTGAAGTTCCTCCAACTTGATGTGTCATTTTTACCGGACTTTTTGAACATCCCCTTTTGAAAAAAATAGGTAAACGCCCTCCCATTTTTGGGGTTATTGGAATACAGTAATGTGTAGCCTTGATAATAAGGAGGGAAAGTTATTATGGGTAAAGAAGGTGGAGCTGGTTACGGCTCAGGTTTTGCGCTTTTAGTTGTATTGTTTATTCTTTTAATCATCATCGGTACTGCATATACAGGCGGCGGTTACGGTGGAGGATATTACTAATAAGTAAAGGAAAAGATGCAGCGAGTTTAAATTCGCCTGTATCTTTTTCTTTTTACTTTTAACGTAAAATGCGCAGTAAGTGAAGGGTTTTGCTTAAACATACCGTTCCGGAAAGCGAAGTATTCTGCCAGAGCGAATCCAAGCACAAAACAAGCATAAGTGTGAGCGAGAGTATTATAAAAAAGATCATTTACGTTACGTCGCATCTTATATCTTTATTGCGATATCAGTTTCAATTACAACAATATTATAAAAATCAGCATATAATAATATAATAATACGAAGCATAATATGAATAAACCCTGTATTATGCAGGATAGGAATGATTGTGTTAGAATTTGAGTAGTTATCAATAATAATGAACAAGAGGAAGATGTGAAATGATTACCCGTAAGAGTAAACGTGAGATTGAAAAAATGCAAGCTGCAGGTGACTTATTAGTTAAAACACATAAAGAAGTAGCAAAAATGATTAAGCCTGGCATTACCACAATGGAGATAGATACATTTGTGGAAGAGTTTTTACGACAACATGGAGCAACACCAGAACAAAAAGGATTTAATGGATACCCGTATGCAATCTGTGCAAGTGTAAATGATGAAATTTGTCATGGATTCCCGAGCGAAAAACCGTTAAAAGATGGAGATATTGTAACGATTGATATGGTTGTAAACCTCGATGGTGGTTTAGCAGATTCGGCATGGACGTATGCTGTTGGAACGATTGACGAAGTTGGTAAGCGATTAATGGAAGTAACAAAAAATTCATTATATAAGGGTATCGAGCAAGCACAAGTTGGAAAGCGAATTGGTGACATTGGTCATGCTATTCAAACGCATGCAGAAGGGGAAGGATTTTCTGTCGTTCGTGACTTCACCGGACATGGAATAGGACCAACAATTCACGAAGATCCGCTTATTCCTCATTATGGTTTGCCAAATAAAGGTTTACGCCTAAAGGAAGGCATGGTTATTACAATCGAACCGATGATTAACGAAGGTGATTGGAAAAGCAAGATGGATGATAACGGCTGGACAGCAAGAACAATCGATGGTGGTCGTTCAATTCAATATGAACATACTCTCGTTATTACCAAAGACGGACCATTAATCATGACAGACCAAGACAAAGAATAACAAGGTGTAGGGAGAGGGTTTGAATGCGCGTTGTATCTATTTGTCCAAGCAATACGGAAATATTAGCTTACTTAGATAGGACAGAATTGTTAGTTGGCGTAGATAATTATTCAGATTGGCCAAGGGCTATTCAGGACTTACCAAAAGTAGGACCAGACCTTTCGATCGATATGGACAAAGTTCAAGCACTTAAACCAGATATCGTACTCGCATCCTTGAGTGTCCCCGGAATGGAAAAGAATATTGAGGCATTAGAAGAAAGAAACATACCTTATATTATTCTAAATCCTAATTCGCTTGCAGAAATTGCTGCAGATATCCGCGAAGTAGGTATGGTAATTGGGGAAAAAGCACTTGGCGACCAAAAGGCGAGAGCATTCTTGAACGATATAGATACGTATCGTTCTAAATATAGTGGTCGATCCGTGAAACCAACTTTATATTGGGAATGGTGGCCAAAACCAATCTTCACACCTGGGAAATTAAACTGGCTCACGGAAATTAGTGAATTGGCAGGAGCTAAAAATATTTTCTCATCAGAAGATATTGCTAGTGTACAAACAGATTGGGAAGATGTAAAACGGCGTAATCCAGATCATATTTGTATGGTTTGGGTCGGAGTGAAAGAAGAAAAGATGAATCCAGACTTAGTTAGAAAGCGTCCTGGTTGGCAGGAGCTGAAGGCTATTAAAGATGGAAATATTCATGTATTGGAAGAGTCACTTTTTTGCAGACCTTCCCCTAGGCTACTTGAGGGGTTACGGAAATTAGTAGATGCGATTAATTGATTAGTTAAATTTGCATGCAGAATAACCAATAAAGAGGCAGTTCCATTAATAAGGAACTGCCTCTTATCATTTTCCATAAGACCTACCGCCAAATACAATCGTAATCACGGGACTTAACAAACAAAAGAAAGCGAATGGTAAATAGTCAATTACAGCAACACCAAGCACATTCGCAATAAATACACCACAAACACTCCAGGGAACGAGAGGATTAACAACTGTTCCAGCATCCTCCAAGGTTCTTGCTAGTGCCTTCTTTGGTAATCCTGCGCGTTCATAAACGCCTTTAAACGTTTCTCCAGTTAAAAGAATCGATAAATATTGTTCTCCAATAAATACATTAATTCCGATTGCGGTTGCAGCAGTTGATACAATGGTCTTTCGAATGGTTCTGATACGCTTTTGGAATGCGGTTAGTATGCTAGGAATAATCCCTGTAACAAATAGCAATCCACCAAAACTCAATGCCAAGATAACGAGAGAAATGGTAAATAACATGCTATTTATACCACCTTTTGATAATAAGTCGTTAACAGGCTCAAAATCCGAAGTGCCTACATAGCCATTAAACCAAATGTGCCAAATAGAAGACCAATCAAAGTGATTGCTAAACCAAGCAATAAGTGTTGCAAGAAGACCACTAATCGTTAAAGCAACAAATGCAGGAACACGTAAGAGCGTACATGCTACAAGCGCAATTAGAGGAATCCAGGATGTCCAATGGACTAAATTAGCAGATTCAATTGCTGCTTGATAATTGGTGACTTCCTCGGACGAAGTTGTTTGCTCAGGCGATAAAATAATAAACATGATAAATGAAAGAATAAAAGCTGGTATTGTCGTTAGGCTTATGTGTTTAATATGATCAAATAAATCAACCCCAACTGTTGTGGATGCAAGATTGGTTGTATCTGATAACGGAGACATTTTATCTCCAAAAAAGGCACCTGAAACAATGGCACCTGCCGTAATTGCAAGTGAAATATCCATTGCACTTGCCATCCCAATAAACGCTACCCCAATTGTAGCAGTTGTCGTTAATGAACTACCAAGTGAAACACCGATAATCGCTGTTACAGCAAATACAATACCAAAGAAGCCTGTACCACCAATAAAAGAAAATCCTGTGCTTATTAATGCGGGAATTGTCCCACTAATCATCCAGCTACTAATTAATATCCCAATTAGAAAGAATAGGAAGATGGCTCCCATGCCTGACTTTGCTCCGGCAATCATTGCTTCTTCCAATTCTTTGAAAGCTATCTTGTTTAAGAAACCGTATATTGTGAGAAGAAATATTCCTAGTAAGATAGGAATATGGGGGACGGTTTCTAATCCAATAATAAAATAGCTTAATAAGCCAATGACTGAGATAAAGACAATAATTGATTCTCGTAATGATGGTTGGTGTTTCGCTTGAATGAAGAACACTCGTAAAACCTCCTTAAAAAAGTAAAAAAGCCTTATCCCTATATAGGGACGAAGGCTTTCTCCGCGGTACCACCCTGATTGGTGAAAAGAATATTTCACCCACTTATCTGAAAATCCATTATTCTATTAATGTGTAATTCAATTACCTCTCCGCCAAGATTCTCACCAACCATCTTGTCTCTGCTTACTGCTTAAGAAATAATCTACTTGTCATTAAATGGATCATATTAAATTCTAGGATAGTATTGAATATACAATTATTTCACTTTTTTTGTCAAATTACATAAATAGCTTTTAAAATTTAATAATATTCGTTATAATAAGTTAATTATGCGCGAGGTAATAAGTGGATACAAGGAGTCAGTATATGGGGACGAAAGAATTAATGCAAACACAACCAAATAAATCGGAATCTGTGAAGATGTTTCAGAAGGGGCTTGCGGTTGGCTTTCCAATAATGCTCGGATATTTGCCCATTGCATTAACCTATGGTGTATTAGCAAAGCAAGCCGGAATGTCTTTGACGGAATTAACTTTAATGAGCGCGATGGTCTTTGCTGGTGCTAGTCAATTTATGGGGGCGAATATGATTGCGGTTGGATCTGGAGCGGTAGAAATAATCATTGCAACCTTTGTCCTTAATTTTCGTCATTTTGTCATGAGTTTATCATTTATGAATCAATTAAGAGGCGTTGCTTTAAAATGGAAAATACCTTTAACACTTGGTTTAACGGATGAGACGTTTGCAGTTTCTGCATTGAACCCTGATGAAGCTAAAAAGGAAAAAGGTGCTTATTTTTATGCAGCAATCATCATCGTTGCATACTTGTCATGGGTTTTAGGGTCATTGCTTGGTGGTATTTTAGGTGATATAATTCCGCAAAAGTTAAGTCAAAGCATGGGAATTGCTTTGTATGCAATGTTTATTGGATTATTGGTACCATCTGTAAAGAAGGAATTAAAAGTTGGACTTATAGCCATTGTCGCCATGCTGCTTAATGCGTCATGTGTTCAATTAGGAATGAGTACTGGTTGGGCGATTGTTGTAGGGACGGTTGTTGGTGGAATGAGTGGGATTTATTTATTAAAGGAGGAAAAAGAAGAATGACTATATTACTCATTATTGTTGGAATGTGCCTTGTTACAATGATTCCAAGACTTATTCCAGCATTTGTAATGGAGAAACTTCAATTTCGTCCTTGGGTAAATAGGTGGTTAAGTGCCATTCCATATGCAGCTTTAGGTGCTTTAATATTTCCTGGAATTATGACTGTTGTACCCGAACAACCAATCATTGGCGTTATTGGTGGAGTTGTTGCAATACTTTTAGCCACTTTTGGACTGAATGTTGTATTGGTAGTGATAGGAGCAATTATAACGGTTTTCTTATTGACGATGTAAAAGCGGCTGGGACAAAAGTGTTTTTATTAAAAGTCTGAAATGTTGCTTCAAAATTTCTCATTACAATTTAAATTACTTCTGATTTTGTATAGACTTCGAACTAACTTAATTTAGATTATCTTAAATCGGAGTAAATCTCACCGTCCGGGATCGCTCCGGGCGGATGCTTTCCGCGGGCACGGCCTCAGCCTCCTCAGAAGCACAGAACGCTTCTTCCGGGGTCTTCGGACACGTGCTATTCCCGCAGGAGTCACCGCCCTACACTCACCCAGACTAGTGAAGTAGTACGATGCTTTTTGACTTTCCGTATCGAAGGAGATAATGGTTAGTAACTTAAACTCAGTGGAGGAAAGACACGAAGACTCCTACGGGAGGATAGGCCTAGGTGAGACTGCGTAGTGCGTTAGCACGGAGGAGGCTCACCAGCCGCCCGTGGAAAGCGAAGTGTCTTTCCGGAACGGTGTATTCAAGACTATTCTGAATTAAAGAGATCAACACTTTATATCAACTATGAATTAAGGTTCGGTTATAGCCAGAAGTTAATATTCTAAGCTTCTTATCCTATGATCTTTCTATGTCCCAGCCTCATAGGAATTACTTATAATATGGTTCAATGTGAATATGTACATGATTGATTTTATGCTTTTCTTCCAGGTAATGTTCAATTTTTTCTGTAATACGGTGACTTTGCTCCACATTTAACTTTGGATCTACTAAGATAGTTACTTCTAATAATGCTTGATTTCCATGAACACGACCCTTTACATCAATGACTTCTTTTACCTCATTAACCTTTTCGATACTAGACCTTATTGTTTTTATTTTATCTTCATCAAAACCATCTGTAAGCGTGTGTGTTGCATCTTTAAATATATCCCAAGCAGTTTTAACAATAATTAAACCTACAATTAGTCCTGCTAAAGGATCAAACCAAAATAAGCCAAATTGTGTTCCTATGATGCCAATAAATGCACCAATACTAACCAATGCATCTGAACGATTATCTTGTGCAGCTGCATAAAGTGCACCACTTTCAATTTTTTTAGCTAGATTAAGGTTATATCGATAAACAAACAACATGATAATTGCTGAACTAAGAGCTGTCCATGCCGTAAGTAGGTCTGGTTGCGAAGCATGTCCTGCGACTAGTTTTTGAAATGTATCAATAATTACTTGTATACCAACAAACATCATAATAAATGCAGCAAATAATGATGCAATCGTTTCTGCTCGATAATGACCATAGTGATGATCTTTATCTGGTGGCTTTCTTGAAATCTTAAGTCCGACTAGCACGGCTATAGATGCTACAACATCTGTCGTATTATTTAACCCGTCAGCCCGTAGTGCATCTGAATTCCCAACATGGGCAACGATGAGTTTTACAAAGGACAAGACGATATAAGCAATAATACTTATCCATGCCCCTTTTTCACCTTTTTTCAAGTTATCCGAATGATTCATGTGTTTTCCTCCGATAATTTTCTTTCCTGTAACAACGAGTTCCTATTTTGATACATGCATTATAGTCTACCAAAATAGAATGCATTGGGTCTAGAGAAAAAAGAAAGGATTAGGTTATATCTATTGACTAACCTTAAGTATGTTTAGTATGGGAAAAATAGTAACTTACATACATCTTTCATTATCAAGTTTTTCATACACTAATTTTTTTGTTGCAATTTTTCTAAAAATTTAGGATAATAGTAAAAAGAGTCAAGGGGGAGCATTTTATGAAAAAAGAAAAAATGATCTATCTATTTTATCGTTATGATGGAAATACCCTTTACGCTAAAAAAGAAATACCTTATGAATTTAGGCTTTCTGCACAGCTGATTCTTGATGAATTATGTTTTGATTGGAATAAGAAGCAACTAGAAAATAAAATTAATGAGACACTTATAACTGGTGATAAAGACGAATTTATGCGCTTATGTGAAGAATATAGGCATTTTCTTTGGGAATAAATTTGGTACTTAAATAAAGTTAACCTTACCTAATTAGGGTAAGGTTTCTTACGTTGGAGTGAAGAGAAAGCCTTTTCAGGTGGTATCATTTAATTAGTAATGAATGAAGGGGAAGAAGCATGAGCAAAAATGGAGATATATTAATTAGACAAAATAGAATCATACTTTTTATATTATTATTTTCTGTGCTATTAGGAGTAGGGGCAGAACTAATGGTAGGTGCACCAATAGAAAATATTTTAGCAATAAGTATTGGGGGCACATTTACACTACTATTAGTTGCCGCTCTTTACAAGAAAAATATCCTTACACAAATTATTCCTTATATAGCTATTGTTGCAGTAGCTTGCGTAGCTTTATTAATTATGCTTAGCTCCGATTATGTGACAAATATGTTATTTATCTTTTACCTGTTAGCTGTGGCTGCAATTTCACTTTCTATTAAAGTACTAGCTACTGGTGCGGTGTTAGGTTTAGTTTTGCTCGCTTTTTTTGTTATGGAAAAAGGTGAAACACTCGGGTTTGATACAAGGGCAACTGCTATTACAATTGTTTTTTACGTTCTTGTATTTATTGTTTTAGTAATACAGGTTAGGATTTCAAGGAAGCTAATTATGGATGTGGAAGAAGCATTAGTAAGAACAGAAGCATATGCAAAGAAGCAAAAACATCTAGCTAATGTGGTACAAGCAGGAGCAAAAGAGGTACATACACAGATGGATCTTATTGAACAAGATAGTCAGTTAAACCGAGAGTCGACCAAAGAAATGCGCGGAGCTTTTATGGAACTTAATAGGGCAAGTAGGTCACAAGCAGAATCTGCGGCTAATATTTCTTATTCCACAAGCCAAGCGAATCAATTAGTTGAAAATATGTTGACTTCCTTTAAAGAAAGTACAGAAAATGGGGAAGAGTTGAAGATACTTTCGTTTAAAGGACAGCAATCAATTATTGAATTAACAATCATATTAGATGGCTTTCAGGATTCCTTTAACCTTTTAATAAAAAACATGGATAAGCTTGTACATATTATCAGGGAAAATAATAATTTCACAGCGAAAATACAGGACATCTCTGCTCAAACGAATTTGTTAGCATTAAACGCTAGCATTGAGGCTGCACGAGCTGGCGATGCTGGGAAGGGTTTTGCGGTGGTTGCAGAAGAGGTCCGTAAATTAGCAGAACAGTCTCAAGCATTTGCAAAGCAAATAGGAGAAAATTTATCATCTATCGAAAAGAATACGACTGAGACACAGCAAGAAATCTATAATAATAAATCCCAACTCCTTAGCAGCTCGAATCGTGCAATGACTGCCAAAGCAAATTTCGAAACAATTACGAATAAGCTCATTGCCTTTATAAGGGATATTGATTTTCTAAAGAGTCAGGCGATGGAAATACAGCTATCGACCTTAACCATTGATGAATCTGTAGAAGTATTAGCATCCGTCTTAGAGAAAACAACCGCAACAATTGAAGAGTTAGAATTATCGGTTGATGAACAAGTAAGTAGAATGGCAAATTTAACAGATGCGATCGAAGTAACGAATGAGGCAGCAGCAACATTAGAGTCAGTGAATGGAGCCGTATAGGATTTAGGAAGGTCACTTAGTTGAGAAATGCCGATGTAGGCATCTCTCAACTACACAATCGGGTTACTGTATTTATTCTCTAAGTTGAGCTGTAATGCTGTACCAGTGTCATAAGAGTAGTCCCCAATTAAATGTTTTACTTTGTGAATAGATGCGTCAGAAGGTTTTTCCCAGTACTTTTTTATTTCTTTTAATACCTCAATTGCTTCCAATTGCGCCAGTTCATATAAATCAATAAAACTCTTTACCGATGCCTCTTTTGTTGCAGCGTGATACCATGTCGCATGACTTACATTCAAATAGTCAATTTGATTTGTGATTGGCTGATGAGAATAGGAAGAAATGAATGATTTAAATAAGGTATTCTTCCAACCGTATGGATCAAATAAAATTCTTAAAGCAAGTAACATATCTTTATAGGCTTTATTTATATAACTTGGTGAATCTTGTTTTATATCTGGATAATGCTCATTTATCCTATTATATAAAAGTGCCGTGATGTCCTTATCTAAGGAATGTCCAACATCAATTTCTTTGTACACCTGTGTTTTCCATGTGTTTACATGGTGAAATCGTTTCATCATAATGGTATCGATAGTAATTTCAAGCTTTTGATGTTTACTTTCTTCATAACCAGCATGATAATGGATATATGGATGTGTATTTTTATCAAGAATATAGTGAGTCACAAAACCAGTCACATACGCTTTCATGCGCTCATTTTGGTCTTTTACAGAATTAACTAAGTCCACTAGGAAATTTCCGCAATTTCTCGTATGTAGTGCATTACCGATTTTGTGTATAGGTTCTTCTTTAATCCAAGGCCAAAAATTATAGTAGAAAAACGGATCAGGACCTTGAGCTCCTAGCTTTAGATACGCTTCGTTTTTAGCTGATAAAAGCGTTTGATTGACGGTATCCACAACTTCTTCACAAAAAAGAATATGTGTCCAAATGTTTGGCAAAGCAGTATCCCCCTTTTGATATAAGATCCCATAACTATTATATAGTAAAAAAATATTGGAACAATGTGTTTTTATAGTAACATTTTGTGTCTATTTTATAATTGCAGCACTCTTTTAAAATTATATTATTCGAATGCAATTCTATATTCTATTATTTAAAAAATTTGTTACAATAGAGAGGAATGAAACATTTTTGATACATAGGGAGGAAGCATAGATGGAATATCGTGTGGAGAGAGATACAATCGGGGAAATTAACGTTCCTGCAGATAAATTCTGGGGTGCACAAACACAAAGAAGTAAAGAAAACTTTCCAATTGGAAATGAAAAAATGCCGAAAGAAGTAATAAAAGCGTTTGCAATACTGAAGAAGAGTGCAGCAAAAGCTAATAGTGATTTAGGTCTTATGGATCGAGAAAAAGCAGAAGCAATTGGCTATGCTGCTGATCAGATTATAGAAGGAAATATTAATGAACATTTTCCACTTGTTGTATGGCAAACAGGTAGTGGTACGCAATCAAATATGAATGTTAATGAAGTGATTGCTTATGTTGGTAACAGGTGGCTAGAGGAAAAAGGTAGTGAATTAAGACTTCATCCAAATGATGATGTAAATAAATCACAAAGCTCTAATGATACGTACCCAACTGCCATGCATGTTGCATTTGTGTTAAAGCTTGAAGATAACGTTCTTCCAGCGATTAAGATTTTAAAAGATACGTTTAAAGGAAAAATGGATGCATTCTCAGATATCGTTAAGATTGGACGTACACACTTACAGGATGCAACGCCACTAACATTGGGTCAAGAAATTAGTGGATGGCATCGCATGTTAGAAAAATCTGAAATGATGGTTACTGAAAGTGCAAAACATCTAAAAGAGTTAGCAATTGGTGGTACCGCGGTTGGAACAGGCTTAAATGCCCATCCAGAATTCTCAGATCGTGTATGTTCTGCAATTAGTGAATTTACGGGTAAAGAATTTATTTCAGCGCCAAATAAATTCCATGCACTAACAAGTCATGATGAGTCAGTGTATGCGCATGGTGCATTAAAAGGATTAGCTGCAGACATGATGAAAATCGCTAATGATGTTCGTTGGTTAGCAAGTGGACCTCGTTGTGGAATTGGCGAAATTACAATACCAGCAAACGAGCCAGGTAGTTCCATTATGCCTGGTAAAGTAAATCCAACACAAAGTGAAGCAGTTACAATGGTTGCAGCACAGGTAATGGGGAATGATGCAACAATTGGTTTTGCAGCCAGCCAAGGTAATTTCGAATTAAACGTATTTAAGCCGGTAATTGCATATAACTTCTTACAATCATGTGAGTTGCTAGCTGATAGTATTATTTCCTTTGATGAACGTTGTGCTGTTGGAATTGAACCAAATCATGAACAAATTGAGAAAAACTTAAATGATTCATTGATGCTTGTTACTGCATTAAATCCTCATATTGGATATGAAAATGCAGCTAAAATTGCCAAGAAAGCATTTGCAGATAATTCAACCTTGAAAGAAACTGCTGTTGCGTTAGGATTATTAACAGAAGAAGAATTCGATACGTATGTTAAACCAGAAGAAATGACTTATCCAAAATAAATTGTATTAAAAAAAGCTCGTTACAGCCTATTGTAGCGGGCTTTCTTTATGAGCTGGAAGCATAACTACATTTTACCAGTCAATTTAAGTTATAAGATTACGCTATCTACAGACAATAGTATTACACAAGGAGGTGATATAACATGGCAAACAACAATTCAAACCAATTAGTCGTACCTGGTGTACAACAAGCTCTTGACCAAATGAAATATGAAATCGCTTCTGAATTTGGTGTTAACTTAGGCGGTGAAACAACTTCTCGTGCTAACGGTTCTGTTGGTGGAGAAATCACTAAACGTCTAGTTCAAACTGCTCAACAACAATTAAACGGTGGTCAATAAAACTAAATAATATATGGCTAGAGGAAAGTCTGCAAAGACTTTCCTCTTTTATGTGGGAATTTGTTTTCGTAATCAGGCGTTCGTCCTCGTAACCAGGTGCTTACAACCTATCTATAAAATAAAAAAGGTGAGGATATCAATATCCTCACCTTCCTAACATTATTTAATACGATTTTCAGTTTCTTTATCGAAGAAATGTGTTTTGTTCATATCGAAAGCTAATTCGATTGTTTCTCCACCATTAATGTCTGAACGGGAATCTACACGAGCAACAAAATCTTGATTGTTAATCGTAGAATATAATATGGATTCTGCACCCATTAGTTCAGCTACATCGATAGTTGCTTTAATTTTCGTATTTGGAGATGCATCTAAGAATGCTTGCTCATCATGGATATCTTCTGGACGTACACCTAGGATTATTTCTTTACCAACATAACCAAGATCACGTAATGATTTCATTTTCCCTTCAGGTACTGCTATTTTTTTGTCATCCATTACAAAGTAACCATCAGACAATTTTCCATTTAAGAAGTTCATAGACGGAGAACCAATGAATCCGCCGACAAATACATTATCTGGTTTATCATATACTTCTTTTGGTGCACCGACTTGTTGAATTAAGCCATCTTTCATAACCACAAGGCGTGTTGCCATCGTCATTGCTTCTGTTTGGTCATGGGTTACATAGATTGTAGTTGTTTGTAAACGTTTATGAAGCTTTTGAATTTCTGCACGCATTTGAACACGTAATTTAGCATCAAGGTTGGATAAAGGCTCATCCATTAAGAATACTTTTGCGTCACGAACAATGGCACGTCCTAAAGCAACACGTTGACGTTGACCACCTGATAGTGCCTTTGGTTTTCTATCTAAATATGCTTCTAATCCTAAGATTTTAGCAGCATTTTGTACGCGTTTATCGATTTCTTCTTTCTTGAATTTACGTAATTTAAGACCAAATGCCATGTTATCGTATACACTCATATGTGGATATAGCGCGTAGTTTTGGAAAACCATTGCAATATCACGGTCTTTTGGTGCTACATCGTTCATTTTCTTCTCGTCTATATAAAATTCACCACCAGAAATTTCTTCTAATCCGGCAATCATTCGTAATGTAGTTGATTTCCCACAACCTGATGGACCAACGAAAACAATAAATTCTTTATCTTTAATGTGTAAGTTGAAATCATTTACGGCAATAACATTTTTATCATATTTCTTTTGTATATTTTGTAATTTTAATTCAGCCATTTCTATTCCCTCCATTATTGTAAGCGGTTAATTCCATTATAGGGAAAGTCTTCGTGTTAAGTAATGGGAATGATGCACAAAGATTGGATTAGCTTTTGTGCATCATTGACAAGATGACCAAATATACAGCTACTGCTTCATTAAATCGCCTTACATCGATCCCCGTTTTTTCAATGAATTTATCTAATCGATATTGTAAGCTATTTCGATGTAAATGTAGTTTCTTAGCTGCTTCAGAGACGTTCAGATTACTACTAATAAATACTTTAATAGAATGTAGTAGCTCTTCATCATCAATTAATTCTTTTAAGACAATTGTTTTGATTTCATTCATAAAATGCTTATCCGCCTGTTCTATAAAGTGAAAACTAATTGCGTCAATATATGTAACAACCGATTGATCAGAATATGAAAAAGCAATACCTACATTTTTTAAGAACGTATCATACTTATACTTTAGTTTATCGAAAGTATCAATGTATGGGCCTACATAAAACCTAATATTTGTATATAAATCACTCATTAAAATATCAATAATTTGTTCATAGGAGATAGCTTCTTCTGAAAAAGTTGATTGCTCTTCAATGATGACTCCTGCTTTTTCGCTTTCCCATAAAATTGGAACAGGATGTGAAAATAGATTATAGATGGCTTCTCTAAATTGTAACGGATCAATTTGATTTTTCGATATCGTAAAATAAACGAAACGAAAAGGAGTTTCTAGTTCTTGAAAATCATTACTTAAAATCCGGGATTTCCATCGTTGCTCTTGTTCTGTTGGTCTAGGAATGTTTATGTTGTACGTTGATAAAAATGTAGATAGGATGTCGATATCTTTCTTCGTTAATTCCTTCTTATCGATACCGATAATTTGATTGTCATCTGTAATAAACCATTCATGATTCTTAGGGACAACTTCACGGCTTTCTTGAAGGATGTACAAGCTGCTGAAGATTTTTGCGAGTTGTTTTATCATGCGTAAACTCCTTTTTCTGATTAATCAACTACTGTATATTATAACAATAATGATGAAACCACAATCGATCCTTTCATGCATTTCCTATGTTCGTATAACTATACAATAAAGAAGACGTTTGTTATAGTTAACAAAGATTAAAACTTGGAGGAGGAAATATTTTGCCTAATATGTATGATAGTGCCTATGAATTAGAAAAGGCAATTCGTGAAAGTGAAGAATTTACAAATTTAAAAACTGCCTATGAAACGGTAATGAATAATCCTGAGGCAAAGGTATTGTTTGACAGTTTCCGTGATACACAAATGCAGCTTCAGGAAAAACAAATGCAAGGTATGGAAATTACAGAAGAAGAAGTAACACAAGCCCGTGGGGTTGTTGAACAGGTTCAGCAACATGCGGAAATTTCTAAGCTTATGGAAGAAGAGCAACGTTTAAATATGGTAATTAATGAGATTAGCCAAATTATCACAAAACCACTTGAAGAATTATACGGTGACCCTACACAGTCAAACTAATACGTTAAGATGACTCCACTAATCATAGTGGAGTCATTTTTTATCTATGAAATAGTACTAATTTCGCTTCTGGAGAAACACATCGGTGTGTGTGTTCACTATAGCCTTTTTCTTCTAATAACTTTTCTCCAAGTTTTTTTGCATCATCATTATTTTCTGCAGGAAAGGTTTCATCAAGTAATTTTTCTCCAGACTTTTCAAAAACAGTTAGATGGTAATTTCGCATACATTTTCCTCCTCATTGTAAAAAGCCGTGCTTATTCAAATTATAAATTAATAAATAAGAAAAGTGAAATAATAAAATTGTAAAGTCTGCTTGACAAGTGAATAAATGTAAAGTAGACTGTACGTAAAGTTAACTTTACTTCATTTTACTAAGTTGGTGAGACCAATTATGAAAACATTCATTAAGGAAAAAAGAACAGCACTTAATATTACGCAAGAGGAATTATCGAAATCATTAAGTGTATCAAGACAAACGATCATTTCTCTAGAAAAGGGAAAATATAAACCTTCATTAGTATTAGCTCATAAGCTAGCCCAAACCTTTGGATGTACAATTGAAGAATTATTTATTTTTGAGGGGGATGAGAATATTGAGTGATTTAACAAATATTTTAGTCGGTTTGTCAGGACTTTTTGGTGGTGCTGCAGTTGCGTTCCTTGCATACTATATTCAGGCACGAATAGGAAAAAAGAAGCATTTATTTGATGAAAGATATAAGAGTATAAATAATAAAGCAAAAGCAATGTCTTGGAATGCAACTTTAGTTATATTAATTCTTGCTTGGGCTATTATCATCATTTTTGAAGGACCATCTTTAAGCTTCTTTGTCATTATGGCTGTTTATGTTCTTCATTGTGTCATTTATGGTATCATGTCTGCTATTTATTCAAATCAAGAGTAAAAACTTGAAACAAAAAGATGGGTACATTCGTATCACTATAAGAGGGGGAGAGATATTTTGACATTAAGATTAGATAACGTAACCAAAAGATATGGAACACAACTAGCTGTGGACCATTTATCACTAGAAATACCGGAACAAGAGATGTTTGGTTTTCTAGGGGGAAATGGAGCTGGTAAGACTACGACTTTTCGAATGATTCTAGGATTATTGGATATTACAGAGGGTGACATCACCTGGGATGGGCAGAAGATTAATTACGATAAAAGCCACTTAATAGGTTATTTACCTGAGGAAAGAGGTCTTTATCCAAAATTAACCGTCAAGGATCAAATCGTTTATTTAAGCAAACTACGTGGGATGAATAAACAAGATGCATTAAAAGAACTTGAGGATTGGCTTGAGCAATTAAAGGTCCCTGAATACATGAACAAAAAAGTAGAAGAATTATCAAAAGGAAACCAGCAGAAGATACAATTCATATCTGCAGTAATTCATAAGCCAAAATTATTGATTTTAGATGAACCATTTTCAGGGCTTGATCCAGTAAATGTTGAATTACTAAAGAAAGCAGTAGTTAATTTAAAAAGACAAGGCACATCTATCGTTTTTTCTTCTCATCGGATGGAGCATGTGGAAGAACTATGTGAACATTTATGCATATTACATAAGGGGAGTCCTGTAGTGAAAGGGTCCTTGCGTGATATCAAACGTTCATTTGGTAAGAAGAATCTAATCGTTCATGGAGATATGGAGCTTGGTTTTCTAGAGAGCTATCCTGGTGTTGTTAAGTATAAACGGGTTGCAGCGGGTTGTGAACTTCAAATCGAAAACGAAGATGTTTCACAAAAGATATTTTCTGAATTACATGGAAAAGGATTCGTTCGTAAATTTGAATTAGAGGAACCCTCATTAAATGATATCTTTATTGAGAAAGTAGGTGCTTCCTATGAATAAATTTTGGATTATCATGTCACATACTTATATGACAAAATTAAAAGCAAAATCATTTATAATTAGTACAGCTATCGCTTTTTTATTTATTATCGGGCTTGTGAATTTCCAGTCGATTATTGATATATTTTCAAGTGATACTACAGAAAAGATTGCAGTCATTGATGAATCAGACGCATTAACTGAAACATTGAGCATGAGCGTCGAAGCTACAAATGAAGATATGGAAATTGTTCCATTCGATGGAACAGAAGAGGATGGTAAACAGGCTGTACAGGATGAGGAATTTGAAGCACTTATTGTATTATCTTTAAATGAAAATCAATTACCTGAAGCAACATATTACGCAAATAATATATCAGACACGAGTAATCAAATGTTCTTTGAACAACAACTTCAACAAATAAAAGTAGCCATTGCGACACAGCAATCAGGTATAGATGCTCAAGCCTTTGCAGAAATTAATGAGCCAATTGCATTTGATTCTGTTGCGCTGGATGAGACTGCTAAGACATCAGAAGAGTTAAATCAGGCTAGAGGTATTGTGTACATTATGTTATTTGTTTTGTATATGGCTGTCTTATCCTATGGTCAAATGATTATGACAGATGTTGCGAATGAAAAGTCTTCACGAGTTATGGAAATCTTAGTCTCAAGTGCACCAGCCATCACTCATATGTTCGCGAAGATTGTTGGTATTGCATTAGTAGGATTAACACAAATTGTCTCACTGATTTTAGTAGCATATTTTCTCATTCAATCAAAACAGGATGAATTTATAGGTGGAATGTTTGAGTATCTCGGTTTCGGAGATATATCACCTTCGATCTACATTTATGCGATTGTATTCTTCTTATTAGGGTATTTGTTGTATGCAACACTTGCTGCAATGTTGGGCTCACTCGTTAGTAGGGTAGAAGATGCAGGGCAAATGATGATGCCGATGATTTTTCTAGTCATGATTGCATTTTTTATCGCTATATTTGGTCTAAACGCACCAACAGCATCCTTTGTTACGGTAACTTCATTCATTCCGTTTTTTGCACCAATGATTATGTTCATGCGTATTGGAATGTTAGACGTACCTCTATGGGAAGTAGGATTATCGTTAGGTTTATTAGTTGGAACAATCATTCTATTAGCAGTTATTGGTGCACGCGTATACAAAGGTGGCGTGCTAATGTATGGTCGCTCTAGTTCGTTAAAAGATATTAAAAAAGCTCTTGCCTTATCTAAAAGAGAAAAATCATAAAGATGGAAGCACTGCTTGGTTGCAGTGCTTTTTATGTGGAAAGGTAAAACATTCAAAACTATACCATAGTAGAACGTGCATTCTGTATAAGGTTTTGCTAAAATGAGAATAATAGTTCTATAGATTGTAGGTGAGTATTATGGCAAAACAAGTTTCCTTTATACATGCAGCAGATTTGCATTTAGATAGTCCGTTTAGAGGGTTAGCGAATATGCCAGAAGAACTCTTTCAAAAGGTAAGGGAGAGTACTTTTGATGCGTTGCGGCGCTTGGTTCAAATAGCGATTGATAAAAAGGTAGATTTCATTCTAATTGTAGGAGATTTATTTGACAATGAAAGACAAAGCTTAAAAGCACAAATTTATTTAAGAAGAGCTTTTGAAGAGTTGAACCGTCATCATATCGATGTGTATCTTTCCTATGGTAATCACGACTTTATTCAAGGAAATCCTCATCCCGTGACATATTCAGATAATGTACATGTTTTTCCTGATGAAAAGGTGAGGACATTCACCTTTGAAAAAGATGGACAAGATTTAGCAAATATATATGGTTTTAGTTATGAAAAACGAGCCGTGATAGAAAAAAAGGCAACAGAATTTAATATTGTTAACCCAGAGGTACCCTTTCATATCGCAACGCTTCACGGTAGTATCGGAAGCAATACGGAACATGATGTGTATGCACCTTTTCAAATAACTGATTTAGTAGAAAAAGATTTCGATTATTGGGCGCTCGGACATATACATAAACGTGAAATTCTTAAGAAAAATCCCCCAGTTGTATATCCAGGTAATACACAGGGAAGAAATCGTAAAGAAACCGATGAAAAAGGTTGTTACCATGTCATCCTTTCTGAAACAGCTACAGAATTAAATTTTATTTCCTTGCAATCGATTATGTATAGTCGTTTGCATGTAGATGTCTCGAAATGTGAAGAAATTCATCAAGTAGAATTAGCTATTCTAGCGGACATTGAAAAGATGAATACACCTACCAACCTGCTTATTGATCTAACGTTGGAAGGGGATTTCTCAAACTTAAAGAAATGGGAAAGTGATAAGTTACTAGATGATTTAATAGAACTAGTCAATGAGACATTAGCGACACGGCAAACATGGCTATACATTTTCCGTGTTGCTATTGAAGGAAGTGACGAGACAATAGAACCTGAATTGTATAATGGGGAGCATTTCATAGGAGAACTTGTACGAAATATAGATGATACTGCTGTGCAGCCGTATTTACAGGATTTATACCAGCATCGAAGTGCCAGAAAATATTTGCAGTCAATATCAGAGGATGAGGAGCAAATGATAAAAAAAGAAGCAAAAATCTTGCTACTCCGAGAATTACTAAAGGGGTGACCAAATGAGACTAATTAATGCTACGATTTTCGGTTTCGGTAAATGGGTCGATTATACGATCGATTTCAAGCAGCATTCAAGCCTATGTATTTATGGAGAAAATGAATCTGGGAAATCCACCATTCAGAACTTTATTTTGTTTATGCTCTTTGGATTGCCACCGAAACAACGATCTTTTTATCGTCCGAAAACAAGTGGTCGAATGGGTGGAAGGTTAACGCTAAACGATATAGATCATGGAGAATTTACGATTGAGCGATTTGATGAAGTTAGGAATGGCGCTGCGGTATGTTATACAGTAACCGGTGAAGAATTCGACGAGGAATGGTTAAAAGAGCGGTTAAAAGGAATGACATTACAAACGTATCAATCAATTTTTTCGTTTTCTCAGGCAGACTTGAACGGAATAAAGAAAATGACAGAAGAAGAACTTGGTGAGGTACTATTAGGAATCAGTCTGTCAGGATCAACGAAAATCTATAGCCTTGAGAAGCAGCTTGATCTGGGTTTGGGTGAATTATTTAAACCATATGGTAAGAAACCATCAATTAATCAGCAAATAGAAAATATGGATGCATTGTACACATCACTTCGGCAGTATAAAGCGAATGAAGCAACTTACAGTGAAAAGAGAAATAAAAAAGAAAATATAATCGCTAAAATCAAACAATTGAAGGTAGAACTTGAGGAAGAAAAAAGAAAGCAAAAAGAATTAGAAAAGCTTCTACAGGCACTACCAGTCATCAATGATTATCACTATTATTCCTCTCGCATTGGAACATACAAGGAAGATATGGACTTTCCAGAAAGTGGAATAAGCAGACTGGAAAATATTAATCAGACATTATTGCCGTTACAAAGTGAATTAACTGTTTTAAAAGATAATGAACAAAAGCTGGAAAATAAACTTGTCACGATACAAGAGGAAATCATTCCTTCAAACATACAAGAGGAGGCGCAAATCCTTTATAAATTAAAGGAGAAGTATCAGGAGGATAACAAAGAATGGCAAAAAGTTAAAAACACTATCAGCAAGCTAACGACGCAAATAGAAACAGAATTAAACAGGTTAAATATTGGGATTAATCATGATGCATTAGATACGATGCAATTTCCCTTCCATATCGAAAAAACGTGGAATGAACTAAAAAATAATAATGAAAATATTAAAGCTGAAGTAGGAAAATGGCTTCAAGAAGAAAGGCAATTAAAACAAGAAAGAAATTATTTATTGAATCAAATCGAGGAATTAGAAGACGATGTTTTATCCGAAGAGCAATTAAAGGCATTAAATAGTAAAATAGCTGAGCATAACGGATCTTCTCTCTTGGAAAAACTGAAAATAGCATCCAACAAAAAAGTAAGTGATTGGAAATTGGATAAAAAAAAGAAGGAAAAACATATAAAGAATTTCTTTTTCTTAAGTATTGTTCTTTCCATCTTAGCTGGAGTAGGTATGCTGCTTACAAATCAGACATGGCTTATTCAAGTAAGTATTGCTTTCCTTATTATCGGGATTGGCCGGTGGTTCCTTGGAATGCGTGCCATCAATGATATGGAGAAATTGATCAGTAATGAAAAAACGCCCATTCAGACAACGCAAATAACAGATGATGAAAGAGCAGAAGCTGAAAGGCTTATTTCGCTTCATAATAAAAAATGGAGTGAAATAGAACATGTTACAGAACAGTTAAAAACGAATGAAATAATACGATTTAATCTGCTAGAAAAGAAGAAAACGCATGTTGAAAAAGACCAGCAATTAAAGGAGCAAATAAGGGTACAACATGAACAATATCCGTTCTTAAAACAAGTTGGAATTAGTTATTGGCCTGAACTTTTCCATGCGATGAAGCAAGTATTACGTCTAGTTAATGAAAAGAGACAAGCTATAAACGAATTAGAGCAATTACAAATTCGTATCAATGAATATCAATTTAAAATTAGCTCATTTTTCAAGGAGAACAAATGGGATGTAGCATTTTCTTTTGAACAGCAATTTAATAAGTTAGAGGGATTTTTGGCTCATGCAGACAAAACGCAAAGACAGGTGGAACATTTCAAAGGATTAGTTAAGGAAAATATGATTGAACAGGATGAATTGGCTCAAAAAATCTGTGTGGTTGAGAATGAGAAAAAAGAATTATTTAAAATGGCGCATGTTGATACAGAAGAAGGATACTACCAGAAGGCAAAATTACATAAAGAAAAACTAGAAATGGTGCATGCACGAGAGAAAACGATTGCCAGGTTAGAAAAGGTATATCCACAGGGTTCGTGGATGAAATACATGAACAATCAAATCGACGAACAAACAATAGCAATAGATTTGGAGAAAGAACAAGAAAGGATTGAGACGCTGGAGGGAAAACTTTCATCTTCCAGGGAGGAGCTAGCAATGACTTCTGCTAGCCTTTCAACAATGGAATCATCTGATGACTACTCAAAGACGATGCATCAATTTGAAATGAAAACGGAGCAAATAAATAAACAAGCGAAAGAATGGGCAATATTAAAAACAGCAAAGGATATTCTAGCTGAAACGAAGCGGAGTTATAGGGAAAGACATCTATCAAATGTAATGGAGAAAACATCCTCTTATTTCACACAATTAACAGGTGGAAAATATATCCGTATTTTTGCCCCCAACGAGAAAAATTCATTTCAAGTTGAGGGGATTAATGGAATAAGATATGCAGTAAGTGAGTTGTCACAAGGAACAGTTGAACAATTATATATATCATTAAGATTGGCAATAAGTGAAACAGTGAGTGAAAAGCATCGGGTTCCATTTATCATTGATGATGCATTTGTAAACTTTGATTCTGTACGGACGAAACGCATCATGAAAATGATGAATGAAATAGCGAAAAAGCAACAAGTGATTATTTTTACTTGTAAAAAGGAAATGTTAGATAATTCGGAAGCTATCGAAATTCTTATGCTAGAGAATCCGATTCGCATAAATTGATAATTAATGATAAACTATTCTCAGATTATATGTAGGTGGAGGGGTCTTCCAATGCCTGAAGATGAAAAAGATACAGCAAATTGGGAAAAGCATGAAGAAGCAATTGAGAAATTTATACAAGTTATCGCAAAAAATATGAACTTATATGGTATTACACCATCGATTGGTCGATTATATGGTGTGTTATATTTTGCGGAAAATCCGATGACTTTAGATGATATGCGTGAAGCATTATCAATGAGCAAGACGAGTATGTCAACAGGAGTAAGGTCATTATCAGATATGAAGATGGTTGAATCAACCTTTAGAAAAGGTGTACGAAAAGATCTGTATCAGTCTGAAGAAGATTGGTATAAGTCGTTTACGTCTTTATTCGGTATCAAATGGCGCCAACAAACGGAAACCAATATTGAAGAAACGCAAGAAACCATTGAGAAGTTAGAAAAAATGTACAATGATACAATGGATGAGTCTTTAAAAGAAAAAATCAAGAATGATATTGAAAAACTAGAGTACGCTAAGAATTATTATGAATGGTTGATGAGTTTTATACGGGTGGTTGAATCTGGAGAAATCTTTAAATACATTCCAAAAAAATAGAGTGGAAGCACTAAGGATGACTCCTAGTGTTTCCACTCTATTTACTTCACCGTTTCCGTATTTTCGTACCTACTATCTAGGTAATCAACGATATGGATAAGATACCCTTCAATCGACCCAGGGGACTTAACAGCTGAGCCCCACTCAGGTAGACCATGGTGACATAGAATACAATGTGACATGTGGTGAATTGCATCTACAGAGATCTGTATCTCTTCTTTTTCTATTATTTTCGATAAAATAAGAACACCATAAGGAATATGTCCAATCATTACCCCAAGTTCATCCATTGTAATTCCTGCCTGCTTACGGTTACCATAGCCATCGATCGTAGCCGTAGGATATAAAAATTTCAACGTGTCATCGGTTTTTCCAGCATGATCATATTCTAATAATTTCCCAATATCATGGAACAAGATACTAGTCATTAATAAATCGTAATTAGGTGTGCTATCTTTATACTGCATCATCCCGTGTAACATATTGTATAGATGGTCAATTGTATTCTTCCATACAAGCTGCTGTACATCATCAGGTGCTTGGATTTTGGCCCATAGTTCATTTTTGTGAGCTTTTTCAACAACTTGAATGAGTTTCATTGTAGCTTTGTAATGATTTTCCTCAAATCGTAGAATATATCTAGCAAAACGCATGAGACCCACGGTATGTTTTAATAATCCACCTAAGTAGTTATGATGATACCCCTTTGCAGCTGGGCGAATAGAAAATTGTTCCCAAAAGTGTTGCATAGCGGATAAGGCAATTTCCTGATAAGGGGTCCCTAGTTCATGCAAATAGGAAAAAAGTTCAACAGTTAGATCTTCTATATTTTGTTCGGTGTACGGTAACAATGCAAAAGGATTGACTTCTCCTTCAACAGGGGTGAGTGAATCGATTGTCAAAGATTTGTAGCCATTAAATTCTTCTACTTTCCCTTCAATATCAAACACGGCATGCTGTTCAAGAAGTGGAATCGAGCGTTCCACAGCACCTTGATTGTCCCACATCTTTGCATTAATATTTCCTGCATTATTACTAAATCTCATTTTTAGAAATTCCTTGTTTGTTTTCGTTCGTTGGACAGTGAAATCATTTAATAGTAAACGGGTACGGACGCGGTTTCCATGTGTTTCTTGATCAATCAGGAAACGACTTTCACCTGAAGGTAATTCAGGGGCGGGAAACTGAAGGAGAATCTGCTCCCTCTGATATTCAGAGATATTTATATGAACTGGGATAATATTATAAAAATAGGATTGCGTATTTGTCATTTTATCACTCCAAAATTGAATGTGAATTACCTTTTATCTTTAAGTTTAACTGAAAACTAGATTAATAGAAAGTGCAAAAAGAGGGATAGCTCTCGCACCTAGGTTATATTTCTTTTCTTTGTATCATATATTGTGTTAGATACAAGTGGACAAGGAGGTAGGGAGATGATTTTAGGTGTTCCATGGTGGGTTTTTATTGTTATAGCAATGATATTTTTCAGTGGGTACATGGCATTTCGCACAATGGCAGCTGAACGAAAGCTAGAGCAAACATTTATTGAAAGAGAAGGTAAGATTTATCTTGAACGGATGGAAAAGGAGAGAGAAGAGAGGGAAAAAAGAAAAGAACAGGTATCCAGCTAGCGGCAATCCAAGGTTTAGATATTGGAAAAAGGCTGCCCTGATGTTAGGACAGCCTTCTTGTGATAAGATTACAATCTTTAAATTTTGCGCTTTTCTAGTTTAACCTTCTGCTGCTTCGGTTTCAAACATGTTTTCAAATTCTTCTATTTTTATGTCTACTTCTGCTTCTTCAATCAGGCCATTAACTTTTTCTTGTAATTTAGCTGTATCTACTTGTGAAGCAACAAGTTCTCGGCGAAGGTCCTCTTTCACATCTTCAAATTCACCAATTTCCTGTTCCGTATCACGAATGTCATTTACTTTAATAATGTGAAATCCAAAGTCTGATTGAACTGGGTCACTAACGTCTCCTGCTTCCATGCTATATGCAGCATCTTCAAATTCTGGAACCATATCACCAGCAGTAAAGTAACCTAAGTTACCACCATCTTGTGCTGAACCATCTGTTGAATATTCGGCAGCTAACTCAGCAAAATCGCCACCATCATCAAGTTTTTGTTTTACTTCATTTGCTGTTTCTTCATCAGCAACTAGAATATGTTGCGCATCAATTTCTTTCAAGCTACGATCGTATCTTTCTTGTAATTGTTCATCTGTGATTTCGATATCTTCAGCTGCTGCTTTTTCTTGTAGCAGTGAGATATAAAGGATTTGGCGGAATGCGTCCTCACTACCAAATTGTTGTTGAATTAGCATATCGTAAGAATCACCATACTGATCCTTCATCGCCTCGATTTCATTATCAACATCTTCATCAGATACTTCGTAGTTGTCCTCTAATACCTTAACAGTGACTAATTCTTGTAGCACTGCTCCGCCACTGCGAGATTTTAGTTCTTCATAAAATTCTTCTTTTGTAATATCGCCAGCAGCAGTCTCTACAACTACCTCTGATTCATCTGCCTCCGAATTACATGCAGATAACGTAATGACACTAGCTGATAATGCTAGAGCTATGGCTAGTTTCTTCATTTTAACACTCCTTATATGTATCTTATTCCTATTTTGTACAATGATTAATATACCATACTTAATGGTAAAAAAAATAGTCTGATGTAATGAAGCTCATAAATACCTAATTTGTGCCACAAAAATAACGAAAGGTCTTTAGGTTGGTTGTTACTGTATATAGATTGTAGACTTGTTTAATTCAGAATTGTCCTAAATATGTCGTTCCGGCAATTCACTTCCCTTTCCGTGGGCGGCTGGTAATTTACATGGGATCATTTTTTTAGTAGGTATAAAAAAAGACCCTAGACAAAATCTTTTGTCCAGGTTCTTAGTTAGCCTCTAATAATATGTCAAATCCATCATTTTCGTTATGAATATAAGCTTTTTTAGGTGCCTGAATGACGTGAACAATAAACCAAAAGTCAATAAAAGTCACACCAATATGAATGCAAGTATACAGTAAGAAGTAAACGTAATAATCGGTAAATACAAAGCTCGCTATAAGGCCTGGAAGCGTAATGAAAACAGTTGGCGAAATCGCCACGAATAAAGAAACTTTTTTTGTTACGTGAGTTTTTGTATAATAGGTAAAAGTAGGAATACAATTCATATTTCGTTTATAATTAACTTTCACTCGTTTATTCATAATAATTAATGGTAAAATATGCATAATTGAATGTATAGACGGCAATAGAGAAACTGCTATAATAAATGGAATTATTCCTGATTCACGTACATGATGTGTGTCATGGATGATAGAAAAAGGAACATAAAGAATGATGAATGTCAATATTCCAATGGACGTAGATATTAGGAAAAGGCGCACTTTGCCAAATTCTTTATTAAACTTGATTGATTTCCAGCAATTCATGATAGTCACCTCTGTGTAAAAAAATCAATTCTCCATTAAGAATACTTCAAGAATAATAGTACGATTGAGAATAAAAATCAATAGCTTTTTATTATTTTTTACAAACATGTGCGATCTTTTCTGAAAGTAAGAATGAAAGTGTTAAGTAACTTATCTAAAAGTGAATATTTTAACGCTTAATCTATTTGGGGGTTTTATTAAAATGAGAGAAATAAGTAATTGTAATACCTCTTCTTTTCATATACATTTACTTTCAAATATTATTGATATGAATCAATACCCATTTATTAAACTCTTGATTGAAAAGAATATAAATAAAAAGGAATATGACGAACTTTTTAACTTGCTGGAGAAATTAGATAAGAACTATCTAGTACAAAAGGAAGAGGGGTTAATTAATTTTACATCGTTACTTGTGCATTTTGCTGGGATGTTAAATGAAAAATTAGACCCTACAGAGACAATCTTAGCATTAAAAAAAGAAGGATACTATCCTTCTTTGATCAATGAATTTTTGGCAATTTTAAATGATAAAGAACCCAATAAAAGGCGGAGATAACATCTAGTCTTGATTGAGTTCTTTATAAGTTTCTTCGAGCTGTCTATGGAAACCAATAATATGCTTTAAACCTTCTTTAAGCGCAGTAAGCTCCTCATTATTTTTGGCTCTTTTGATGTTTTTTTCTATTTCTTCTAATGAATTCTTTTGCTGATTAGCCTGATCGATCCAATTCTTTAAATAAAAATTCATAAAAGCCTTAAACAATTGTGAATTTGCTTCATACAGATCCTTCCTAACGCCTTTCTTCCATACACGAGTAACGAGATTCAATTCTAGCAAACTACGAATATTCGTGCTCATGGATGTTTTACTCTTACCCAAGGCATCACTCATATCATCTAATGTAAGGGGTTTTTCGGATAAATATAAAAAAGAGAATAAACGAGCTTCTAAAGGGGTTAATCCAAACATTTCAACAGTTTTGGAGAATTCTATCATGATTTCTTGCATGATTAGTTCCTTTTTTGTTGTTCCCATATACAACCAATCCTTCCTATATAAAGATTACAATAAATTCCTTTTATTTAAAAATATCGACTTGCATAGTATTTAGGAGGAATATGGAGGAATTAAAAGCATTTGTATTGTATAGTTTGTACAGAATAAACTGTACGTAAAATATATTCGATTTTAACGGAATTTAAAGTTTGTACAAAACAAACAAAAATGTTTATAATTGTAAGGTAGTTGATTGCTGCGGACGATTGTTTAGGACTAAGAAAAGTTTGTAAGAAAGAGGTGAGTATATGCCTATTATAGAAGTAAAAGACTTATCGAAAGTCTTTGGAAAAAATAAGAAACAGGCACTCAAGCTTGTAGAACAAGGCAAATCAAAAGAAGATATATTAAAAGAAACGGGTAGTACTGTCGGTGTTAATCGGGCTACGTTTTCGGTAGAGCAAGGCGAGATTTTCGTTATTATGGGACTTTCAGGCAGTGGTAAATCTACTTTGGTTCGATTGATTAATAGATTGATAGAACCTACTACGGGCAATATATATATCGACGGAGAAGATTTATCTAAGATGGATAAAAATGCACTTCGTAGTGTAAGACGTGAGAAACTAAGTATGGTTTTCCAGAAATTCGGACTATTTCCGCATCGAACGATTCTAGAAAACGCTGCGTTCGGGTTGGAAATCCAAAAGGTCTCTAAAGAAGAACGTGAAAAGAAAGCAAAAGAGGCCTTAGAGATGGTAGGTTTAGGTGGTTATATTCACCAAAAGCCTGGACAATTATCTGGTGGGATGCAGCAGCGTGTTGGGTTAGCTAGAGCACTTACAAATGATCCAAAAGTCTTGTTGATGGATGAGGCATTCTCAGCACTAGATCCACTTATTCGGAAAGAGATGCAAGATGAACTGATTGATTTACAATCATCAATGCAAAAAACAATTCTTTTCATTACGCACGATTTAGACGAGGCATTGCGTCTAGGTGACCGCATTGCACTAATGAAAGATGGTTCAATTGTCCAAATTGGTACACCAGAAGAAATTCTTGTGAATCCAGCGAATGACTACGTTGAGAAATTTGTAGAAGATATTGATCGTTCGAAGGTATTAACAGCGCAGCACATTATGAAACGACCTGAGACAATTAATATTGATAAACATGGTCCAAGAGTAGCCTTAGAACGAATGAAAGAAGCAGGTATTTCTAGCATATTTGTTGTTGATAACAGTCGGAATTTAAAAGGGTATATAACAGCAGATGACGCTTCTGATGCCCGTAAAAAAGAGGTAAAAGATTTAAAAGAAATTATTAAAACAGATATTCCTACTGTTGAAAAAGAAACAGCATTACATGATATTTTTAGCATAATACATGATACACCTATTCCTGTTGCGGTAGTAGATGATGGGAAATTGAAGGGAATCATTGTACGTGGTTCTGTTATTGCTGCACTTGCTGGAGATGGTGAGGTGAACTTAGAGCATGCTTAATAATTTACTAGATTTTGTACCTGAAATACCGGTTGCTGATGGTATTGATTGGTTAACAGATGAAATTACAGATATGTTGTCATTTGTTTTTGATCCGATTAAAGAACACTTCGGTAATTTTATGGAATTTGTGGCAGAAGATGTCTTAATGGTAATTCCGCCAGTTATTTTTATATTAATCGTTGCACTAATTGCATTCTTTGTATCAGGTAAAAAGTTTGGACTAGCTGCTTTTTCGATTGTTGGTCTATGGTTTATCTATAATCAAGGTCATTGGGATAACTTAATGAATACTGTAACACTCGTAATACTCGCTAGTCTTCTTTCTGTTATTATTGGTGTTCCACTTGGAATCCTAATGTCGAAAAGTAAAACAGCAAATGCAATTATTACTCCGATACTTGATTTTATGCAGACCATGCCTGCATTTGTCTACTTGATTCCTGCCGTTGCATTTTTCGGTATTGGTATGGTTCCTGGCGTGTTTGCATCATTAATTTTCGCAACACCACCAACCGTCCGTTTTACAAACTTGGGGATACGTCAAGTTTCTAATGAGTTAGTGGAAGCGGCAGATGCCTTTGGTACGACGGGTGCACAAAAATTATTTAAGGTAGAATTACCAATGGCCAAATCAACGATAATGGCTGGTATAAACCAAACGGTTATGCTTGCACTATCAATGGTAGTCATTGCATCAATGATTGGTGCGAAGGGTCTAGGTAGAGAAGTTCTATCATCCCTACAACGTGCTGAAGCTGGTACAGGATTTGTAGCAGGGTTTGGTATTGTAATATTGGCGATTATTATTGACCGTATTACTCAGAACATGAATAAGAGTAAGGCTTAATTTCGTTGGCATCTTTTCTTTATGAAAAGTTTCCATATAGGATTAATAAGTGAAAAGGGGAGAATTTAAATTATGTCAAAATTTAATTGGAAACGTCTTGGCTTAATCGCTGGACTTTCATTATCGTTAGTTGCTGCTGGTTGTGGTGATGCAGAAGAAGAAACAGATACAGCAGAAAACACTGGAACGGATGAGGGAACGGAAGAATCAGCATCTGTTGATGGAGCGGAACTTGAACTAGCATATGTAGAATGGGAAACTGAAGTTGCATCTACACATGTTATTGGTAAAGTGCTAGAAGATTTGGGTTATGATGTAGAATTAACTCCATTAGATAATGCAGTTATGTGGGAAGCAGTTGCCACTAGCGAAGCAGATGGTATGGTTGCTGCATGGATGCCAGGAACGCACGCTGCACAATATGAAGAATATGGAGATCAAGTGGTAGACTTAGGTGAAAACTTAGAAGGTGCTGCAATTGGTATGGTAGTACCAGAATACATGGATGTTAATTCAATCGCTGATTTAACGGATGAAGCGGATATGACAGTTACTGGTATTGATCCAGGTGCTGGTGTTGTGGCTGCTGCAGAACGTGCAGTAGAGGAATATGATAATCTTGACGGATGGGAAGTAGAAACCTCTTCAAGTGGTGCGATGGCTACGGCGTTAGGGCAAGCATATGAAAATGAAGAAGAAATCGTTATTACCGGATGGTCGCCACATTGGAAATTCCAAAAATATGATTTGAAATATTTAGAGGACCCAGAAGGCTCATTTGGTGAAGCAGAAGTAATTAAGACAATGGTTCGTGAAGGTTTAGAAGAAGATGCACCAGAAGCTTACCAAGTATTAGATAATTTCTACTGGGAACCAGCAGAAATGGAAGAAGTGATGGTTGCTATTCTTGATGGTGAAGATCCAGAGGATGCAGCAGCAGCTTGGGTTGAAGAAAATCCAGATCGCGTTGCTGAATGGACAGAAGGCGTAGAATAAATTATTTGTAGAAGGCGGGCTATCCAGTGATGGGTGGCTCGTTTTTTTGTTTAGATGTAACTAAGAATTTGTGAAGAGGGAGAGGATGGATATCCCGAGAAGAACACTATATCACTCCACAAAAAAAGCTCCCTCAACAGTTTGAGGAAGCTATTTCGTTTCTTTCATCTTATCTTCTAAATCTTTCAGGCTACTTTCAATTTGTTCTAAGTAAGTATGAATACTTTCTTGATGTGGTTCGATTGTTTCTTTCCATTCTTCTACCGATTTCTTTATATCCTGTGTTAGATCCTTAATTAATACGGCACTTTCTTTCGATGTTTCTGTAATTTGATTTTTAAGACGTAAGCCCTCTACTTTTAAGTTGTAAAGCATATCTTTTAATTCTATGCTTTGGTCTTTCACACGACCACGCATATCACGACCAGATGAAGGTGTAGTTAATAAAGTAACGGCGGCACTTACTGCTCCTCCGATTAAGAGCCCCAAAGTTAATGATTTTGCTCTTGACATAATAACACGCTCCTTTCTTTTTCCTATTATAACACTTCCTCTTATAACCTGCTACTAAAGAGAAGAGGAAATTTATTTCTTTAAAAAGTCCTCTGACTAGAACGAGTCAGAGGACTGTATATTAGTTATAAGCTAAATTGGTTCGTTTCATTATTGTTTGTACGATTGGGTAGACGACTACCATGATGACAGTATTAATAGCTGCTGCAGGTAATACAGCCGTTACTAATAATCCGATAAATCCACCTTCAGGTAAGCTAGCAATTAAAGCGACAATTCCTGTAAAAACAGAACCACTAATTACCGTACCAATAAATGTTAGTACTGGGGCTGAAATATTGTCATTGACTTTATTTTTCATAAATAAAAATAAAGCTAAAACGACAAATGCGGAAATCGGTTTATCCATTATGTTAGCAATTTGTCCACCTGCTGCTGTTGTTGTTAATGCCGCAACAATTCCTGATGTTAACGACAGAAGTAGTACATACTTTGTCTTTGGAAAAAGGAAAATACCTAAAAACATCATGGAAAGCAATAAGTCTGGCTTAACACCCATAATAGATAAGCCTGGAATTGCAGCATGCAGCACCGTTCCGATCCCAACTAAAAGGGATAACATAATTAAAACGCGAATATTCATTTTTTACCTCTCCTCATCTCAACTAATCTCTACTCTAATTATCTTCCCAACTGTACACTCTTTGTCAGTTGCGGAATGTATACATGATTATAACAAATATATATATAAATTAAAAGTACCTTTTTGGATAAAAATATTTTTTCAGATAATTATTGAATTGCTTGTTCAATTTCCTTTGCAATCTGTTGGAGTTCGTCAAATGCATAATCATCCTGATGTGTTTTCCAATTTGGTGTATAGCCGTCCCCATCACCGTAACGCGGAATTAGATGAATATGTAGGTGGAATACAGATTGTTCAGCTGCTTCTCCATTATTATTTAAAAGATTCATGCCTAATGGTTTGTACGTATTTTTAATTGCATTGGCGATTGTAGGAATCCGTTCGAATAATTCCTTTGCAACTTCTGGTGGTGTTTCAAAAATATTTTTCGTGTGTTGTTTCGGAATGACTAATGTATGTCCTTTCGTAACTTGTGAAATGTCCAGAAATGCATATACTTTTTCGTCCTCGTACACTTTGGCAGAAGGAATATCTCCAGCAATTATTTTACAAAAAATGCAATCATCATGACTCATAACATTTACCACTCCTTTATTTTAATTATTCTTATTTTATATAGGTTGAGGGGATAAAGTAAAGCATTTCGGGTCACTGAAAAAATAAAAGGGGTAGTATACTAAAAAATGTTTTTTATGACACAAAATGTATAAATTGTGGATTATTTGAATTCAAACAATTAAGCTCTCGCTCACACTTATGATTGGTTTATGTCGTCATTCGCTGCGGCAGAATACTTCGCTTTCCGCGGGCACGGCCTCAGCCCTCCTCGGAAGAAAAGCCCTTCCTGCGGGGTCTTCGGACACGTGCTGTTCCCGCAGGAGTCTTCGTATTCTGCCTACGCTATGTTAGTTGCTCTAAATATTTTTGAGATTTTAGTCCGTATAACCACGTTACGGATAGTTGTTTTCTGTAAAAAAACAAAATATCTCTAGTTTTATAAAAGTAGAGCAGATACCTTAGTGGAGGAAACACGCGTAGACTCCTGTGGGGGGCTCACCAGCCGCCCACGGAAAGCGAAGTGTGTTTCCGGAACGACGTGCTATACACATACTGAATTACACTAGTCAACACTTTATATCAACTGCGACTTAAACAAAAAATCAATCATAAAAAAACAAAAGAAACAGGCCCAGTCCGTATCACTACGGTCCAGGCCTGCTTGTGGTTGTAGAAGCGAGATGGTCAATCTAATGCGTGGGGACGTGTAAACTTTTGTTAAATGTTTAACAGTGTTTACAAAAACCTTTTTGTCAGCATCTCATATGAATGAGATGGGTTCTGGCAAAAGGGTTTTATTTTATCATTAGAACGCCAACACCAACACCTCATTTGTGTGTTAATATGCACGAAATTCAGAGTAGTTTATCGTTCACTAACACCTCATTTGTGTTTAAAGTAACACGAAATTACATTAGAGATTCGATCACTAACACCTCATTTGTGATTCACACGATTGTAAGTGTTTGCTGCATCTCGCTTCTACACTACATATTCTGCACGTTATAATTATATTTATACAAAGAAATTGAAAAAAGTTGTCGAAAATGCAACTACGGTTTATTTTGGAAAACATATGCAAAAATGATAAACTTTAATGTAGAGTAGAGGAGGAAAATTCGTGGAATCATTGCTACATATTGAGAACCTATATGGGGGATATACGCATAAGGACGTGCTACATGGCATTTCATTTGATGTACATCCTAAAGAAATCGTCGGTCTAATTGGTTTAAATGGTGCTGGTAAAAGTACAACAATTAAACATGTTATAGGTCTGATGCAACCAAAGAAAGGTACTATCTCGGTTAATGGAAAGACATTTAAGGAAAATTCAAACTCCTACCGAAATCAGATGGCTTACATTCCAGAGATGCCTATTTTATATGATGAATTAACATTACATGAACATTTACGCCTAACAGCAATGGCGTATGGCATTGAAGAAGCTACTTTTGAAAAAAGATTACCCCCGCTTTTAAAAGCGTTCCGCATGGAAAAGAAATTAAATTGGTTTCCTGTACATTTTTCCAAAGGGATGCGGCAAAAAGTGATGATTATGTGTGCGTTCTTAATTGAGCCTCCTTTATATATTGTGGACGAGCCTTTTGTTGGTTTGGATCCACTAGGGATTCAGTCTTACCTTCAATTAATGAATCAAATGAAAGATAATGGTTCTGGTGTTTTAATGTCGACCCATATTCTAGCAACTGCAGAACGTTATTGTGACCGATTTGTTATTTTGCATGACGGGGAAATACGGGCGATGGGAACATTAGATGAACTGCGTGATTCCTTTAATATGCCGAATGCAACATTAGATGATTTATATGTACAGTTAACAAAGGAAGATAGCCATGTTTGATTCACATGCTTTTTATAAACAACGATTATCCGCCCATATAAAGGAATTAGGGCGATATTTGCGGTATATATTAAATGGTCATATGATGATTGTTATTTTCTTTCTAATTTCAGCTACAGCAGTTTATTATCAGCAGGCCCTAACTCAGCTTCCAGAAAATTTTCCGACAGCAATTATAATTGGGATCGCTTTTGGTTTGTTAGTGAGTTACAGCCCTATTCGAACCCTGCTTAAAGAACCTGATTTAGTGTTTATCGTAGTTGCAGAAGATCAAATGAATCATTATTTTCGTAACACATTAATCTATAGCTTTGTTGTTCAACTTTACCTTATTTTTTTACTCGTTGGAGCGCTTGGCCCATTGTATACAGCAACATATACTGACCGTTCAGGTGAAGTGTATTTGTGGACAATTGCTGTAGTATTAATTTTTAAAGCTGGAAATTTAATAGTAAATTGGTGGATGCTGAAGGTTAGAGATAGAACGATAAGGCGTCTTGATCAATTTGTAAGAATGATTTTAAATGTTGTCATTTTTTATTTTATTATTAATGGCAATCTGTTATTTGCGGGTATTACAACGGCTATTTTTATGTTCGTTTTTTTATACGATTACACAGTCTCAAAGAAACAGTTAGGTGTCAATTGGGAATTGTTAATTGAAAAAGATCAACATCGGATGCAAGTGTTTTATCGTTTTGCAAATATGTTTGCTGATGTACCACATTTGAAAGCTCGAGTGAAAAAGAGGCAGTGGCTCGTATCACTTGTTACGAAAGGGGTTCCTTTTGAGAAAAAGAATACATACGATTATCTGTTTCGAATTACATTTATTCGGAGTGGGGATTATATAGGAATGTATTTTCGCTTAATCGTAATCGGAGGAATCTTTATTTATCTTATTCCAAATGTATGGATGAAAGTAGTATTTAGTATTTTATTTTTATACTTAAGTATTTTCCAGATGATGACATTGTATCATCATCATCGAACAAATATGTGGATAGATCTTTATCCCGTGGAACTGGATAGACGTAAAGAAGCGATTGTAAAACTATTATATCAACTTGGGTTTATACAAATAATCCTATTTTCTCTTTTGATTTTGCTGACGCAGGAGTACATTGGGTTTATTGTTGCATTAGCTGGTGGTTTAGTGTTTAATGTGGCATTTATTAATGGATATGTTAAGAGAAAGTTTACATAAAAAATGAGAGGGAGGCTTCCTCTCATTTTTTATCTTGAAAAGCAGAATAAGCTCCAATTAAAGTCTTTGCAGCAGTGGCCATTGCCCGCTCATCAAAATCAAATTTAGGATGATGATGTGGATAAGTATGGCCTTCTTTCATTGCACCAGTAAAGAAGTATGCTCCAGGCTTTTCTATCAAATAATAAGCAAAATCCTCTCCGGCCATAAAGGGCTTTACTTCTTCAATGGCATCAATTTGCTTAATATGTTTCCCTGCTTCCATTACGAGACTTGCTTCTCTTTTGTGATTTACTAGTGGGGGGTAGCCTTTGGAATATGTAAAATCACAGGTTACATCATTGGCAAGACAAACTCCTTTTATAATTTTTTTCATTTCTTCAATCACTTTTTTCTGGACGTCCGTATTTAAATATCTTACTGTGCCAGATATTTCTGCAGAATCAGCAATAATATTGAATGCATTCCCAGCGTGAAAAATCCCGACAGTTACAACGGCTGTTTCTAATGGATCTAATCTTCTAGAGACAATTTGTTGTAATTCAGTTACTAACTGGGATGCGATGACAATTGCATCTTTTGTTTCATGTGGATAAGCTCCGTGTCCACCTTTCCCTTGAACAACGATTTCGAAACGGTCAGCCCCAGCCATCATTACATCCTTCGCTATTTGGAGTTTTCCAAGAGGGGTGGTAGCCCATAAATGGGTACCGAAAACAGCATCTACAAGACGGATAGCCCCATCTTCAATCATTGGTTTCGCACCACCTGGCGCATACTCTTCCGCATGTTGGTGCAAAAATACAATCGTACCAGCTAGTTCTCCTTGAAATTGTTTCATCGCCTTCGCGAGAATAAGCAAGGTCGCTGTGTGCCCATCATGTCCGCATGCATGCATTACTCCAGGGATTTTTGATTTATATGGGACATCCTTTTCGTCTTGTATTGGTAAGGCGTCAAAGTCTGCCCGGAGTGCTACAGTTTTTCCTGGTTTAGCCCCTTTGAGAGTTGCGACAACACCTTTTCCTCCAACATTCGTTTGATAGGGAATGCCGAGCTGTTCATAAAAATCAGCAATATATTGGGCTGTTTTTGTTTCCTGAAAAGAAAGCTCTGGATGTTGATGCAAGTATCGCCGTATTTCCACCATTTCTGGGTATAATTCATCTATTGCGTTATGAATCTTGTTTAGCATAATAAGTCCCACCTCCCGAGTATTTAAATAATTATAACATTTTTTTAATTTCGATTTATAAAATAATTACGTTGTGTAAGATTGTTGATATCTTTAATTCAATTAGCAATAAAAAGCACAAAAAGAGCCAGACACAAAAGAATGGCTATTACGCCATTCCTTATGAAAAAGTTATTTAATTCTCGTATCCTCTAGTAAGCGTTCTAGCTCTTCCTTATGTTGCGTTTCATCAGTGATTAGATCTTCAAGTTTAACAACTAATTCCGTTAGTCCTAGGTTTTCGGCTTGTTTCTTACGCTTTTCATATCGTTGGATTGTGTCAGATTCTGACCTCAACGTTTCCTCTAAAATGTTTTTCACATCAGTTGGTTGCTGGATAGTAGCTGCCTTTGTTGTCGGTATTCCACCTAGTGATTTTATTTTTTCTGAAAGATATAGAGCATGTCCAAGTTCATCGGTGATTTCCGTTTCAAAAAATGGCTTTAAAGCGGAACGGTATAATCCTGATACAACAGAAGCACTATAAGTATATTGAATAATTGCACCATATTCATAAGATAAGTCTGTATTTAGTCCGTCTATTAATTGTTGTAATTCTTTATCCATGTTAATCCCTTCCTTTTAATAATTTTGGTATACTACTTCTATACCACTTCTCTTTCAATGTAAACATTTAACCGGAGATATCAGCTAAGGAGAAAAAAGATGCTAGAAAAACGCAACCGAATTATCTTATATTTGTTTATTATTTTTTTATTTATTACTTGTATTTGGATTGTTCAAATCATGAATGGATATGTACCGTATGTCGACAGTTGGACGCGTGAATTGGTCGGAAGGTTGGTGGATACTTCCGTTTATCGTGTTTTTCTTGAAATAACAAATTTAGGATCGAGGTCTTTTTTGATACCATTTGTAATTGTTACAGCTGTATTTTTATGGATGGTTTACAAAAATTCTCTTCCGGCATTGTTTTTTGCTGGTGGTACATTAATAACCCATAGCTTGAATAAGATTATCAAGAATATTATAGAGCGTGAAAGACCAAGTATTTTAGAAGAGGCGAATGCTTTGGGGCATAGCTTTCCATCCGGTCATGCGATGATTTCCATGGTATGTTACGGCTTACTTGCATATTTTTTTACAAAGAAGTTAAAATCTACCAAAATCATTTTTATGACACAAATCTTTTTTTTATTGCTTATTTTATTAATCGGTATTAGTAGATATGTCATTAATGTTCACTATTTGACAGATGTTTTGGCTGGTTTCTTCATTGGTGCTCTCTGCTTAATTGGCTTTATCTTTCTCTATGAAAAATTACAGCACTCCGCCCTGAGACCGAGGGGAAAGCATACTGTAGATGGTTCCAAAAGGCGTGAAAAGAACTTATGATAGGAGTATAGGGTGGATTCTCCAACGTTTCGTTCATAGAAAGGATGATACTAGTTGAAGCGTTTTAGTAGGTATTTTATTGCAATATTTCTAATAACCATTGGAGTTATGCTCGTATTGACGAATTTAGGTGTTGTATCCTTTGATTTCTCGATTGCTTGGCAATTTATTTATCCAATATTTTTTGTAATAATTGGTATGAGGTGGTTATTTGATTATTTCAGAAAAAGAGGTGGCAGCTGGGTATTTGGCTCCTTTTTCCTAATATTTGGCTCTCTTTTACTGTTAGACCGATTTGAGATTATATATTTTACATTTTGGAGTGTCTTTAAATTATGGCCATTATTGATTGTTTATTTCGGCTTTATGTTAATAAGGGCTAAACCTAATATTGTTATAGAATATAATAATAAAGATTCATCTGGAAGTAAAAAGACAAAATCGTATTCTAATTCTTTTTTTTCGGTTGGTGATCATGAGTTTAATGAACCGAACTGGAAAGTGACACCAATTAACCTTCGAACGATGGCTGGTGATTTTTATTTTGATTTTTCGAAGGCCTTTATTCCTGAAAAGGAGATACCTGTAACAATCAATTGTTTAGCGGGGGATGTAAATATTTTAATGCCTAGCAATGTGGAATTTCGCGTAGAGGCAACGCTGAATGCTGGGGAAATTGTCGTACTCGACCAAACAACAGATGGGATTAATCGTTCCCTTTCATTTGAAACGGAAGGGTATGAGGATGCAGAAAGAAAGATAGACTTTCAAATTCATTTACGAGCAGGAGCGATTCGGATTGATCACGTGTAAGGGGAGGAAGCTATGATTAAAAGAAGGTTCTCAAGTATTCGTTACGTTTTTATACGATCGCATCTATATGGCTTATTCCTTACAACAGTGACAATCTTGTCTATTTTACTATCAATTTATGTACTATTTAGTCCGGAATGGTTATCGGTTCAAAGTATTTTCTTGTTTATTGCGTTGTATATAGGTATCGGTCTATTCATTTCCATGTATACTGGTTTCAAGACAAGTGGAAACTATAAATCCAGGTTAGACGCGATGTCTGTGTTAATCACGCAATATTCTAATGGAAACTACGATTCTTACATTCAGTCCATGGAGAAGGATGAAATTACTAGAATTACGAATGAATTAAACGAACTTGGAAAGAAACTTCAAAGCCAGGTGAAATCATTGCAACGAATGGCAGACGAAAAAGCTGATTTTGCAAAATCTGCTCATAAAGCAGCTGTTATAGAAGAAAGACAGCGAATTGCAAGGGATTTACATGATGCGGTAAGTCAACAGTTGTTTGCATTAACGATGATGTCAGAAGCGGCGGTAAAACAGTTAGAAAAGAAACCAGAAATCGCAAAAATACAGATGCAGGATGTGGCAGACTCGGCATTACAGGCGCAAACAGAAATGCGGGCACTTTTGTTACATCTTAGACCTGTACATCTATCAGGAGAGTCATTACCAGTAGGAATTAATAAATTAATTAATGAATTAAAGCAGAGAAGTAGAGTAAATTTTCAAGTATCGATACCGAAAGATTTAAAGGTAAGTGAAACCATTGAGGAACATGTTTTCCGAATTATCCAAGAATCATTCTCGAATATTTTACGTCATGCTAATGCGACAGAAGTAAATCTAGATATTTCGAAAAAATCTAAGGAGTTATTTGTACATATTCGAGATAATGGGGAAGGTTTTGATGTGACGGTTAATGCAGATAGAAAAACTTCCTATGGATTGAAGACAATGCGAGAGCGTAGCGAGGAACTAGGTGGAACCTTCTCCGTACGTTCCAATACGAATGAAGGGACATATATTGATATACGAATACCTTGTTAATTGATCGAATGAAATGAAAGGGGAGTTTATGGGTATGATACGAGTAGTCGTTGTAGATGATCATGACATTGTCCGAAAAGGAATTATTGCATATCTCGGCACGGAGGATGAGATAGAAGTAGTAGGTCAGGCATCGAGTGGGAATGAAGGAGCTGCCCTTATTATTCAAACAAAACCAGATGTTGTGTTAATGGATTTAATGATGGATAACGGGAATGGAATTGAGGCAACAAAACAAGTAATGGAGAAACATCCGTCTTGTAAAATTATTATATTAACAAGTTTTTATGATAATGAACAGATTTTCCCTGCAATCGAGGCGGGAGCATTTAGTTATATTTTAAAAACATCTTCAGCAACAGAAATTACTGACACAATCAAAAAAGCGGCAAATAATGTGAATGTCATTGAACCAAAGGTCGCAGGGAAAATGATGTCAGGTTTTCAGCGGGGACAAAAGAAAGCCCATGATGACTTAACAGAACGGGAGATGGAAGTGTTACTATGCATTGGTAACGGAATGACCAATCAAGAGATAAGTGAAAAATTGTACATTGGGATTAAGACGGTGAAAACGCATGTAAGTAACATTTTATCAAAATTAGATTTGAACGACCGTACACAGGTAGCAGTGTATGTGCACCGAAATCGTTTAATGGATTAGTCTGAAATGTAGTGGTAAATACTGCAAAGAAAAAATCATACTTATTTTTAGTAATCCTATTGTATTTTGTAACTCGAGTCTAGTATACTATAATAGCATTAAATAGGAGAGGAATACTAAGATATGAGGAATATGTCCAGAAAAGCAGAAAACTTATTGATCCTTGCTTGGAGCCAAGCTTTTGTTGCAATGGCTGGAAGTTTATTTTACTCCGAGGCAATGGGCTACATCCCATGTGAACTTTGTTGGTACCAACGAGTCTTAATGTATCCTTTGGTAATTATTTACGGTGTAGCAGCAATTAAGAAAGACATTAGTATTGCTTTACCAGGTTTAATAATGAGTGGACTCGGCATGTTTGTTTCTGCTTATCATTATTTGGTCCAGAAAGTCCCAGCTTTTCAAGAAATGGGTGGTTCGTGTACTGGTGGAGTTCCGTGTAATGCGATATATGTAAATTATTTTGGGTTTATTACGATACCATTTTTAGCTTTAGTAGCTTTTGTTGTTATATTTGTTGTTCATCTATTATTATTAAAAGAGGCTAAATAATCGTTAACACAAACAGATACATAGAAGGAGAGAAAAACATGGGAAAAAAAATGATAGCAATTATTGGTGTTATTGTTGTACTATTGGTTGCATTATTCCTTGTTGTACAATATCAAAATAATCAAGCATTGGAAGGGGTAGACAACCCGTATGGTACGACAGATCTAGATCAAGCTACAATTGATCAACTTGATAATCCTGACTATGGTAATCAAATTTTGCCAGATGATCTAAGTGAGAAATTAGAGAATGGTGAAGAGGCTACTGTCTATTTCTATAGTCCAACATGTGTATATTGTCAGCAAACAACACCATATCTCGTTCCATTAGCGGAAGATAACAGCGTTGATATGAAGAAATTTAATTTATTAGAGTTTGGACAAGAAGGAGTACCTTATGCTATCGAATCGACTCCAACACTGATTCATTTTGAAGATGGTAGAGAGGTTGCTCGTATTGTTGGTCAAAGAACAGAAGAAGAATTCCAAGCATTTTTTGATGAATATGTATTAAATTAATTTGGTAAACACCCTAAAGTAATATAGATAAAGAAAAAAGCTAACGAAACGGATGGTTCGTTAGCTTTCTTCTTCAACATACATTTGAAATGTCTTCGTAAATGGTCTATCAGCGTAATATGCGGGATTTTTTGTGGCCGTGTCTTGATGTGCTTTCTGAAAGGTAGATGAGTTTTTCCAGTTTTCAAAGTCTCGGACAGATTTCCATTGTGTAAAAACAACATAATTATTTCCTTTTAAAGGGCGTAAAAAACGAAAAGCCTGAAAACCTGGCATTGACTCGACATCATTACGTCTTTTTTTGAAACGATCTTCAAAAACAGCCCTAGCGTCATCTGTAACTGGGATGTTGTTCATGACAACATATCCATCTTCCTGTATTTCACCATTTTGTGTAACGACTTCATATCCTCTTCCAGCACTAAAAATACGCTTTTTATTATCCTCATAATAAGCTAAGCCGCCTTCATTATTTTTCATTAAAAAGAGTTTCAATGCATGTTTTCTTTTTATCTTAATGAGAAAATCTAATGTTCCATTGGTCATATAAGCTTTCATGTTCATACCACCTCTCTAGTATTATCATACCCAAAATGATATCATTCAGCTACTAAAAGAGAGGTTTCATTATTGAGAATTACATTATAATAATTATTATTTAAGATGAAGTATATATTACTTTTAGATTGTAGAAAAATGTCGTATAATAGAAGTAATCTGTGTAGAGGTGAACAAATGCAGAAAAACGAGAAAAAGGATAGAAAAAAGCATTTTTCCATCCCTAGAAAAGGAAAAACCATTCTGATAATCATCACTTCCATTATCATACTGGGCGCAATTGGTTATGGAGCTATCTTACTAGGGGGAAGTATGATTGCCCGTGATGAAGCTCTTATTTTAGATCAAACAACAAGTATCGAGACATTAGATGGGGAAATTATTGGAACGCTTTATAATGAAAACAGAGTATATGTTTCAATTGACAAGATCCCTGAACATGTGCGAAATGCTTATGTTGCTATTGAAGATCGCAGCTTTTATGAGCATGCAGGAATTGATATGAAATCTGTCATTCGTGCTGTTTATAAAAATATCCTTGCAATGCGTAAAGTGGAAGGTGCAAGTACCATCACACAGCAGCTATCGAAAAATTTATTTTTATACAATGATAAAACTTGGACAAGGAAAACCAAGGAAGTGATGGCTGCCATTTATTTAGAAAATAAATTGTCAAAAAACGAAATACTTGAGCTCTATTTAAATGAAATTTATTTTGGCCATGGGGTGTATGGAATAGAGACAGCATCCAATTATTTCTTTGATAAGTCTGTTAGTGATTTAAGTATTGCAGAAGGTGCGCTACTTGCGGGCCTAGCAAAGGCACCCAATGGATATTCACCAATCAATCACCCAGAAAAAGCCTTAGAACGAAGGAATCTTGTGCTCCAGTCAATGGATGATGCGGGAATGATTCAAACTGAAACTAGATTGGTGGAACAAGGCAAAACGTTAGGTTTAAATGTTCAGGAGAAAGTTGCGAAACCTTGGGTAAATAGCTATATCGATTTAGTTACAAAAGAGGCTGCTGAAAAGTATCAATTATCAATTGACGAAATTAGGCGTGGCGGTTATCGTATCGTGGTGAATATGGATGAAGATGCGCAGGAAATAGCGTATGAACAGTTTCAAAATGATTCCTATTTCCCGGGCAATACAGAGGGTGTCGAGGGAGCTTTTGTGATGATGGAGCAGCAATCTGGAAGAATAATTGCAGCCCTCGGCGCAAGAGATTATCAACTTGGTAACTTAAATAGGGTGACCGTCGAGCGGCAGCCTGGCTCAACGTTTAAGCCAATTGCGGTATATGGTCCAGCAATGATGCAAGAGGACAGATTTACACCTTTTACACTAGTACCTGATAGGCAAATGGATGACTATATGGTGTCGAATGTTGATAATATGTATGAAGATTATGTCACTATTTATGATGCGCTTATTCATTCAAAAAACACTTCTGCTGTATGGCTCTTAGACCAAATTGGCGTACCATATGCAAAAGATTACCTCAGGGAAATGGGGATTCAGATTGAAGATGATGATTTAGCCATTGCACTCGGTGGTCTGAAATATGGGATAACTCCATTACAAATGATGGAAGGCTACCGTTCATTTGTTAGTGGAGGAAAGGTAGTAGAATCCTATACGATTGATCGTGTTTATAATCAAGAGAATGAGCTCCTGTTTCAAGTAGAAACAAATGAGACGGAAGTATTTAGTCCGCAAGTTGCTTGGAATATGACAGAGATATTATCCGAAACAGTGGAAAGCGGCACTGCAAATGCGGGCGAATATCATAAAGCATTGGCAGGTAAAACGGGTTCTACACAACATCCTTTTGTCCGCGGACAAGTAAAAGACGCATGGTTTGTCGGATATACACCAGAATATGTTACTGCTCTATGGATGGGATATGACCAATCAGATAAAGACCACTATTTGACAGGTGGCAGTAAGTATCCAACAACGTTGACGAAGACTATTCTTACGGAAATTGACAAAAAGAATCCACTAGCTGAGAAGTTTATCAGACCAGACAATGTGAAAGATTTGCCTGAACCAATTGAATTACCACTTATAACAGAAGCGAATGCGGAATATACGTTCGGTGGATTATCATTTATTCGTGGGAAGATAAAATGGAATGGGTCAGATGATGAAAGAGTAATATATCGAATATACCGCAAGCAAGATGGGATAGATAAACGTATTGCCGAAGTAAAAGGTAAAACGGAGTATATCATCGATAATGTCTTATTTTTAGATAATATGTACTATATTGTTCCCTATGATCCCTTAACCAAACTTGAAGGTGTGAGGTCAGAAGCGGTAGAATTAAGTTGGTAGTCAAATTATATTAGTTAATTGGACTTAAATAAGACAAATTAATGACAATAAACGATAAAGACTACACTTTTTGCATTGTTATTATTATAGTTGTTATAGGAATATCAACGAAGGATGGAATATTATGTCTAAAAAAATCAATGATACCATTATTAGAGCTTACAATGGAGAAGAAACGAATTACACCCCAGCATGGTTTATGCGACAGGCGGGTAGATCCCAGCCTGAATATCGTAAGCTTAAAGAAAAGTATTCTTTATTTGAGATTACACATCAACCAGAATTATGTGCCTATGTGACGAGGCTTCCAGTTGAGAATTACGGTGTTGATGCCGCGATTTTATATAAGGATATTATGAGTCCCTTGCCAGCTTTAGGGGTTGATGTAGAAATTAAAAGTGGAATTGGACCCGTAATTCATAATCCAATTAAAAGCATGCAAGATGTTGAAAAACTAGGGCAAATTAACCCTACATCAGATGTACCTTATGTACTGGATACAATAAAACTATTAACGGAAGAACAATTAGAAGTCCCGTTAATTGGTTTTAGTGGTGCACCTTTTACGTTAGCTAGTTACATGATTGAAGGTGGCCCATCCAAAAATTACAGTAAAACGAAAGCACTAATGTATCGTGAACCTGAAACATGGTTTGCGTTAATGGATAAGCTAGCGGATATGGTCATTACGTATGTAGAGGCGCAGGTAAGTGCAGGAGCAAGAGCTATTCAAATTTTTGACTCATGGGTTGGTGCTTTAAATGCGGCTGATTATCGCGTGTTCATTAAACCAGTCATGACAAGAATTTTTTCTGAACTAAGACAACAACAAGTGCCACTTATTATTTTTGGTGTTGGTGCTCGTCATTTGCTTTTAGAGTGGAACGACTTACCTGTTGATGTTATTGGACTAGATTGGCGTACATCTATCGCTGAGGCTCGTCAGATGGGTGTAACCAAGGTTCTTCAAGGGAATCTTGACCCAACGATATTATTAACTGAATGGAAGACCATTGAAAATCGAGTAAAAGCAATTTTAGATGCAGGAATGAATGATGGAAGGCATGTCTTTAATCTTGGGCATGGTGTTACACCTGATATCAAACCAGAAACATTGAAAAAATTAACTGATTTCATTCACGAATATTCAAATCGATAAAAATTTTTAAAGAGGTGCAGAGGAAATGAGCAAAAAGAAATTAGGACTATTAGTAATGGCATATGGTACACCCTACAATGAAGAGGACATTGAGCCATATTATACACATATTCGTCACGGAAGAAAACCTGAAGCCGAAGCACTTCAAGATTTAAAAGACCGTTATAAAGCAATCGGTGGTATTTCACCTTTAGCAAAAATTACGGAAGAACAAACGAAAGCTTTAGAAGATCGTTTAAATGCAAGCCAAGATGAATTCGAATTTAAAGCTTATATTGGTTTGAAACATATTCATCCATTTATCGAAGACACAGTAGAGGTAATGGCTAAAGATGGAGTTAAGGAAGCTGTATCATTAGTATTGGCTCCACATTATTCCACATTTAGCGTGAAATCATACAATGATCGTGCGCAGGATGAGGCATCTAAATATGGAATGACCATCAAATCTGTTCAAAGCTGGTACAACGAAGCAGGATTTATTAAATTCTGGGCTGATGGAATCAAGGGAATTTTTGCAAATATGTCTGAAGATGAACGCGAAAAAGCAGTGCTAATCGTTTCAGCACATAGTCTACCTGAGAAAATCTTACAAAATGGCGACCCATACCCGAATCAATTAAAAGAAACAGCAGATTTAGTTGCTAAAGCAGCAGGTGTTGCGAATTACGAACTAGGCTGGCAAAGTGAAGGAAACACACCTGACCCATGGCTTGGACCAGATGTACAAGATCTAACACGTGAATTGTATGAACAAAAAGGCTATCGTTCATTTGTTTATGCACCAGTAGGCTTTGTGGCAAATCACTTGGAAGTTCTTTATGATAATGATTATGAGTGTAAAGTAGTATGTGATGAGTTAGGTGCAAACTACTATCGCCCTGAGATGCCAAATTCTCATCCTGGGTTTATCAATACATTGGCAGAAGTAGTATTAAATGTAGCGAAGAGTGAAGCGTAATGGAAGCAAAAAATATTGTGATTGTAGGTGGCGGAATCAGCGGATTATCCGCTGCCTACTTTTTGCAAAAAGCAATTCAGCAAAATCAGTTAGCCTATAAAGTTAAATTGGTAGAGGCAACGAACCACTTAGGTGGGAAAATAAAAACGAAGAAGCTTGATGGCTATACGATTGAACTGGGGCCAGATTCCCTACTTTCTAGAAAGCCTGCAATTGTAAACCTTGTTAAAGAACTTGGACTAGAGGATAAAATGATCCGTAATGCAACTGGACAATCGTATATTTTGCACAATAAAAAATTACATAAGTTACCTAAAGGAACGTTTATGGGTGTTCCGAAAGAAGTAGGTCCCCTATTATCGTCTGGACTAATCTCTACAACGGGAAAAATCCGTGCACTTGCTGATCTAATTTTGCCAAAGGGGAAGGCGCAGGAAGACATGTCAATTGGTTCATTGATGCGTAGACGCTTTGGAGATGAAGTGGTAGACCGTCAAATTTCTCCATTGTTATCTGGTATTCATTCTGGAGATATTGATGAGATGAGTATAAAGGCTACTAGTCCTCTTTTTTATCAAGTAGAACAAAAATATGGAAGCGTTATAAAAGGCTTGCAAAAAGCAATGCCAAAGTCTTCAAAAACGAAGGGGAAAAAGCAAGCTAGCATGTTTTTCTCTTTTGAGGATGGATTAGAGACACTTATTAATCGATTGGCAGAGAAATTAGAAAAAGATAGTGTTATCGTAAATTGTGCGGTTGATCACGTAGAAAAGAAAGCCAATTACTATCATCTTTTACTTAGTGATGGGGACGTTCTAAAAGCAGATGCTGTTATTATGGCTACAGAGCATCAAGCAATTCCTAAAATGTTTAGTCAATATGATTTTCTAAAAGAATTATATGAAATACCTTCTACCTCATCGGCAAATGTTGTCTTAACATTTGATTCAAGAGCAATTAAGAAGGATGTTGATGGAACAGGTTTTCAAGTATCGCGTGAGAGTAATGATTTCAGGATTACCGCATGTACTTGGACAAATAAAAAATGGCCAATGACAACACCAGAAGGAAAAGTAATGTTAAGGTGTTATGTTGGAAAGCCTAGTGATCAGGAAATTGTTGATTTATCGGATGAAGAAATTACTCAAATCGTCTTGAAAGATTTAAAGAAAGTAATGAAAATAAAGGGACAACCAGAATTTTCGGTTGTAACACGCTGGAAAGATGCAAGACCACAATATACAGTGGGGCATTTGGATAGAGTGAAGGAAGTGCGACGTGAAATTACTGAAACACTTCCAGGAGTTTATTTAATTGGTAGCTCTTATGATGGTGCTGGAATTCCAGATTGTATTGGAAATGCTGAAAAGGTAGCGGATGAAGTGCTTGGATTTATAAGGTAGCTTAGGTGAAGGGCTCTAAACGTTGGTTTGGAGCCTTTTATGTTGATTACGCCAAAGTTCACAGTGAATTCGCTGAAAGTTCACAGAGAATCGCCAAAGTTCACAATCATTTCGCTGAAGTTCACAACTAAATCGCCAAAGTTCACAATTGGCCCACAATCCACCTCTCCACCCCTCTCAAACAAAAAAAGGATGAACAGCAAAGTACTGTTCACCCCCTCAAAAGATTATTCATAACTCTTAACTAATTCATCAACGAGCGATCCAACATAACGGACAGCAATCTTAATCGCATCAGGTTTTGACATGTCAACTCCTGCTTGTTTGATTAAATCAAGTGGCTTCATCGTTCCACCAGACTTAAGCACGTTTAGCCAACGTTCTACGGCTGGTGTGCCTTCTTCCTTAATCTTCTTAGCAACTGCTGTAGAGACAGTTAAACCAGCTGAATAAGTGTATGGATAGAGGCCCATATAATAATGTTGCTGGCGCATCCAAGTTAAACCTGCACCCTGATCAATTGTAACAGCATCCCCCCAGAAGTTAATGAGTGCTTCACGTTTCTCCTTACATAGAACATCAGCTGTTAATGGTACACCTTGTTCCGCTAAATGATAGACACGACGCTGGAATTCGGCTTCCAATAAATGAGTAACAAAATTATGGTAATAGGTTCCGAGTAATTGCGAGATCACCCAACGTTTCATACGATTATCATCTTTATGTTTTTCCAGTAAATAATTTGCTAGTAGCATTTCGTTTAATGTTGATGGAGCTTCCACAAAGTACATAGAAGGACGTGTGTTTAATATCCTCTGGTTTTCACCAGCAAGATAGAAGTGGCCTGCATGTCCTAATTCATGTGCTAGTACAAAAGCACCACGCATCGTATCTGTCCATGTAATTAGAATATATGGATGAACACCATATGGGCTTGAACAAAATGCACCATTAACCTTTCCATCATTATTTGCTAAATCGACCCAACGGTCATTAAGTCCTTTTTCCATTATCTGTGTATATTCTGGTCCCATCACTTCAAGTGCACGAAGAATTGTTTCTTTTGCTTCATCATAGGTTGTGTGTGGATTAAAGGATGGGTCTAGTGGCGCCTTTAAGTCATAGTAACGCATTTCTTTAAGTCCTAATTTTTCTTTCTTTAATTTTGCATATTTGCGCATATGGGGTGCCAGCTCTTTTTGAATAACGTCTAGTTGATTATGGTACATTTCCTTTGTTACTTGCTGTGGTGCGAGTAACATATCTGTAACAGTTTCATAGGAACGTAAGCGTGCTAGTGTTACTTGTTTGGTTACTTCAGTTGAATAGGTTGCAGCAAATGTATTTTTGTACCTGTTTAATGTATTTGTGAACGATGTATATGCTTTGTTGCGTAACCCAGCATCTGATGATAATTCATAACGGTCTTCATACAACGGAGCAGACATTGGCAATTCTTCACCAGTATCAGTGGAAATTGGATCAAAGCGCATGTCGGATGCTTTTGTACGCTGATAAATCATATAGGGAGCATTTTGCAACTGCCCTAATGCTGCCAGTGTCTCTTCAATTTCAGGTGATAGGGTATAGGCCTTTTCTTCTTTTAAATCCGCAAATAGTTTAATGTATGTTTGTAATTCGGGTTCATCTATTAAAAATTGCTCGATGGTTTCATCAGGAAGTGCGAGCAACTCTGACCTGAAAAAAGAGAGCTTTGCATCAATTACAGCAAGTGTTGAACTTACCTTTGCTGTGTCTCGTTGATTATCTGGATCCGAACCATCTGCACTGGATTTAAGATTAGCATATGTAGCTACTCTGACAATTCTTTGTCTGTATTCTTCAACTGTAATAATGCATTCTAATAAAGTAGCCGCATCATTTCTTAATTTTGTTTTATATTTCGTTACATTTTTAACATCTTCTTTGATGCTTTTTAATTCATTTTTCCATGCTTCATCAGAAATAAATAAATCTGTTAAATCCCATTTTTGTTCTTCAGGTACTTGTGAACGATGAGAACTGCTTGTGCTAGATAGTGTAGTCATCGAATTCTCCTTCCAAAAATAATTATTTCGCTACTCTAAGTAATTATAATGCAAAAACAAATAGAAAGATATCATTATTCTGACATTTATAAAAAAAATACAGCTAACAAGCAGCTGTATTATAATATATAACATATAGTAAATAACATCTTAGAATGGGAGTTAATCTTAGGCATTTCTATCTAGCCGGGTGGTCACATTCATCACAAACATTGCCATAGCAGTCAGCTTTTTCGTGGATTTCGCCACCGCATCTGTGACATTTCTTTTTCGGTAAATTTCTGAAAAACTCTAGTACACTGATCATGATTGAATCCCCCTTTAGTTGATTTACTATATTGTATTACCACAGTAGTATTTTTGTCAATGCTGTTTTATAACAAATTCGAAATTAGGAGGGTGTTTTTAATGAAATTAACAGTAGTTGGGTATTGGGGAGGCTTTCCAGCTGTAGATGGGGCGACCTCTGCCTATTTATTAGAAAAAGATAATTTCACATTATTAATTGACGTAGGGAGTGGGTCCTTAGCGAAGTTACAGAAGTACAAATCTGTATCAAATCTAGATGCAGTTATCGTTTCCCACTATCATCATGACCACATTGCAGATGTCGGTGTATTACAATATGCACGTTTAATTGACTATTATGTAACAGGAACTGATACAGTTTTACCGATTTATGGACATGATGAGGATACCGAGGGTTTTGCTTCACTAACCCATACTTATACAAAAGGGATTGCCTACCAGCCAGATAAAACGCTTCATGTTGGCCCATTTCAGATTACATTTATGAAAACGAATCATCCTGTAGCCTGTTTTGGCATGCGGATTACGGATGGGGAAAGCATTCTGGTGTATACTGCAGATTCTAGTTACAAGGATGAATGGATAGAATTCGCGGGAGATGCTGATTTATTTATTACAGATTGTAATTATTACGCAGGACAGGATGGTACAAAGGCAGGGCATATGAATAGTGAAGAAGCTGGAAAAATAGCGGCTGGAGCAAATGTAAAAGCATTAATGTTGAGTCATTTGCCGCAGTATGGTGATAGAAATAAATTAGCAGAAGAAGCTGGCCGACTTTTTAATGGTAAAATTATGTTAGCAGAAGAGGGGCTTGTTTGGCGTAAATAGGCTTTAATCTTTGAATCCGTTTTATAATTGAATTAAACTAGTAAGAGTAGAAACATACATTTATAGGAGGCTTAATTCATGAAGTTTATAGATAATAAAGGAATCACTGATCCAATGGTGAACTTAGCGATTGAGGAATATATTTTAGAGAATTTTGGTGAGAAGGATACATATTTATTATTTTATATCAATAAGCCATCAATTATTATTGGTAGAAACCAAAACACGATTGAAGAAATCAATACGGATTATGTAGATGAAAAAGGGATTAAAGTTGTACGTCGCCTGTCTGGTGGGGGAGCTGTTTATCATGATGAGGAGAATTTAAACTTTAGCTTTATTACAAAAGATGATGGAGAAAGTTTCCAAAACTTTGCTAAATTCCTACAGCCGATTATTAAAGTTCTAAACAAATTAGGTGTGCCAGCTGAAGTGCAAGGCCGCAATGATGTCGCTGTCGAAGGGCGTAAAATCTCTGGTAATGCAATGTTCTCAACTAAAGGGCGTATGTTCAGTCATGGAACATTAATGCTTGATTCTGACCTTGAAGAAGTTACGAAGTCATTGAAAGTGAAAAAGGAAAAAATTGCATCGAAGGGGATCAAATCGATTCGCAGTCGTGTTGCTAATATTTCAGAATACTTAGATGAAAAGATCTCAATGCAGGAATTTAAAGAAGCAATTCTTAAAAATGTTTTTGAAGTAGATGATGTGAAGGATGTTCCTCAATATGTTTTAACGGATGAAGATTGGGAAAAAATCAACGAAATCTCTAAAAACCGTTATCAAAAATGGGAATGGAACTATGGGAAATCTCCTTCCTATAATGTCGGGGAATCTCATAAATTCCCTGCAGGCCTTGTAGATATTCGTCTTGATGTTCAAAAAGGTGTTATCGAAAACTGTAAAATCTTTGGTGACTTCTTCGGTATTGGTGATGTAAAAGAATTAGAAGCCAAATTAATCGGTATTCGTCACGAACGACAAGCAATTGAAGATGCACTGATAGACTTTGATGTGCCACATTACCTTGGAAAAATATCGAAAGAAGATTTTATCGGTCTGCTATATTAATGTGTATAAAAACATGCTCATGAAATGGAAGGGCATGTTTTTTTTGCTTCAAATGTTAGCGCTTTCTATTGAAATTACATTAAATATAATCTATAATTATAAAAAGTTAGAAAAGTTATAACAGTTAAACGCGTATGAATAGAGGAGGTGTAAATTAGTCGTCTGTAATATTTTTTTACATAAAAAATGAATGATTATTCATTCATAAAGGAGGTTTACGATTGAATTTAAGTGAACAATTATCAATAACTGCTATTGAAAATCCAAGTAAAACGGCGTATATATTCGAGAATAAAGAAACAAGTTATCAAGAATTGGAAGGTGCGGTTCGTAAATTTGCTTCTCAACTTGAGGAAATGGGAATCAAGAAGGGAGATCATATTGCATTAATTTTGGGGAACAGTCCTTATTACGTTATTAGTCTGTATGGTGCGCTTCGAGTGGGTGCGGTTGTAATCCCTATTAATCCACTCTATACAACAAGTGAAATTACATATATTTTAAATAATGGGGATGTTAAAGCCGTTATTACAATGGACGTGCTAATGCCAAAATTTGCTTCTACTACGAACCAACTTGCAAATGTTGACAGCTTTATTGTATGTGCGAGTAATCCAGATTTAACATTCGAAGACCATCCTTTCGAATCAAAGATTGTGCAGTTTACACAACTTATGCAAGGTGGAAGGCTTGATTATAATGGTCCAATATTAGATGAAGAAGATGTAGCGGTAATTCTATATACCTCTGGAACGACGGGGAATCCAAAAGGGGCACTACTAACGCATAGGAATCTTTATTCAAATGCGAAAGATGTTGCTGACTATCTTACAATAAGTAATCAAGACCGTGTTATTGCTGCATTACCAATGTTTCATGTATTTTGTTTAACGGTCGCACTTAATGCACCATTAATGAATGGTGGAACGGTTCTTATTCTACCTAAGTTTTCTCCAAAAGAAGTATTTCGCATGGCACAGGAAAATCAGGCTACAATATTTGCTGGTGTCCCAACCATGTATAATTTCCTGTTGCAAACTGTAAAGCATGATAATACATTAACAGCAACATTTGCAGGTATACGTTTATGTATATCAGGAGGAGCTGCCATGCCTGTTGCCTTGTTGAAAGCTTTTGAAGAGACTTTTGATGTTATGTTATCTGAGGGCTATGGCTTATCAGAAGCATCACCTGTGACATGTTTCAATCCGTTAGATCGACCAAGGAAACCAGGTTCGATTGGTCGAAGTATCATAAATGTTGAGAATAAGATAGTAAATGAAATGGGAGAAGATGTTCAAGTAGGTGAAGTAGGAGAATTGGTTGTTAGAGGTCCCAATGTGATGAAGGGGTATTATAAGAACCCTGAAGAAACTGCTGCTACCCTTAAGGATGGTTGGTTATATACGGGGGACATGGCACGAATGGATGATGAAGGTTACTTTTACATTGTAGATCGTAAAAAAGATATGATTATTGTTGGTGGGTACAATGTGTATCCGAGGGAAGTTGAGGAAATATTATATTCACATCCAAGCGTTTCTGAAGTAGCAGTTATAGGTACACCTCATATAGAGAGAGGCGAAGAGGTCATTGCGTTTGTCGTTACAAGTGATCAAAATATTACAGAAGGTTATTTAAAAGAATTTTGTAAAGAGCATCTCGCTGAATATAAAGTACCTTCTAAAATTGACTTTTTAGATGAATTACCGAAAAATACAACTGGTAAAATACTACGTAAAAGTTTGCGAGAACTCATTCAACATTAATAAGGAAATAAAGGTGTTTTAGAAGTGTATTCTAGAACACCTTTATTAGTGGGATAGACCTGATGATAATTTCGCAATGAATGTTATTTCAAATGAAAAATATATTAAAATTTGAACAAATTGATAATCTTTTTCTAAAAATTCGGTTTTCGCTTTCTTTTTTTGACGAAATTTGGTAAGTTATCTTTAAGCTACTTTCTTTTCGTTTTATAAAACGAAGGGATGATTTAAAAATGACAAATTACTTAGATTTTCCAGATTATGAAATGAATCCACTTACATTAGCTATTGTTGCTGAACAGGATTCGAATGGCGAGCTAATCTCAAAAGTATTAGAAGAAGACATGGAGTATGTAGTTGAATCAACGCCACTATCTATTATTGAATATTCCTGTAAGTTCTTCGGTTCAAGTTTGAAAGGTAGACAGGAAGGTTCGAGAGACATCTGTGGAATCTCGAATAAAATTCCCATTGCAATTGACCCCTCAAGTGGAATGTACTTCTTTCCAACAGCTTCCCCGAATAATAGTAAGTGTTCCTGGATTGCTCATTCCCATATTGACAAGATTAAAAAGATACAGAAGCACAGTACGGAATTTATATTTAAAAATGGAAATCGAATCGTACTAGATGTTTCATATGGATCTATGTTGAATCAAGTGCAGCGTACAGCACAATATCGGTATTTACTAGATAATAGAATTAGGATTTTGCAACAGCAGAAGGGTGAGATGGTTGCAGAGTCTTATTCATAAGCTCCTTAATGATTAATTCAACATGCTTTCGAATTGCAGGATTAAAGAAATTTCTTTTTTCTTCCCTACCACCAGAGAGAAACAAATAGGAAGAAAATGAATCATTTTTATTTACTTTGACAACACGAATATGCATATCCTCCATTGTCTTCCTTAATTCTCTACGTTCATTCACTGCTTTCGAAATCATTTTCTCAATCAGGTCATTGTAAGGCTCCTTAATTTTAAAAGCTCCACTTTGTATTTGTATGATATCCTGCTTTAATACGACAATAGCCATTGAGAGAAAAAGAAACCTTGATGCTAATTGTAGTTCTTCATCTTTTAGATAACGCATAATAAAACTCCTCTCAAGAGAACATTCGTTCTGTTTATCCTATTATATGCTAAATTGAAACTAAAATTCAACATAAAATACATTTTTTTAGTAAAATGGAAAAGAAAGTAGCTTTCGTGTATTGATACTATTAAAATTGAAGAGAATGGATAATAGAATAAAGTTTTTCACCTACATAATGAGGAGTTTTACTATATGTATCTAATGAACATTACCTTTTCGAATTGGGAAGTAATGCTTGAGAAAGAGGGCGTGGAGTCATTTATTCTACAACTGCTTGATCAATATGAAGGACTAGGTCCACTTCCAGGGATATTACTTCCATTTATTGAAGCATTTTTACCGTTTTTACCATTGATTGTTTTTGTTATTGGTAACGCTGCGGCATATGGGTTATTTGAGGGATTTCTATTTTCATGGCTTGGGGCAAGCACAGGAGCAATTACTGTTTTTCTTATTGTACGGCAACTGGCAAATAAGAAGTGGGTAAAGAAATTAAGGAATAATAAGCAGGTCTCCGCTGTTACGAAATGGGTAGAAAAACGTGGATTTGGACCAATCTTCTTGTTATTGGCTTTTCCTTTTTCTCCTTCAGCGGTAATTAATGTTGTTGCTGGTCTGTCAAAAGTAAGTATCCAGCAATTTGCATTGGCTGTCTTGTTAGGGAAATCGGTTATGATTTTTTCCATTTCATACGTAGGTTCAAGTATTATGGAATTTGCTGAAAATCCAATGAAAACCATCGTTGTGATTGTTATTATCTTCTTATTTTGGTTTGTTGGTAAACTTATCGAAAAAAGACTTCAAAATCGTTCAAAGCATGAAGAAGATTCAAAAATTGAACAAACCAAGTGAGCTGTTTTGAAATTTAATAAACAGTTGATATAAGCTGTTGACTAACGATATTCATTTTGCAAAGATCTTACGTCACAGCTTGTATTAATTACGGGGAATAATAAGAAACAAAACAGTATCTAACTACATGAGAGTTACTATCTTTGGTAAAATAGAATGATAGAGCTCTTTTTTGAATGGAGGTTTAATGATGGGACTAAGGTTTTTAATAGGAAGGTCAGGAACTGGTAAAAGTGGTCGCACATTTGATGAAATAAAAGAAAAACTTATTGAAGATCCCTTAGGGAAGCCTATTCTTTATATTGTTCCTGATCAAATGACGTTCGGACAAGAATATGCTTTGTTTCATGATAGTGAATTACCTGGTAGTATTAGAGCACAAGTAGTGAGCTTTTCCCGCCTTGCATGGCGAATCCTGCAAGAAACTGGGGGAGGAACAAAGCAGTCTATTAGCTCAATTGGTATTCAAATGATGCTACGTAAAATTATTGAAGAAAAACAAGGGGAATGGCATACATTTCAAAAAGCAATGGAAAAGCATGGATTCCTACATCAATTAGAAGAAATGATAACTGAATTTAAACGTTATCAAGTAACACCAGAAGTGCTCCATTTGCAAATTGAACATATGAAAAATATTGTACATAAAGAACCGAAAGAACAGGCACTAACACAAAAATTAGAAGATCTATTGTATGTCTATGAAAGGCTCACAATAGCACTTGCAGGTCAGTATGTTGATAGTGAAGATAGCTTGCAATTACTTGCGGACAAGATAAGTGAGACAAGCTTCTTAGATGGTGCTGATATTTATTTTGATGGATTTCACCGTTTTACGCCGAAAGAATTACTCGTGGTTGAACAACTATTGAAAAAGTGTAATTCTGTAACAGTCACATTGACATTAGAAAATCCTGAAGAAGCACTAAATGAACTCGATTTATTTTACCAAACAACGGAAACCTATCATGTACTCGGGCAAATAGCTTATGAAAACAACATTCCATTGGATGAGACAATTGTACTCAAACCAGAGAATGGGAAATTTAAGAACCGTGCCTATTTTGCTCATTTAGAGAGGTATTTTAACGTGCGACCTGCACCCGAATATAAAGGTTCTGTACCTATCCAAATTGCTGAGGCTGTACATCCACGTGCTGAAGTAGAAGGGGTAGCCCAGGAAATCTTGCGCCTCGTACGTGACAGTAATTATCGATATCGAGATATGGCTGTATTTATAAGGCAAACAGATGTATATCATGATCTCATTAAGACGGTTTTTGAAGATCATAATATTCCTGTTTTTATTGATGAAAAAAGAAATATGTTAAATCATTCACTCATCGAATTTATTCGTTCCCTTTTAGATATTGTTGATGGAAATTGGCGGTATGATGCGATTTTTCGTGTGTTAAAAACAGGTTTCATACCAGTCAGTGATGACGAATATCCACTCACAAATGATGCCATTGATGAGTTAGAAAATTATGTGTTAGAGTATGGCATTCGCGGAAGAAATCGTTGGTTCAGTAAAGAAGAGTGGAAGTTCGAGCGATTCCGCGGATTTGATAAGGCGGTACAAACAAATTATGAGAAAGAAACACAAAAGCGGATCAATCAGTATCGCAAACAGGTCGTTAGCGCATTACAACCTTTCGATGAAAAAATTCGCAAGGCAAAATCAATTAAAGAATTATGTGAGGTTACCTATCTTTTATTAGAAGAACTAGGAGCAAGTAAACGTTTAGAGGAAATAAGACAGCATTTCGATGAGAACGGACAATTGGAAAAGGGAAGAGAGCAGGAACAGGTTTGGAATGCTATCATTCAATTATTTGATGAAATGGTAGAAATGGCAGGTGTTGAGAAGATGTCCCTGGCAACCTTCCGAACAACACTTGATGCAGGGTTTGAAACATTACAATTCTCTCATGTCCCACCAAGTATTGATCATGTTATTGTCGGAAGTGTCGATCGCTCGAGAATGAGTGGTATTAAATCTGCATTTTTACTCGGTGTAAATGATGGTGTTTGGCCGATGAAACCAAAAGCTGACGGGATGATTAATGAAGAAGAGCGGGATTTATTGGCCGGAGAAGGAATACAGCTTGCTGATACTAGTAAACGACAATTACTTGATGATTGGTTTTATATGTATTTAGCCTTTACATCTGCTAAGGATAACTTATGGGTTAGTTATCCATTAAGTGATAAAGAGGGTAAAGCAAAGATGCCATCACAGTTAATTAAACGAATAGAGGATTTATTTCCATCCTGTTCGAATCACCTGTTGTTACAGGACCCAGAAGAATTAGTTGATGCGAATCGGTTCATTACTACCCCTATGAAGACAAGGTCGGCACTGACTGCACAACTTGCACGTTCAAGGAAGGGTTATCCTGTAGCCGATGTTTGGTGGCATGTATTTAACTGGTATGTAACAAACCATCCTAAACAAAGTACAACCTATAAAATTTTACAGAGCTTGTACTATCAAAATATACCGAAAGACTTAAAAACAGAAACAGTAGAGCAATTATATCCAAAAGAAATAAAGGCTAGTGTTAGTAGATTAGAGTCTTACTTCCGATGTTCCTATCAGCATTTTGCTCAGTATAGCTTGAAATTGGATGAACGGAAAACATATAAATTGGATGCTCCAGACATAGGGATGCTTTTCCATGAAGCTATCAAAATTATTACAGAATGGATTGGGGAAGATGGTAGAGATTTCTCTCAGTTAAACCAAAAAGACGCAACAGGCTATGCTTCGAGAGCGGTAAACAGTCTTGCTCCTATTTTGCAACATCAAATATTACACAGTTCAAATCGCTATAAATATATTAGTCAAAAGCTTCAAGATATTATTGCACGTGCTACATTTATTTTGAGTGAGCAGGCAAGACAAAGTAATTTTTCCCCTGTCGGTTTGGAGCTAGGATTTGGTGATGGAGAGACATTACCCCCATTATCCATGAAACTTCCAAATGGGTTTGAACTATTGCTACGAGGAAGAATTGACCGTGTTGATAAGGCAACGAATATGGATGACCTTTATCTTAGAATTATAGACTATAAATCAAGCTCGAAAGGATTAAATTTGCTTGATGTTTATTACGGACTGGCATTACAAATGCTAGCGTATTTAGATGTCGTACTTACAAACTCAGAAAAGTGGTTAAAGAAAAAGGCAACACCAGCTGGGGTACTTTATTTCCATGTGCATAACCCAATGCTTTCGAAAAACACCAAAATAAGTATCGATGATATTGAAAAAGAAATTTTTAAAAAGTACAAAATGAAGGGACTATTGCTGTCCGATGAAGAAATTGTAACGATGATGGATACGTCCATTGGAAAAAGCAGTAGTATTGTACCTGCTGGTATAAAGAGAGATGGAACGTTTGATGCAAAATCAAAAGTAGCAAGTGAAGAGACGTTTACAAGTTTGCAAAAGCATATTCATCATTTAATGCAGGATGCGGGTAGCGATATCACAACTGGTGGCGTCCATTTAAACCCCTACCAGCATAAAAATAATATCGCGTGTACGTATTGTCCATTTCTCTCAGTTTGTCAATTTGATCCTATTTTAGAGGAAAATGATTATCGAAAATTGAAGGACATGAAAGATGAGGAAATTCTAAGAAAAATAAATGAGGAGGTGGATATAGATGGTTAGTTGGACAAAGGAACAAGAAGAAGCAATCTATACAGATGGTAGGGATATTCTTGTTGCAGCGGCGGCAGGGTCTGGAAAAACAGCAGTACTTGTTGAAAGGATTATCCAGAAGTTGCTAAAAAGAGATCAGCCAGTAGATATTGACTCCTTATTAGTTGTAACGTTTACGAATGCTGCTGCACAGGAAATGAGAAATCGGGTAGGAGTAGCGCTTGAGAAAGCGTTAGATCAAAATCCAGCTTCTAATCATTTGAAAAAACAGCTTTCCTTATTACAACGCGCATCCATTTCGACCTTGCATTCTTTTTGTTTAGATGTAGTCAAAAAGTATTCGTATTTACTTGATATTGACCCTGCATTTCGAATTGCAGATGATATGGAAGCCGATTTACTGAAGCAGGAAGTGTTGGATGACTTATTTGAAGAGTGGTATGGTCTAGAAGGAGAGGCATTGGAGCAATTTTTTGAGGTTGTCGACCGTTTCTCTAGTGACAGAAGCGACCTGGAAGTAGAGAATGTCATCCGAGATTTATATACATTTAGTGAGCAAAACCCTCAGCCGAATACATGGCTTGATTCGTTAGCAGAAAGCTATGATGTTCCAGAAGATTGGAAGGAAGATGACTTAACGTGGTTATCTTTAGTGAAACGAGAGGTTCAAAATCAATTTCAAGCCATGGAACAAGAAATGAGCCTTGCACTCGAAGTAACAAGAGAAAGTGATGGACCTTATCAATACGCGGAGACAATCGACCAAGACATCTTGCTACTCGAAGCAGCATCTAAGTACATGCATTCTTGGGATGAGCTTCAGCGGTTTATGTCAGATAAAGAAAATGATTTTGGAAGGTTATCAAGCAAAAAGCAAGATTGCGATGAAACGAAACAAGAGAAGGTAAAAACCTTAAGAAATAGTTATAAAAAGCGATTTAAAAATATGAAGGATACATGGTTTAGCCGTAATTTACAAAGCCATATTGAAGATATAAGTGAGCTGGCACCTGTTATTCACAAACTCACTGACTTAGTAAAACAATTTGCTGAGAAATTTAGTGAACAAAAGCGTGAACGAGCAATTGTTGATTTCTCAGACCTTGAACATCTTTGTTTGCAGCTATTAGTGGATGAAAGCTCAACGAAAGAAGAAATCATTCCATCAAATGTTGCACTTCATTTTCAGAAACAATTTAGTGAAGTTCTTGTAGATGAGTATCAGGATACGAATCTTGTACAAGAGACCATTCTTCGTCTTGTAAGTGATCAAACAGGTCCTGGGAATCGGTTCATGGTTGGTGACGTAAAGCAAAGTATTTACCGTTTCCGGCATGCAGAACCAACCCTCTTTATTCAAAAGTATAAGCAGTTTGAAAAGGAAGAAAGCGAAGGAAAGCGAATTGACTTGGCAAATAACTTCCGCAGTAGAGAGCATGTGTTAATCGGTGCAAATTATATCTTTAGACAGATTCTTAATGAAGAATTAGGGGATATTGATTACGACGAAAAAGCAGAATTGATTTATGGAAATAAAACATACGATGAACTGCCATTTACTGAACCTTTTCCTGAACTCGTCATCATTGACCGTGAAAAGCCAGAGGAATCTGAAGATGTTTCTAAGGAAGAGGAGAGTTTTCAGGATTTAGAAAAAGCGCAAATCGAGGCAAGAGCATACGCTGACAAAATAAAAACATGGATCGGTAACAATGAAACAAAGTCTCCATTACAAGTTTTCGATAAAGAAACAGGAATTGGACGTGATGTTCAGTACCGGGATATTGTGATTTTGCTTCGTTCGATGACATGGGCACCAACAATTGTAGACGAGTTGAAAAAGCAAGGAATTCCTGTTTATGCCGAGCTTTCTACAGGATATTTTGATGCAATTGAAGTGAAAATCATGGTTAGTCTGCTCAAAGTTATTGATAATCCCAGACAAGACATAGCGCTAGCATCCGTATTAAAATCGCCAATTGTTGGATTGTCTGAAAATGAGCTAGCAGAAATTCGTTTGGCAGATAAATATAATACCTATTACGATGCCATGAAGAAATATTACAAGGAAAACACCAATGAAACTGCAGAAAAACTATCTGGTTTTCTGGAACAATTAGATGCATTTCGTTTAGCTTCAAGACAAGGGGCATTGTCAGAACTGATTGGGGATATATATCGCGAGACTGGATATTATGATTTTGTCGGTGGAATGCCTGGTGGAAGACAACGGCAGGCTAATTTACGTGCCCTTTATGACAGAGCAAGAGGATATGAATCTACATCATTCCGTGGGTTGTTCCGATTTTTGCGGTTCATTGAGAGGATGGAAGAGCGTGGAGATGACCTTGGTGCTGCACGCGCTTTAAGTGAGCAAGAAGACGTTGTTCGTATCATGACAATTCATAAAAGCAAAGGCTTAGAATTTCCAGTTGTTATCCTGGGGGCAATTGATAAGCAATTCAATATGCGCGATTTAAATGAGAAATATTTACTGCATAAAGATTTAGGTTTTGCAAGTAAATATATTGATCCTGTAAAAAGAATTACGTATCCAACATTATATTATCAAGCATTGCAAGCCGAGAAAAAACGCGAAGCATTGGCTGAGGAAATGCGTGTTCTATATGTTGCGCTGACCCGTCCGAAAGAAAAACTTGTTATGATTGGTAGTGTTGCCTCCTTAGCAAAAAAATTAGAAAAATGGCAGAAAATGGTTGATCATTCGGAATGGATCTTACCAGCGTACTTTAGAATGGAAGCAAAATCCTATATAGATTGGATTGGTCCTGCATTAATGCGCCATCAGGATAGTAATGTACTAAGGTCAGAGGAACTGAAGGATGTTGTTTTAAAAGAAATACAGATAGACCCATCAAAATGGGATATTAAGGCTATCCATGCAAGTACGTTTGCGAATTTGGAAGAGGAGTCAATTGATTCTGATATTAAATTGAAGGATAAAATTAATAACTGGGAGCTGATGGATATAGAGGACGTGTCGTTGGAACAAGCAGTTCATGAACGATTATCCTACGTCTATCCATATGAAATGGCTGCGAAATCCCGAGCAAAACAATCGGTAACAGAAATTAAACGTAGGTCGCAATTGGCCGATGAATATAGTGATAATCAGTTCGTTAAACCTTTTTCAGCACCAATTGTAAAACGACCTAACTTTATGCAAAAGGAAAAGATTGTAACAGCAGCTGAAAAAGGAACTGCAATGCATACTGTTATGCAACATTTGCCAATGAAGGATGTGCTGGATGCTCGGCAAATTGAAATCTATTTAGAAGAATTCGTTGAGAAAGAAATATTGACGAGGCAGGAAGCAGAAATCATTGATATCGGGGCAATCGAGAAGTTTTTTGAGACGGAAATTGCAACCCTTATTATTCGTGAGCAGGCAGCTATAAAGCGTGAGGTACCGTTTAGTCTAACCTTACCTGCGAGTGATGTTTATTCTATATGGAGTGGGGAAGATGAGAGGGTATTGATCCAAGGGGTTATTGATTGTCTGATACCTACAGAAGACGGATGGATTCTCCTTGATTACAAGTCAGATGCCATTTTTGAAGACGTTACAGATAAGGTGAAACAGAAGTTAATGAAAAGATATGAGACGCAAGTAAATCTGTACCGCCATGCAATAGAACAAATTACGAAAAAACCAGTAAAAGCAGCGTATCTTTACTTCTTTGCAAAGCAGTTGGAATTGGAAGTGGCAAAGAAAAGTTAATTCGTAGAGCTTGCGTGTATTTGTGAACTTTAGCGATTTGATTGTGAACTTCGGCGAAAATAATGTGAACATCAGCGACTCTACTGTGAACTTTGGCGAAAACAATGCGAATATCATATACAAAAAAGCCAGCCTAATTAAGGCTGGCTTTCTTTGTCGCTATGCATTCCCCACGACATTCTGATCGCTAGCATCGGGGTCAAGCGTTCTAGTAGCACTATATCCAGTGTTCGTATTAATAAAATCACCTGTATTGAGTCCACCAGATCCAGCATTGGTTTTAGAAGTGCTTTTTGGAGATAAATAGAATGCATCACCAAAGTTTATTACACCACCACCAACACTGTTTATTTTTATTGGACCAACGATAGATGGCATGATAAACACCTTCCTCTTAAGATTAACATATGAAAGAATATAGGTATTGTTGCCTTAATCTTCCTCTAGCATACGAAAGTGTTTAATTCGAGAATCTGCTCTGATGTGATTCATGTTACCAATTTGGAGGACAGACGAACTACTAACACCGATTGCTGCAATTTGTTGAACGTAAATATCCTCGTTATGGTTATAGGTTTTTTTGATAACAGTTGATTTCAAATTAGGCCACTTTGCTCTCCGATTGAAAAGCAAATAATCATCAAAATCCAAATCCAAGTTTGCTAGTGTCCCTTCCTTTTGAACGGCAATTGCTTTTGTTTTGATATTTGATTGATTCGAATCACCAATATTAAATATTGCACTGTTAGAAATGGCAGTAACCCGAATGTTGTTAACGATAGATGTACGCTTATTCATGAATAATCCTCTTTTCCTAAATCTGTTTTCTAGAAGATTTTTCAGCTTTTTAAAGATTATCTAGCAGTTGATATAAAGTGTAGATATATTTAATTCAAAATAGTCCTAAACACACCGTTCCGGCAATACACTTCGCTTTCCGTGGGCGGCTGGTGAGCCAACTCCGTGCTAACGCACTACGTAGTCTCACCTAGGCCTATCCTCCCACAGGAGTCTACGTGTATTGCCTTCACTAGGAATCTGCTCTACTTTTATAAAACTAGAAATATACTGTTTTTTACAGAAAACAACTATCCAAAACGTGATTTCATGGTCTATAACCTAAAAATAATTAGAACAACTATCATAGCAGAATACGAAGACTCCTACGGGAATAGCACGTGTCCGAAGACCCCGCAGCGGTGGTCTTTCCGCGAGGAGGCTGAGGCCGTGCCCGTGGAAAGCGAAGTATTCTGCCGCAGCGAATGACGACATAAACCAATCATAATTATGAGCGAGAGCTTAATTGTTTGAATTCAAATAATCTACAATCTATACAAACACCAAACAATAGGAAATAACCTTTCCTAAACAGTGGATGACAATGGGACAATGTTTCCAATGGTGAAGCTTTCTGGTGGTGTATCATAAAAAGAAGATAAGATCATTTCGTCGTTGTCGCCTATAAGAAAAACGGAAGAAGCGGAGATACCACCAATTTCAACATTACCGACATTTAGATTCCAATTGTGTAATTCAAAAATCATTATTTTTCTCCTTTATTTGCAATTGACCTCATGTAATTTGCTAAGGACAAATGAAATTCTTCTATTATTTTATTTTCTATAAAACTAGGTAAATCATGATTCGCTTGTAATGGTTTATTCATTACTGCATTTTCTTTATAAAATGCAATTCGATTCGGAATTTGTTTCTGCATATCTTGGATTAACAATTCGTAATCAGATTCATCGATAGACACTGCATGTTCATTAGAAAGGTTACGAATCATGGTTGGACCATTTACTTGTAAATATTCTTGAAGATTTCCAGTTAATTGTTGTTCATAAATAGGGAATTCATTTAGTCCATGTTGTTGCACCGCTAAATCTTCAATGTTCTTTAATTCATCAGGGGAAATACCAATATGGAGCGTTCCAGATAGTGTCTCAACTTTTAGCTGGTCAAATTTATATTCAACCTTTTCAATCGTTGTTCCATTTTTATGCTTGATCTCTGCTTCAAGCATGTCAATACGTTTTTCTAATGCCTGTATTGTCTCATCTTGGCGTCTTATATATTGACTAAGTTCAAATAGATATTGGTTTAATTCATTGCCATACATAACAGGCTCCCCCTTTTTCTGTTATTAAAAAAATAGAATGATGGACGAATGCCTAATGTAGTTTATGCAAGGAACTAGGATTATGTTAGTTACGTAATTGGAGAAAGTGGAACGAGTGGTGTTAAATTATCTACAGGGAGCGCCTGCTCAGCAAGTTCTGTGAATCCTCCTGTATTATGAATATCCGATTTTCCTTGAATGCTGCCCGTACTACCAATTTGAACAACCGAAGAATTTGCTATGGATCCAATCTTTAACAGATGAATATGAATGGATTGGTGGATGGTTAGATTCATTTTATCTCCTCCTACTCTAAATGTTTTGATCGTTTATATCCTTATCATTGACATACAAATTTGAATTGGTGAGGTTTATTCGGATTCCGTCACCTGTATTGAATGATCCACCACCAGCGTATGTTTTTGCTGTACTTACAGGATTCATAGAATAGACGTCACCAATATTAAAAATACTGGATGAACCAATTGAAATGACTTTCACAGCACCGACTTTTGCAGGCATTCGAAATCTCCCTCCCATACATAATTTATGTTTGAGTATGAAAATGTTGAAAGCAATATGGGTAGGAAACATGGTATTCTAGAAAGTAGACAGAGATATGTGGGGTTAAGTAATGAAAGGAGTGAATACAGTGAATACGACATCACCAATTAATGAGAAAAAACGGTTAGTATGGATTGATGCTGCCCGTGGTTTTGCGATATTTGGCATATTTATCGTCAATGTTGGTGCATTCAGTTCACCATATTTTATGTATGGTGGGGAAAGTGAGTTATGGGAAGGGCCAATAAACCATTCTATTCAAGTGATCATTGATATGTTTTTCCAAGCTAGTTTTTACACATTATTTTCGATTTTATTCGGCTTCGGCTTTCAAATTATGAAAGAGCGCATCGAAGCTCGAAATGATTCACTTTATCCTATCTTATTTAGGAGAATGGCGGTATTACTCCTGTTTGGTTCAATACATGCTTTTGGGATATGGCACGGGGATATTTTATTTTCATATAGTATCGTTGGGTTTTTACTCCTATTCTTCTTACATGTTCGTACCAACACATTACTTGTGACTGCGACAATGTTATTAGGAGGAAGTGTTGCGTTTATATCCCTCATGTATTATACAGCAAGGGATTACTTAGGTGTAGTAAATACGTTGAAAATATCTCAGGCACTTGAACATTATAGCAGCAATGATATTACTACGATTTGGAGTCAGAACTATAATGACTGGACATATGCAAATGGTGGAATTGGCTTTGTATTTTTAATTCTCGTATTACTCCCATTATTTTTAATTGGAATGTTTGTAGCGAAAAAAAGATGGTTACACGAACCAATGATGTATCGTAAGACATTAGTGAAACTATGGATAGCTTCACTGCTTGTGTTTGTCTCCTTGAAACTTGGACCTTATTTTTATGGGAATCCACTCTGGTTTTCCTATGTTCAAGATAATATTGGTGGCACGGCTTCTGCTTTATTTTATATCATTACAATCACGTTTCTTGGACAAACTGATCTAGGGAAGAAGCTTACAAGACCTTTTACATATGTTGGTAGGATGGCGTTATCCAATTATATTTTTCAATCACTCCTATCATTTATCCTTTTCTATGGTGTGGGTTTTGGTCTTTACGGTAAAATTACACCACTAATGGGTGTGTGTATTGTTGTAATTGTTTATGTTTTCCAAGTGTTTGTGAGTAAAAGGTGGTTTGAAAAATATCGCTTTGGCCCATTGGAGTGGGTATGGAGGAGCTTAACGTACAAGAGGAGGCAACCTTTCATTAAGAAGTGATTAATTTTAGTGAAAAAATAGTTATCAAATGAATTATTGCTTTATGCATGGTATGATATCAGATAGTAACTGGAGAAATTTATCAAACGAATTCATAACAGAGGAGGCTACATACATGACTCATATGCATATTACATCATGGGTATTAGGATTTATTTTATTTATCGTTGCATTTGTGCTATTGAAGCAAGGGAAAAATGCAAAAGTTGTTCAAATGATTTTGCGTCTTGATTACTTATTTATTTTGTACACTGGTGGAGCTTTATTAGGAGATTATATTTCCAATAGTGGAATGCCAATTCTAGCAGAAGCTATTACAAAAGGCGTTGCAGGTGTCTGGCTAATTGCTGCAATGGAAATGATTCTCGTAAAATCGAGTAAAAACAAATCAGTTACAGGCGTGTGGATTCAATTTGTTATTGCTTTAATTATTGTAATGGTGTTAGGATTTGTAAGATTACCAATGTAATAAAAAGCATGTTTCTTAGAAAGGCTGTCCCTAGGTGGGCGGCCTTTTCACGTTAATTACAGTGAAAAAAGTGAACGCTTTTTAACAATGTTTGATAAGTTATTGACTAATTATTTGTATGGTCAATAATAGAAGTATAAATATAAAGCTGGGAGATTTTTCATGAAAAAGATATTAGGTTTAATCGTAATTGCTATGATGGTTTCTCTATATATAAATGAACCTGTTGCAGTAGCAGAAGAAAGACAACTACAGGAAGAAATTGTTTACCAAATTATGGTCGATCGTTTCAACAACGGGGATTATGAAAACGATAATACATCTGATGTCGATAACCCCCATGCATATCATGGTGGGGATATAGAAGGCATCATTTTGAAGTTAGATGCATTGCAGGAAATTGGTGTGAGTACCATATCCCTTTCACCACTGATGGACAATGCAGAGAATGGATACCATGGGTATTTGATAGAGGATTTTTATAACATGGAAGAGCAATTTGGAACAATCGATGACCTAAACCAGTTGATTGAAGAAGCACACGCCCGTGGGATGAAAGTCGTGATGGAGTTTGTGACAAGTTATGTTGCACGATCGAATCCAATTGTAACCGATGCAGCCAAAGAAGATTGGTTCATTGAGCATAATCAAACAGGGCCTGAATGGTTAACAAATGTCGCTACTTTTAATTTAGAGAATCCCGAAGTAGAACAATACATTATTGATGTTGCAGAATTCTGGATAAGTGAAACAAACTTAGATGGGTTTAAGCTTCATGCTGTAGATCAAGCACCTGTCCAATTTTTAGCTGATTTGACGTCACATATGAAAGAAATAAAACCAGATTTTTATTTGTTAGGTGATATTCTTGAAACAGATGAAAACAGTGGACAGATTTTAGATAATACAGAAATACAGGCAATTGAGAACATTACACTTTCACAAACGATGAGAGATGTTTTCTCGGAACCTGATAAGCCAGTTTCCGAAATATATGAAGCTTGGCAAGAAAGTAATAAGGAACAAGATATCCTATTTTTGGATGATATGTCAACAGAGCGATTTACGCAAACGTTCTCTGAGAATGGTAGAAATGCAGTAACTACATGGACATTGGCTTTAACTTATATGTATACAACACCTGGTGTTCCGATGCTTTACCAGGGGTCAGAAATACCGATGTATGGGAAAACACCAGAGGAAGTGCAGATGCTTGTTCAGTTTAATAGTGGAGAACCTGAATTAAAGGAATTCTATGATCGTATCTCTGCATTGCGCTCGCAGTTCCCTGCTTTACAATATGGTGATTTCGAAATGGTTGGTTCAAGTGGTGCAATGAGTGTGTTTAAGCGAACCTATGAGGATGAAACATTGTTCATTGCGATAAATAACGATAGTGAATCCCAATATATTCGTCTTTCCGATATAGAACCAGGAATGGAACTTAGAGGTTATCTTGGAGATAATCTAGTTCGTGAGGAAGATAATGGAGAATATCGAATTGGTATTCCTCGTGAATCTGTTGAAGTATATAAGCTACAATCCTATTCTGGGTTTAACTGGGGATTAATTGGTCTTGCTGGTGGCATAATGGCAGTGTTTATCTTTGGCATTATTTATCTTAGCCGTAAGCAAAAGAAGCGTGAATCTTAAGTGTAAAGGGTTTAACCCTATCACAATATATCCCATTTTTAAGGAGGTGCTAGTATGCTTGGACTTATTGCAATAGTACTTAGCGGATGTGTATGTATTAGCTCCATTATTTTGAGTGAGGTTTGGGAATAAAAAAAGATATAAAAATTTTGAAAAGGACCAGGTTATTGCACCTGGTCCTTTTTTTAGCTATGCTTCGTGTAATACCTTATCCATTAATAATGGTGCCACCATTAACATGTATCATCTCTCCTGATACATAACTTGCATCCTCACTTGCTAAATAGACGTATGCTGGTGCTAATTCCATTGGTTGACCGGCTCTTTTCATCGGTGTATTTGCACCAAAAGTATCTACTTTCTTTTTATCAAAAGAAGCTGGGATGAGCGGTGTCCAGATCGGGCCCGGTGCAACACCGTTTACCCGAATTCCTTCATTGGCAAGTGCACCTGATAAAGAACGAGTAAAGGAGGTGATTGCCCCTTTTGTGGCAGAGTAATCAATTAAATCCACATTACCTTCGTAAGCAGTAATAGAAGATGTATTGATAATTGAAGAACCTTTTTGTAAGTGTGGCAAAACAGCTTTTGTTAAATAAAACATACTAAAAATATTGGTGCGGAACGTTTTTTCTAATTGTTCGCTAGTGATACCTAAGAAATTGGTTTGTGGATGTTGTTCAGCAGCATTATTCACTAGGATGTCTACCTTTTTAAATGTATCTATTGTTTGTTTCACCACTGATTGACAAAAAGATTCATCACCGATATCTCCACTTATAAGTGCGCATTTTTGCCCTTCCAATTCAACTAATTTCTTCGTTTCATTTGCATCTTCATGTTCGTTTAGATAAACAATTACAATGTCTGCACCTTCTCTTGCAAAATGGACACTAACTGCTCGTCCAATTCCACTATCTCCTCCTGTAATAATAGCAACTTTTCCTGTTAGTTTATTACTTCCTTTGTAATCTTTACGAATGTATTCTGGTTTCGGTTGCATCTTTGCCTCAATACCAGGCTGTTTATCTTGATGTTGGGCAGGTGGGGTTATTTTTCCATGTTTCTTTTCCATTTCCATGATATCTCCTCCTAATGAGTATTTTTACCAAAGATTTGGTATTATACCCAAAAGAAAAAAAGCCCTTAATAGGACTTTTGATAAAACTGCTCAACATCATAATCATAAGCAGAAATCGCGCCTTGCTTATGGAGATAGGAGAAGATGGATTTGTAATTGTTTAAGCCAATCTCTCCACTAATATATTTTTGTTGATAAAAATCAAGAATATCATTGATTGAATCAGGTGAATACTTGCGTTCTTTTATATATCTATCTACTAAGTCGTGAATATGCATGAAATTCCCCTTCCCCCATTGAATATATTTTTCTCGTACCTTAAATATATGAGGGAATGTTGAGTTTTATGAATTTTATATGGGGTAGAAGATTATTGTTTTTTGAAATGTAAGGTAGTAGTAGTCGATATCAACCGCGTATACAATTCAAAAAAGCTCACCCACATAAAGGGCGAGCCTTAACTAAATTATTTATTTGGCTTATTAGAGAAAAAAAGTCCGAGTGTTCCTGGACCAACATGAGCCCCTATTGTTGCACCTATCATCTCCATAACGATATTTTCTTTGTCTACGCCAAATTTTTCTTGGATCATGGAAGAAAGCATTTCGGCTCTTTCAATATCATCACCGTGGCAAATACCGATTGTTTGATTTTTAAAATCTGTACCACGAGCTTCCATTACCTCCAACATTCGACCAATAACTTTCTTTGAACCTCTTATTTTCTCCAGAGGAATCAATTTTCCATCATCTACATGTAATAGTGGCTTTATTTTTAATAAGGAGCCTACGAAGGCAGCTGATTTACTGACGCGTCCTCCGCGATATAGATATTCCAAATTATCAACCGTAAAGACATGCTCCATATGTTCTGCCTGATAGGTAACATCGCGGATAAGTTCCTCAAGGCTAGCACCTTCCTTAGCTAATTTTGCAGCATGGAGTGCAACAAGACCATATCCGATGGAAGCGCACTTCGTATCAATAATATGGATAGGTGCATCTGGGTATTTTTCTTTTACTTCTTGCTCCATCATCTTTGCCGTCTGGTAAGTACCTGATAATTGTGATGAAAAGGCAATGTATAGTAACGGTTGATTTGCCTCAGCATAAGTAGTAAAGACCGTTTTAAACGTTTGTGGGGATACCTGGGATGTCTTGGGAGATTTTCCGTTTCTCATTGCATCGTATACCGTTTTCGGCCTAATGGCAATTCCATCGTCTTTGTATTCTTTTTCATCTAAATGAACAGTTAATGGTACCATTTCTAGTGTATATTCGTTATAATATGTTTTTGTCAAATCACTTGCAGAATCGATAAGGATTTTGATTGTCATGCTTTCACCTACATTCCAAATATTAGTATTACCTTTAAGTTTATAGCTAGTTAGAAATTTAGTCAAAAGTTTAGAGTGTGCTGATGCAAAAGAAAAGGAGGGTTACGTCTATGTTTATGGTTGAAACAAAGCGTATTATTATTGTTATTCTAGGGGCATTATTAAATGCTATATCATTAAATTTTTTCCTAATCGGAGCGAATGTTTATGCTAGTGGATTTACTGGAACAGCACAATTAATTTCAAGTTTCTTTAATGACTTTATTGGCATTAGCTTTATTGGTACAGGTATATTGCTATTAATATTAAATGTTCCTGTTTTGATTTTAGGTTGGTTTAAGGTTGGGCGAGGGTTTACAATATATAGTATTATCTCGGTACTATTTTCTTCGTTATTCCTTGAATTTTTACCGATAGTAAATTTGTCCGATGATATTATCTTAAATGCTGTATTTGGTGGTGTTATTGCTGGGGTTGGAATTGGATTTACTTTAAAGCACGGTGCTTCTACTGGTGGAATGGATATTATTGCTATGATTCTATCGAGAATGAAGGATAAACCAATTGGTAACTATTTTCTCGTTATGAATGGTATAATTATTGTGTTGGCAGGATTACTTTATGAACCTGAAAATGCATTGTATACAATGGTTACATTATATGTTTCAACAAGGGTTATTGATGCGATTCATACTCGTCATGAAAAAGTGACCGTTATGATTATCACTTTGAAAGCAGATGAATTACAACAAGCAATTCATAAACAGCTAGTGAGAGGAATTACGATTTTACCAGCTAAAGGTGCATATACAAAGGATGATAAAAGTATGTTATACCTTGTTATCACTAGATATGAATTATACGATTTGGAGAAGGTTATTACAGAAGTAGACCCAAATGCCTTTACAAATATCGTTGAAACTGCCGGCATTTATGGCTTCTTTAGAAGAGATTAGCGAAGGGTGAGAAAGAGATGAAATACGGTATTCTAATATTCGGATTGTGTTTATTTTTAGTAGGATGTGGTGGGGAAGATGTTACGGATACTAGTACGAGCGAACCTGCTAACTTTACATTTCAATTGAGAAATATTGATCAGCAATTAGATAGGAATCGTGTTGATTTGAACGCTGAAGTAAATACAACAGAAAGTGAAATTTATTATACGATTGAACAGGGCGAAGAATTGTTACATGAAGAAACATCGATTGCAATAGATGAAGTTTCAAGTTGGTTTCCAATTGACATTAATTATGAATTGGCCGAAGCACAAATTAGTGCAGAAGAACCACCAATTATTACGGTATATGTGAAGGATGAAAGTGGAGAACGAACAAATCCAAATTACATACCTGTTGATGTAAAATAAGAAGAGGTGCCAACAATTATGGCACTTCTTCTTCGCTTTTAAAGATTATACTTTTCAAAAACCTCTAACACTTTTGAGGTCAAATTGTCCCATTCAACATCAAATTGTTTGTTTACAGTAATGAAATTTTGATAACCAAAGACATTATCAACTTCTTCAAGTGCCATTAAATCATTTAAAATTGCATGTTCACTTGTGTCTCCTGGCATAACGGAAATACTATTTGTTCCTTCAAAAATAATGCTATCGCTTGAGAATTTCATTGCATTTGGATTTGGTGTAGCTTCTACTCGTACGCCCATCGTGTTTTTCCCTCCTAATCAAATCGTGCTTACCCCTATATTAGCAGAAAAACACACTTTTAAAAAGCAAAATACAAAGCTCCTCTTACATGTAGTAAGAGGAGCTTAAAAGCCACGTCCAGCTACAGCGCCCAGAGACTAGCGAACTTCCCTCACCTCCGTACGATAACAGTTCGACACGTCGAACTTCCTATAACCTGGGGTCGTCGTGTTTCCTTTATCTCCTACGGTTCAGTCCAGTTCGTACGTCTCTATACGGGCGCTTGTGCTTTTGTGCGGAGTTTAGTGTAATTGGTTATGCTGTTTAAGCTGTTGTTCTAACTGCTGTAATTGTTGCTTTTCTTCAGGTGTAGCATCATTGTATGCAGCTTGAATAGCGCTTTGTGCGGCTTGCTTATCCTGTTCACTTGCATTCCCATTCATGAAACCTGTGACAGCATTTTTAGCTTGTTGGAATAAATTATTTTGCAAGTAAAAACCCTCCTAGTATTTCTTTATGATTCTGTTTTCGTTTTTGCTTCAGCAAGTGTCGAACGATATGGAAATCGCTCAGCGTGTTTCTTGACAGAGTCAGCACCTTGTTGTGTAAACCGTTTGGATTTACTTCTTTTTCCCATGCATGATTCCTCCTTAAGAAATCAGAAATGGAATGCTAATCAGTTGTATAAGAAAACACTTGTGAATGATGAGAAAACAAAAGTGAACGCTTTATATCACGTTCACTACTAGTATGGTTCATATTAAATTTTATAAGCTTGGAAATTTTCGGGAGTGTTTTTTTAGCGTTTCATTTTTAAATAATCTTCAAGGAATACGCCAATACCATCCTGTTCGTTTGTATGGGTAACATGCTTTGCCACATGTTTTAATTCATTAATTGCATTTCCCATCGCAACACCTACACCAGCATATTCGATCATTTCTAAATCATTATCTTCATCACCAAAAGCAATAATTCTTTCTTTCGGAATTCCGAAGTATGTGGAGACTTTTTGTAAACCTACTGCCTTGTTCATACCTTTTTTAACGATTTCAATGATGTTCCAAGGTGCTCCCCATTTACGATGCTCAATAAGTTCTGCGTGGTATTCGGTTAAGTGATTTCTAAGTTGTAAGATATGATCCTCTTTCGGATGAATGAGCAATGAAGTGGGATCATCTTTTAATTTATGCTTCAGACTACCAATATTAAAAGGTGTATCCTTTTCTGTCTCCTGAAAAATTTCAATAATTTTCTCATCGTATTGATCAAGGTACACATCGTCCATCACTTCTGCAAGTATATTGTACACGTCTAAATCATAACAAGCATCAACGATTTTACGTGCTGTACGAATTGGCATTGGATTATGTAGTGCGTCCCATTTTTTATCTGTCGGATGATGAATTAATGCCCCGTTAAAATTGACCATCGGTGTCGTTAAACCAAGTTCATGATAATAATGAATGCTTGCCCGGTGTGGGCGACCAGTAGCAATGACAACAATATGTCCATCGTCCATTGCTTTCAAGATCGTCTGTTTCGTTCTTTCACTAATTTCCTTCTTATCGGTTAATAGTGTTCCATCCAAATCTAAAGCAATTAAATGTCGATTCATTTTTTTCACCTCATATCAGTTAAGTTTAAAGGGGAAAGAATAATATGTAAAGTTATTTATAGGTAAAGATATTTGCATGTGGTGCCATTTAAACATTAAAATAGAAATAGTAAATAATTCCAGGGAGAGACAATTATGATTGGTGTTTTTAAAGAAGAAATCCACTCCGTCCCTTGCTTAGTGATTGTGGATGCGAAGATGGAAAATCAAGCTTTACCGATTGTTACATATTTTCACGGGTTCACTAGTGCCAAAGAACATAATTTAGATACAGCATATTTATTAGCTGAAAAAGGGTTAAGAGTTATTCTTCCAGACAGCCTACATCATGGGGAGAGAGAGGACGGTATATCAGCCGGCAAGCGTTCACTCGCATTTTGGGATACGCTCATCCAAAACATAAAAGAGTTAGAAATGATTAAAAACTATGTGGATGAAAAAGGATTACTATTGGATGGTCGCTTTGGTGTAGCTGGTACAAGTATGGGTGGAATTACAACCGCAGCTGGCTTACAAAGCTTTCCATGGATAAAAACTGCTGCAATCGTTATGGGTTCACCCAAATTAACAACATTCACCGAAGAACTTATTAATAGTTATCGAAAAGTAATTGACTTACCAGTAACGGATGAGGAAATTGTTAAACTAGTGGAAACGGTAGGGCAATATGATTTATCGAAACAAATGGAAAAACTTGCAGGTCGACCATTGATGTTCTGGCATGGTGAAAGTGATTCTGTTGTTCCATTTGAACATTCTTATAGCTTTTACCAAGATGCAAAAGAATTATATGCAAACCAGGATGATATTCATTTTATTAGAGAGGCAAATCGTGACCACAAAGTTAGTCGTTATGCGAAGCTTGAAATTACAAAATGGTTCGAAAAACATCTTTAATAGGTAATTGTGATTTCAATCACTTGAAAATCATGAGAAATATGTTTAAATATAAGAAAGTAGGTAAGGGAGGTAATACGGATGGATGAAGCTTTAAAAGAGAATCTTATGGGTGCATTAGAAAACGTAATTGACCCTGAGTTAGGTATTGATATTGTTAATCTAGGCTTAATATATGACGTTGATTTAGATGATACGGGTGTTTGTGAAGTGAAAATGACGTTAACAGCGATGGGATGCCCACTTTCGGCACATATCGAACGTGACGTGAAATTTGTACTAGAAGATATTCCAGAAGTAAAAGATGTAAACGTAAATATCGTTTGGAATCCACCATGGAGTAAAGATAATATGTCCCGTTATGCGAAGATTGCATTAGGAATTCCAGATTGATTAAACAAGCGTATAAGCCAAAGAGCTGGAGTGTCTTGGGCTAATATATGCTCGGCAAAAAGAATTAACAAAGTAAATTCATTGACGTATTAAAAGATAGATCGTAAAAATATGTAGCAGTTCAATTTATTTACAAATAAATTGAACTGCTTGTTTTAGTTCATTTTTGGATTTGACGTGATTTTGATTAAATAGGAGTATTTTCAACGCCTTTTTGACTCGAAAAGAAAAGGAAAATAATATAAAAACGCTTGAGATTTTTAACTGCTCTCAAGCGTTTTGCTCCAATGCTCAATTTCAATTTTTATTTCTGAACTAGTCTACTTTTTACAGAAAGAAAATAACAAGCAAGCCTACAACGACACAGTAATAAGAGAAATACTTTAGATTTCCTTTTGCCATGATATTCATGAACCATTTCAGTGCAAAGTATGTTGCAATAAAGGCTGCGATAAATGCAACGATATTAGGAACTAATGTTGCTTGGAAAGCATCACTACGAACCATGTCAGGTACTTCAAGAATGGTTGTACCTAAACTAACTGGAATATACAGTAAGAAAGAGAAACGAAGTGCTGTTTCCTGTTTCATTCCAACAAGCATGGATGCAACAATGGTAGAGCCTGAACGGCTTATCCCAGGTGTAACCGCAACGCATTGTGCTAGTCCAACAATCATCGCGTCTTTCATTGATAGGTCTCCATCACTTTTTCTTCCTCGTAAATTACGAATCATCCAAATAGCAACAGCAGTTATTAATAACGTATAGCCAACGACAACTGGCTGACCTAGAGCCTTACCAATTGCATCACCGAATAATACACCAACAATACCAACAGGGATGGTTGCAACAACTAGATAAATAATAAATTGAAAGTCACTTTTAGCTGTTTCTTCTTTCTTGAAGAGGTACAGGTATCCATTTTTAATCAAGCGAATAATATCATGACGGTAAATAATAAGAATGGCTAACAAGGAAGCAAAATTAACGAAAATCTCAAATGTAAGACCGTCTGTTTCTACACCGAATATTTCACGAAAAATAACAATATGCCCACTTGATGAAATTGGAATTGGTTCCGTTATTCCCTGTACTAATCCTAATATTAAATATTCTATAATTGTCCATAATTTATCGAAAAAATCCATTTTTTTCTCTCCTTACTCCTTTTACCTACTTACCTATACAAGTCACCATTCCGTGGGCTAATGAATAGTCTAGATGGTGAGGAGGTTGATGGTATGAATATGAAAAATAATCATAACAATATGTATGATCTATGTAAACAACATATGCATTCTTATGTAATGGCTGAAACAGTTGATGGTACGTCATTTGATGGTATTGTAACTGGTTTAGATGATGAATACGTATATTTTGCTGTTCCGGTAGAGCAGGATCAGCAGCATGCACCACATATGGGAACAATGCAAAGTTCCCAGAGACAATTTGGTTTTGGATATCCAGGTTACGGCTATGGATATGGGTACCCGGGATATGGATATCCTGGTAGACCACCGAGAAGGTTCAATCGGCTTGTCCTACCATTAGCTGCATTAACTGCCTTAGCAATACTACCTTGGTATTAGCAGAAGACCCTTGCCATACGGAGAAAGGCAGGGGTTTTTCTTAGAATAAAACATACTTAAACGAAACATCAGTGGGTAATCCCAGCCCCACTGATGAAAGAATAGTTATTCACTTTTTTCTTTTAATGCCACTTCACCTAATATAAATGTAACAATAGCAAGAACAGCAGCAAGAAGCAATGCATCTGAAATTACGAAGGCTTCTCCACCCATGCTTGTTAAAACATATGTAGCAGCTAAAGCAATTAAGACAGACCAAATAATTGTCATTATGTAACGCACAAAATACACCTCACAGTTTTTCTATTGGTTATTTGTAATATATATTAGTACATTCCTATCCTATAGTTTACCAAAAAGGATTAGAAAGGAAAAGAATTTTTTCAAAATTACTTAGAAAGCAGTTTTTTTTCGTACATATCATTTTAAGGGGGAGAAATTATGTCAATTCTAGTTGTAAACTGTAGTCATTGGATTGGCTTTCATATCACAGAAGCCTTGTTAGGTGCAGGGAATACAGTTGAGGGAATACCATTTGATGAGGAAACAGATGATTTATTGATGTTCTTTGGTAGAAATAGTTCATTCACACTATCGTCAAATATTAGGAAGAAAAAATATGATATTTGTATTATCATCGGGGAATATGATCATCGTGCAATAATAAATGCAGACAAAATAGTAATTATTAATGAACAAAAGCATGATGAAAATAGAGATTCCTCTACCACGACAATTAAAGCACCTCTTCTCTATGGAGAGTGGATGCCGATGAATGAAAAAGGATGTTATGTAGGAGAAGAATATATTACATTCGAATCAGATTATTTTAAGCAAAATGCAATTTATATTAAGGATTTTACTGAAGGGTTAATACAATGGTTAGATTCAGGCGTATTGCCAGCAACTTTTGAGGTGAAATCTTATAATAATAACGAAAAACTTGATAATATATTCTATATTCGTAACAATAAACCCGTAGATAAAAAGGTAAAAAAGCTACTTGAACACTATCATTCCTATAAAAATTCCTATAAATGAAACGTTAACTTGGTAATAATAGGGTATATAAAATATAATTGACATAGTATTTTCTAAGAGTGGGGTGCCTATATTTGAAACGATTATTTTACCTAATTCTCACATCAGGGATTGTTGTTATGCTAACAGCATGTAGTAATTATTTTGAAAGTGGTCAGATTCAAAATGTAGGTATGCTCGTTGATGGAACAATTGCTGAAAATGCATGGAACGAAAAAGGGTATGAAGGTTTACGTGAAATCGAGAAAGAATTTAATACAGACGTTTTTTATAAAGAAAACATCGACACTGAAACAGAAATAATAAATGCTGTTGATGAATTTGTCCAAGATGGAGTCAATTTAATATTTGGTCATAGTAGCATGTATGGAAACTATTTTAACGATTTAGCGAAATACTATCCTGATGTTCATTTTGTTTATTTTAATGGAGGCATCTATCGCGATAATGTGACAAGTCTTAATTTCAATTCACATGCAATGGGTTTCTTTGGTGGAATGATTGCTGGTGAGATGACAGAGACGAGTAAAGTAGGTGTTATTGCCTCCTTCTTGTGGCAACCAGAGATTGAAGGGTTTTATGAAGGCGTAAAGTATCAAAATCCACATGCAACCGTTGAAATAGATTATATAGGAAGTTGGTTTGATACGGAAGGTGCTTTAGCAATTTATGATTCGATGAAAAAGAAAGGGGTAGACGTTTTCTATCCTGCAGGTGATGCGTTTAGTGAGCAGATGTTAAAGAAAGCTGAAGAAGATGGTTTACTTGCAGTAGGGTATGTCAGTGATCAGCACGAAATTGCACCTGATGCGGTGTTGACAAGTACAATTCAAGAAGTGGACAAGCTTTATGATCAAGTCGCTCGTAAATTTGACGATGGAGAACTTGTTGGTGATATTTTAACCTTTGACTTTCAAGATGAAGTGATTGCGTTAGGCGAATTTAATGAAAAGATTCCGAAGGCTTTTGAGCGATATGTAGACGATACCATTGACGAATATATCGATACAAATCTGTTACCGAATGAGTACTAAAGCCTGTTTCCTGTCAAAGCTCCAGAAAAAATCTGTTGCGCAGCTATCGTTACCTCTGTGCGATAACTGTTCTACTAGTCGAACGTCCTTTTAAACGGGTTTTTACGCTTTTCTATACTTGCTATTTGTCGGAAATTATATTAAAATTAGTACCAAGTCATAATATTTGATATTAATCATTAAATATGAGGAGCGGTATAGAATGAGTGTTGGTTTTTTAGGGACTGGACATTACGTTCCACAAAAAGTTGTCACAAACAAAGATTTAGAAAAAATTGTAGATACAAGTGATGAATGGATTCGCACACGAACTGGAATAGAAGAAAGAAGAATTGCAGATGACGAGACAAATACGTCTGATATGGCGTATCATGCTGCTTTGCATGCACTAGAAGATGCAAAATTAAGTGCGGAAGATATTGATTTAATTTTAGTTGCTACTGTGACACCTGATACGCCGTTCCCATCTGTTTCATGCATGCTCCAAGAACGTTTGGGAGCAACAAGAGCTGCCGCTATGGATGTAAGTGCTGCGTGCTCAGGTTTTATGTATGGTGTTATTACAGCAAAACAGTTTGTTGAAACGAATGTTTATAAACATGTGCTTGTTGTTGGGGTGGAGAAATTATCGAAAATCACGGATTGGTCTGATCGAGCAACCTGTGTTCTTTTCGGAGATGGTGCAGGAGCTGCTGTCATTGGTGAGGTTTCAGAAGGGAAGGGAATTCTATCCTTTGAACTAGGCTCTGATGGTTCTGGTGGAAAACATTTGTACCAAAATGAAGAAAACTATTTATATATGAATGGACGCGAGGTATTTAAATTTGCTGTAAGAAAAATGCCAGAAGCATCTGTGAATGTGATCGAAAAAGCAGGAATCAATAAAGAAGATGTGGATTATTTAATTCCACACCAAGCGAATATTCGAATTATGGAAGCAGCAAGAGAGCGACTTGGAGTTCCCGAAGAAAAAATGAATAAATCGGTGAAAAAATATGGAAATACCTCAGCAGCCTCAATACCAATTGCATTATCAGAATCAGCAAAGGACGGAAGCATCAAGGATAATGACATTGTTGTATTAGTAGGATTTGGTGGTGGACTAACCTGGGGTGCAATGGCATTACGGTGGGGTAAATAATTGGGAGGAGGATTCCTTATGGAAAATAGAAGAGTTGTGATAACTGGTTTAGGTGCAGTTACGCCTATTGGTAATAATATTGAAACGATGTGGGAAAGCATTTTAGCTGGAAAATCTGGTATTGATTTTGTAACAAAGGTGAACAAGGACGAGTATCCTGCAAAAGTTGCAGCAGAGGTAAAGGATTTTGACCCTACTGCTTTTATGGAGAAAAAAGATGCAAGAAAGATGGACCCTTTTACACAATATGCTGTCGCAGCTGCTAAAATGGCTGTACAAGATGCAAATCTAACGATTGATGATAACAATGCACATCGTGTTGGTGTTTGGATTGGTTCAGGAATTGGTGGCATGAAAACATGGGAGGATCAGCATACCAAATTATTAGAAAAAGGACCTAGTCGTGTAAGTCCATTTTTTGTTCCAATGATGATTCCTGATATGGCTGCTGGACAAGTTTCCATACAGCTAGGAGCGAAAGGAATTAATTCTTGTACGGTAACTGCTTGTGCATCTGGAGCAAATTCGATTGGGGATGCATATAAAGCGGTGCAGCGTGGAGATGTTGATTATATAATTGCTGGAGGAACAGAGGCACCAATTTCAAATATGGCGTTTGCGGGTTTCTCATCAGCTAAAGCATTATCAACGATAAACGAACCTGCTATTGCTTGTAGACCTTTTGATAAAAATCGTGATGGTTTTGTTATGGGTGAAGGTGCTGGAATCTTAATTATGGAGACTTTAGAATCGGCATTAAAGCGAGATGCGCACATTTATGGAGAAATCGTTGGGTATGGTTCAACTGGTGATGCTTATCATATTACTGCACCGGCAGAAAATGGTGAAGGTGCAGCAAGAGCAATGCAACACGCTTTAAGTGATGCAGGCCTTACTCCGGAAGAAATAGATTATATTAATGCGCATGGAACGAGTACAGCTTTAAATGACAAATTCGAAACAGCAGCAATAAAAACTGTTTTTGGTGATTATGCGTATAAACTAGCCGTATCATCAACGAAATCAATGACAGGCCATATGCTTGGAGCTGCTGGTGGAGTGGAGTCAGTTATTTCCGTACTATCCATTCAAAATGATGTCATTCCAGCTACAATGAATTATGAAACAGCCGATCCTGATTGTGACCTTGATTACGTTCCGAACGAAGCGAGAAAACAAGAAGTAAATGCGGTATTGAGTAACTCCCTTGGTTTTGGTGGTCATAATGTTAGTTTGATCTTTAAAAAGTATAAGGGATAGATAGAATGAGAGAGAGCTGATCAGCTTAGTTGCTGGTTGGCTTTTTTTTTCGGTGTGGAGGATAGAGATTAAGGGATATCCCGAGAAAGGAGCGGATATGATTAAGCCCGTATAATTGTGTAAAAAGAAAAGGGCCAATCATCAACCCCATGTTACAATGTTTTTAACCACAAAAATATCGTAATAGGAGGAATTGATGATGACCCAACTTAATTTTACA
>NZ_RBZO01000020.1 GCF_003628445.1 Oceanobacillus bengalensis
GGCGGTGACTCCTGCGGGAATAGCACGTGTCCGAAGACCCCGCAGCGGCGTTTTTTCCGCGAGGAGGGCTGAGGCCGTGCCCGCGGAAAGCATCCGCCCGGAGCGATCCCGGACGGCGAGATTTGCTCCGATTTAAGATATTTTGAATTAAATTAGTCAGAAGTTTACATCAACTATGAATTAACATTCAATTGTAGAAAGTTAACATTCCGAGATTCCTATGCTATAATATTCGTCTTTTGATTGGAAGGTTTTCGTTTTGTCCCAGCCCCTTTCATATCTAATTATCGTTTATCTTTCGCTATTCGTTCCCATTTTCTTAAATAAGGGTGAGGGTCAAACGAAAATTCACTGTATCCATTATCTTTATACATCCCGTAATGCAAATGTGGAGGGAATTTACCCGATGTTCCAGGAGGTCCATAGCCAGTGGAGCCAACACTACCAATAATGTCACCCGGTTTTACTACTTGGCCAATTTGGAGTTCATCTTGATAGCCACTCATATGCGCATAATAATGGTAGATATTATAAATATCCCTGATTCCAATTCGCCAACCACCATATAAGTTCCATCCCATCATTTCAACTACACCATAAGTTGTTGATTTTACTGGTGTGCTGTAATCTGCAAATATGTCCGTTCCTTCATGCGTTCTTAGACCGCCAAATCCTCTTCTGTCACCCCATGTGCTCCGGTAACTGTAGTTATACCCTATATCGACAGGGAAGTCACGATCCGTTAAATTGATGTCTTTAAACTTTCGGAAAACCTTTGAGGTGTTCATAATGGTTTGCACCGTTAAGTCACGTTTATAGTAATTCCATAACCCGATTTTTATATCATCTTCTGTAGGGCCATATTCCAACAACATATTAGCCATGGTAAACAAAATATCTTCTGGATTATTTATATCAGCTATTCCGTCCCCATTTGCATCTTTCCCTTTACCATCAAACATTTCAATAATCCCAATCGTATTGTTCTCACTACTATTTCCGATTCCAAACCAAATTTCAGCAGGTATGTCGATGGAGACAACTTTTTCGGCTTCATCACTATTTATTATGTTACGTTCAAAATTATCGATTGCTGCAAAATAATACCAAGGGATTTGTGTTAAAGCTTCTGTTTTCTTAAATAGAGCCATACGTTTGTCATAAATATTCTCTTCATCTTCTGCATGTACTGTAAATGCAAATAAAAAACAAAACAACAAAAATAGGGGAACGACACGCCTGTTTAACATTAGAATTCACCTCCTGAATGCTACACATAATCTTAAAAATGCTCTTAAATACTTTACAGGTTTATTCTTTATCTTCAACTTCATTTGTGTTATTTAAGCCTTGTGTTGATTTTTTCATTTCCTTAATCAGTTGATTAATTAAATTATCGTATTCTCGATCGGTCGTTGAATTATGGAGACTCTGAATGTCATACATAAGGGACGAATTATCCGATACGTATACTTCAAAGAAGCTTGGCATAAGGGAATCGGCACTACGTTTTGCGATGTCTGCGGCAGCATTCTCCTCTAAATCCCCATTTTTTTCATATGCAATAAGGACTTCTTCATCTGTAACAAGTGTTGCAACTTCATTAAAGCCATCATTTTGTAAAATGATTTTCGTAATCATGTCTGCATATTGGTTGCGGTCAATTTTACTAGTCACATTGTTTAATTCATTGACATCCATTTCGTCTTTTGAATAGTGAACATATCCTAATTGTTCATTTAAATCTGTATCAGGTGGTGCTTCAAGTTGACGGTTGGGATCAAGTTTGTCTTCCATTTCTTCACTTTCTTGCATTGTGAAATCATTACCTGAACAAGCTACTATAAATAGTGTGGTACTAAATGCAATAAGTAATGGTGTTATTTTCTTTGTCTTCAAAAGTAAACCCTCCTTTAGGTAAATATCTCAAGCTTAGTTTGTGGCTTAAGTGTAGAAATAATGCTTACTTTTTCTGGTTTCTATTAGGAAACATGTGGTAAAATAGATACAATTGAAAAGAGGTGGGCCTTTAGATGATTGAATTATCTGGGAAAAGATATGAATTAATCGAAAATATAAAAGAAGGTTTTCAGGAGGTTGCTGTTAAGGATCGTTATTCCGAGATATTAGCCAAATATGATTTCATCGTCGGGGATTGGGGGTATAACCAACTTCGGTTAAAAGGCTTTTACCACGACCGACATGCAAAAGCAGCAATCGATTCCAAAATAAGTACATTAGAAGATTATTTATATGAATACTGTAATTTTGGTTGTGCATATTTTGTCCTGAAAAAGGTAACAAAATAAAAGGTAAAAGAGGAGAAGAGCTTTGAATCGAGAGCGCTTACTCCTCTTTTGGTTCTTATTCATCATGAAGCGGGTGTGCTCCAGGAATCTGTCTCGGCAGGTCATCATGTTGCTCTTCATCAGGAAATACAAAAGCACTCGTACGTTTTTGTCCCTCTTTCCAAGGGGTAGACTTACTTGAGACAGCCACTTCCTTATTAATGGTTGAACCAAATGGCCCTTCTGGAAATTCTTCAGGTATTAGTTCATTCTTCATTCGATCTACATTGGAAAAATCAGAGTATTTCTTGTTACGATCTTTCGGCATTTTAACACATCCTTTCAGATAGTAGTTTTCTCAGAAACGATGATTTCTATGAAGACTTATTTCCTCTATCATTGTAAGGACGTTGTAATTAAATATAACTTAAGTCAGTATACACACAGGAAAACAAAAATTTTAAAAAATGATAATTTAGGCCTAGTTAAATAAATAAAACGTGACTTTTTTATCGTTTAAAAAGTATGAAATCATGAAAAATACTCATGAATAATTAGTTACGAATGGATTATTTTTAATAATAACTGTTTTATTTCATAGGCTAATATATTTGTGGAATAATTTTCAGAAAATAGCCACCATATTGACATATATATCAAAATGGATTAAAAGTTGATAAGGGTAAGGTCCAAAAACAAAACCATTTTAAATCGCACCAGTTTTGATTTTAATGATTACTGATAATTGACTAACGAAAGGGGACATGATTATGAGACGTAATAGATTTGTTATCTTCAGTCTACTGTTGACACTATCTATCATTGTAATTGGCTGTGGTAATGAAAAAGAGTCATCAGATGAAGAGCCACAACCTTCTGAATATATCACAGAAGAAAAGAGTCATAGTGAAGCCGACAACATTACTCATGATGAAACGAAAGAGGAAGATGACAAGGAAATGATAGAAAAAGATCTATCCTTTCTAGATGGAATATCACCTGCTCCCGAAAATGGTACAAGCGTAATCGACCAAACACAGGGAAAATATGCGGATATTGATGTTAGAGACGAATCTGTTAATGCCGATGTTTTGGAAAATGTCGGAAAACTAGAGCCACTACCGGAAGATGCTAGTGATGAACAGTTAGATATGTATTTTAATTATCTATATTCGTTAGTAGCAGAGGATTTTCCCGATCCACAGGATATTATAAAAAAATGGGAATTTGGATCCTTTGGTAATCCAGATTTACCTGATTCACGCTATCATTTTAAAGAAAACTATAATGTTGAAATTCTCTTAGATTCAAGTGGAAGTATGGGCTTTTATGCAGGTGATAAGACTCGAATGCAAGTTGCAAAGGAAACGATAAGTACTTTCCTAAAAAATGTTCCAGAAGATGCAAATGTTTCACTACGAGTGTATGGGCATGAAGGGACGGGTTCTGATAGTGATAAAGCACTCTCTTGTGATTCGATTGAACAGGTATATGGTTTTCAATCGTATAATGCTACGGATTTTGATGCAGCACTTCGTAAATTCGAACCTGCAGGCTGGACACCTCTTGCAGAAGCATTAAAACAATCAGAAAAGGCACTCCAACAGTTTGATTCAAAAAATAATACGAATCTAATATATTTGGTAAGTGACGGAATCGAAACCTGTGATGGTAATCCAGTGAAGGTAGCAGAATCTCTTGTAGATTCAAATGCACAGCCAATTATTAATATCATTGGATTCCAGGCTGATAACGAGGCACAAGATCAATTGAAGAGCATGGCAGAGGCGGCAAATGGAATTTATAGTACGGCAAGCAATCAAGAAGAACTGGAAGCAGAATTTGACCGTGCTGAAGAAGTGTTAGAAGCATGGGAAGAATGGAAAGATGATGCTTTGGATGATCTAGATGCCGAAGAAGTAGATGCAAGTTTTGACATATTAGCCTTTACAAATGATTGGGGACAAATCAATAGAGGGCAAAAGCTAAATGTGTCACGTTTAACAAAAATATTTAGAGATGAAGGCATTATCAATAAAGAACAAGAAGATGTCTTTCATGCCAAGAAAAATAAAATAGAAGAGCTGATTTATGATGTTCGGGCTGAATTAGAGTCTGAATTGAGAGATGTCAGTGCACAAAAGATAAATGAAATGAAGTCTATTATTAATGAGAAATATAACGATCAATCTAAAGAATAGACTGTTTTCGTATTGATTTGCTATTGCTATAAAATGGCCATAGAGAGTAATCATGCATCATCCTAGCGTTCTGGCAATACACTTCTTCGCGGACCTTAGATCTTATTAGGGCGGCTGGTGAGCCTCCTGTAGGCTACCATTGACCTTTCATCCCGCTGGAGTTTACGTGTATTGCCTCCACAGTTGGGTGATGCATTATCTCTAGTTACGCTGCAGTTTATATAAAAAATTACTTTTGACCCAGCCTCTTGCTTGTGTCTTCATTCTATTCGCTTTCATCTACATCTAATACATCACATCGTACATATCCTCTGAACTTTTTCTCAATAATCCTTCCCAAACGAAATAATGCATCTTCATTTCCAATTGCACTTATAATTTGAATACTAATTGGTAAGTTATTTTCGTCTGTTGCAACTGGAATAGAAAGAGATGGAAGCCCCCATACATTCGCATAGGCAACGAATGGCATGTAATTTAGAAAAGATTTTTTTATTGAAAATATTTCACGATATACTTTCCCATGTTTTGGTGCACTTGTATGGTAAATCGGAAAAATTAATAGCCTTGTCTTTAAATAATCCTTGAGCCTCTGGTCACCTTGTTCTAATGTTTCCTTCACTTCGCGTATCCGTTTTGATGAAGGTTTAAAAACTTTTGATCCGATAATACCCCAAGATAGAGATGGGTGTACGTTCGTTCGTTGTGTCAATTTTTCCCGAGCAAAAGCCCGTAGAACACCTGAACGATCATTACTATATGCTTCTCTTTGTAGTAAGTTGCTACCGTCGATGGCAAGAATGTCTTGCCATAATCTTGCACTATCCTCAAAGAAAGGAGGGACCGTTCGTTTCGTTGAGAATGACCTTTCTAGAAATACCTCTAGATTGTCGAGTGTTTTTTTTGTGTAATCAGATAGTGGATATTCAATACTCCCTGGTAAAATTTCAATTTTAAATTTTTGTAAATGACGGGTATGTGTTGATTTCTTCGTAATAATTTCATACATCAATCGCATATCTTGAACGGATTTCCCCATCGGTCCTACAGAAAACATTCTTTGTTGTATATCGGTAGGTGCTTCTGGAAAGTGCCCTTCTTGTGATACTTGATGCATTCCGGGTTTAAATCCAATAACACCATTAAAATGAGCGGGTATTCGGATGGAGCCACCAATATCAGAGCCTATTCCAACAGCAGCACCACCTACAGCTAACAATGCACCTTCACCACCACTAGAACCCCCTGCGGTTTTTGATAAGTCCCATGGATTATTCGTTCTTCCATATAGTTTATTTTCCGTTTCTTGGCTGAAACATAATGTTGGTGTATTTGTTTTTCCTAATATAATTGCTCCTGCATCCTTCAATGCTTTGATTACGTCTGCGTCCTGTCTAGAAATTAAATCCTGCCGATGCTCTAATCCTCCAGTCGTCGTCATATTGATAACATGAAATGCTTCCTTTACACTGATTGGAACACCGTGTAAGGGACCTTTGACAACCCCTTCTAAAAGTTGTTGATCCATTACAGCTGCTTCTTCCAAGGCTTCTTGAAAACGATTCTCTACCATGGCGTTAATTTTAGGGGTCGTTTTTTTAATCTGCTGTATGTAGGTTTCAACTGCTTCTATACTAGTTATTTCCCCTTTTTTAATTTTCTTAGCAAGTAATGTCGCATCCATATCAATAATTGACGTTTTAAACATTGAAATTCCCTCATTATCCTATGATATTTTTAAATGTATTTCACTTATTTTATATGTATTATGATATGATAAAATTATAGAAAGTCAATCGGGGGTAATCATATGTATTTTGTTGATCAAAGTAAAATTGAGGAAATACTTATATATATGGATAAGATTTTGAAGGAATTAGGGGAATTTAAGTTTCATACATTCGCTGAAAAATTGGGGTATGAGCGAATGGTTCATGTGTTAATCGAATCAACATTGGATGTAGGAAGTATGATGATTGATGGATTTATTATGCGTGATCCTGGGAGTTATGAAGATATCATTGATATTCTAGTGGATGAGAAAGTAATACCTTGTGAAGAACAGGATGACTATAAAGTATTTATAAGTTTGCGAAAAATGCTTGTAACAGATTATATCGATGTTGACCACGAAAAACTAAAAGCCGTTATGGATGATAAAAAGGCAAATATAGAGCAGTTCAGTTCACATATAAGAACGTATATCAACAATGAATTAGGAGTCGCAAACGCTTTTTCAAATAAATAATGAGGGGTGGGGAAGATGAATATAAAAACACCTACAAAGCAAAAACTATTAGAGGTATTAAAAAAGAATGATGAGAATTCAATTAATGATATTATGCAGCATTTCTCTATTTCGGATATTGCTGTAAGAAAGCATATTCATGAGCTCGTACAGCAAGGTTTTGTTAAAAAGATAGCACATAAAAAAAAGGTTGGAAGACCATACTTTACCTACGAACTTACAGAAAAGGGACATGAAACGTTTCCAAATCAGAATAAAGATTTACCTGTTGAATTGTTACATGATCTGGAGGACTTACAAGGGCCGGAAGCAGTAAAAGAATTACTATTGAAACGAATGAAACGGGAAACAACCGAATATGAAGAGCGAATGAGATCAGAGACATTGGATGGTAAAATTGCCGAATTAGCAAGCATTCAGAATGAAAAAGGTTATATGCTGGAAGTAGAAAAGATTGATAAAAATCAGTATGAAATTCGAAATTACAATTGCCCAATCGCTAATATTTCGACATTATACAGCCAAGTTTGTCATAATGAAAAATCAATGTTACAGAAATTGTTTTCTGGAAGTGAAGTTGCTACACATTCACTAATAACAGATGGAAGCCATTTGTGTCGCTGGACGATTACAGATAAAGGAAAAGACAGCTAGAGAAGAGGATAAGGACATGAAACAATATAAGGGTTATTTGATTGATTTGGATGGAACAATGTATCTTGGACAAGAGCCGATAGATGCGGCAGCTGATTTTATCGATGCATTAGTTATGAAGGGTATCCCTTACTTGTTTGTTACGAACAATTCTACTAAAACGGCTGAAGATGTTGCCTGGAAACTAAATCAAATGGGGATTAAAGCTAAACCAGAACAGGTTGTTACTACAAGTTTAGCAACTGCAAATTACATTAAAAAGCAGCATGAAAATGCACGTGTTTATGTCATCGGTGAAGAAGGGATTCGACATGCGCTTGAAGCTTCAGGATTGAGAGTAGTGGATGATGAAGAATCAGATTATGTTGTCGTTGGTCTTGACCGACAAGTAACCTATGAGAAATTTGCTAAAGCATGTCTTGCCATTCGAAATGGGGCAACATTTATTTCGACAAATGGGGATGTTGCTATTCCGACTGAACGTGGTTTATTGCCAGGAAACGGATCGATTACTTCTGTTGTGACAGTAAGTACTGGAGTAGCACCGATTTTTATCGGGAAGCCAGAAGCGATTATTATGGAAGAGGCATTAAACATTCTCGGCATCTCGAAGGAGGATACCGTAATGGTTGGGGATAATTATCATACAGATATTAAAGCAGGGATTAATGCAGGTATCGATACACTCATGGTATTCACTGGGGTCACCCCATATGAAGACTTGCCAGTACTTGAGGTAAAACCAACCAATTATGTCCGAAGTTTAAGAGATTGGATTCACCATATAGAAGACAACCTTAATAAGTAAAAAAGAGATAGAGCAGAATTTGCCCTTTCTCTTTTTTATACGCTCGGTTAAATTGCACCGAATCCAAATCTAATACAGAAAACAATGTTATTCATCATCTTCTTCGCTTTCAGAACTATGTGCTAATCTACTTGACGCAGCTGCAGCGATTGCTCCCACGATATCATCTAGAAAAGTATGAACCTCACCAGTGGATTTATCATTTAACCTTTTCAAGATTCCGGGTTTTTGTTTGTCGATAAAACCGTAATTGGTAAATCCAATGGAACCGTAGACGTTGATAATTGAAAAGGCGATAATTTCATCTACGCCGTATAAGCCTTCATCTTTTTCAATAATTTCTTGTAATGGCTCTTCAAGTTGTTTCTTCTCTGCAAGTATGTCTAATTGAATCCCTGTAATAATTGCGTTCTGTACTTCACGCTTTGTTAATACACGGTCAACATTATATTTACACATTTCAATTGTTAAATTCTCATGGTAACTAGATTGCAGGTAATAGACAAGTTCTGCAATGTTATCAAGTGTTACACCCCGCTCTTTAAGTAGTTCTCTTGCCTTTTTTTCTAAATCTGCATGTTTAGTCATTGTATATCTCCTTTTCGAAATAATAGTTAAATAATGCCGCCTGCTTACATATAATAGTATTACAGTAAATCTAAAAGATGTGGAAGTCTCCTAATTATTTCCTAATTGCCTAAAAATTTTTTGTGAAGAAAGGGAAAGGAGCGGTATTTTTGCCTTTAAGTAGATTTCTTTCTACCTATTATGATATCCAAGTAGAAGAAAAAATTCAGTTTGATGAACAAGAAGGATACTTGCAAGATAATTATCTATATTTTATCACTTCCATCCCTGATAAGGAAATTGTTTACATGGAGCAAGCGACAATTGCCTATTACCTAAAAGAAAATAATTATAATCATTTATCCCTGCCAATCCCTAATATCCATGGGAAGTGGTTTACCCCTCTAGAGGATAAGAAATATATTGTCTTAAAAGTCGAAGCATACCGAGAGGATGATGGGATCACAGATGGTCAGGCTTTAGCATCCTTTCATCAAATAGGGGCTGCCTATCAATATCAGCCGAAGGAAATTTCGAGTTATGGCAACTGGAGAAAATTATGGATTGATAAGCTAACTGCCTTTGAAATGAAAATTGAGGAAGAAGTAAAAAAGCAACCAACCGATTATTATCGTTTATTAATGGATGTGCTGCCTTATCTGATTGGAATGAGTGAAAATGCGATTCAATATGCTCGTCAAAGTGAAACAGACACGAGATTTCACGAAGCAGATCAAGGAACTTTTTGCTTTCATCGTTATCATAATCAGCTAAAGCAACCAATCCTATGGTTCGACCAACTTGTTTATGATCATCCAGCGAGGGATATTGCGGAATATATCCGAACATTGCTATTAAATAATGAGGACGACGAGGAAATCGTTGCATTTGTAAGGGACTATCAATCGATTCATCCGTTATCTGTGTTCAGCTGGCGTTTGGTATATAGCCGATTAATTTTTCCAAGCGCATTATTTGATTTTATTAGCCGTGGCTTTATGGAGGCCCCCGTTGATTACAACCTCCTACATCAGGAATTGATCGGATTACTTGAAAAACAAACACAATATGAAAGAAGATTAAGCAACTTTTATGAAAATTTAAGCATTGATACTGAAACTTTAAACATTCCTGTGGTAAACTGGCTATAGATAAGTCATACATACAGGAGAGGTGCAACAGTTGAAGAAACCAATAATTTATATAACTAGAAAAGTTCCTGAAGATTTAATTAAACCGCATGAAGATAAATTTGATGTTCGTATGTGGGAGAAGGCAGAGGAACCAGTCCCAAGAGAAGTATTAATGGAAGAGACACGCCTTGCTGATGGTTTGTTATGTATGCTCAGTGAGAAAATTGATGAAGAACTATTTCTTGCAAGTCCCAATTTAAAAGTCGTGTCCAATTTAGCTGTGGGATATGACAATATTGATGTGGAAGCAGCTCAGGAACATCAAATTGTCGTAACAAATACACCTGATGTATTAACAGAAACAACGGCTGATTTAGGTTTTGCCTTATTAATGGCAACTGCAAGACGGGTTGTGGAAGCGAATGACTACATTAAAAACAATAAATGGAAAAATTGGGCACCATATTTACTCGCAGGTGCTGACATCCATCATAAAACGATCGGTATTGTTGGCATGGGAAGAATAGGGGAGGCTGTAGCTAGACGGGCAACAGGTTTTGGTATGTCCATTCTATATCATAATCGTACGAGAAAGCCAGATGCTGAAAGAGAATTAGGTGCAACCTATACTTCATTCGATGAATTATTAACGGAAGCGGATTTTATCGTATCAGTCGTACCGCTAACAGATGAAACACATAAAATTTTTAATGAAGAAGCTTTTGCAAAAATGAAAGATTCAGCTATTTTTATCAATATCTCTCGTGGTGCGACGGTTGATGAAGCTGCACTTGTTCAGGCGCTTCAGACAAAACAAATACAAGCAGCTGGATTAGATGTATTTGAACAAGAACCAATTTCTGCTGAACATCCCTTGATGAAATTAGATAATGTCGTTTGCTTACCGCATATTGGCTCCGCAAGCACAGAGACGAGAACAGAAATGATTGAACTATGTTTGGATAATATCAGTCGCGTCATCAATGGAGAAGTTGCCAAGACACCAGTGTCATCATAAGGTTGCTTGTATAATGTTTGTTGCTTTTTATTTTCGCTGCTATCATTAGTGGACTTCTTTAATCCTCAAAAATATTTAGGGCAGCTATCATAGCGAAGTATTCTGCCGGAGCGTATGGTAGCACCCAACATGAATAAGGGGGAGCGAGAGCTACACTAATCTGATTGAAATAGATCCGAAGTCTATACAAATTATGTGAAATTTATATAATACAGCCTATCATAAAAAAAGTCAGACACGTCGTTCGTGTCTGACTTTATGCATAAGTCATCTTAGAATACTTGTTCAATTTCTTTTACTCCTGGAACTTCGGAGATTAATGCTCTTTCGATTCCGGCTTTTAATGTAATAGTTGAACTAGGGCAATTTCCGCAAGCTCCCATTAAACGAAGAAGAACGATACCTTCCTCATCAACATCAACTAACTCTACATCCCCGCCATCACGAAGTAAGAATGGACGTAATTTATTTAATACCTCTTGTACTTGTTCTTGCATCAATGTCTCTCTCCTTTTCCATATGTTATATTGTAAAGTGAAACTTAAAATCGGCTTGAAAACTATTCTCAATTACATTATAGCATGTAACCTACGAAAATAGGAGTAATTGTACCTCTTTATATTTTATCTTTTCACAAAGATTTTGTAAACTATAAGTAAGAAAGAAAGCTTAAGGAGGAGGGGTTTAAGATGAGAAAGAGTAAGGTTATAATTACGATTTATGGTACAGAGCAAATTTGTGCAAGCTGTGTAGGTGCCCCAGGTTCTAAAGATACGTATGAATGGCTTCAAGCTGCAATTCGCAGGAAATATATAGATGATGAGATTTCGTATAAATATATTGATTTTAATCAGCCGCAAAGGGATGAATCGCATAAGACGTTTATAGAGCGAATTGTCGATGAAGATTTATTTTGGCCAATTGTGATGGTAAATGATGAGTTAGTAGCTGAAGGAATTCCTCGTTTAAAAACCATTTATGAATCTTTAGATGAGCATGGAATTGAGTTGAAATCAAGCTGACGGAGTGCACGGAAAAATCAATGACTTGTATAAGAAATAGATAATTTGTATACTTATTAATAGGAAGATAAATAAAGGAGGTCCGCGATATGGTTATCAACTTAACGGAACAAGCGAGTGTGCGTATTAAAGAAATGATGAAGGACGAAGAAGCAAATGTTAGCCTTCGTTTTGGAGTAAGAGGTGGCGGATGCAGCGGATTATCTTATTCGATAGGATTTGACTATGAAATAAATGCGTTAGACATACAGGAAGATGTGAACGGAATTCCTGTCGTTGTTAACAGCCAAGATATACCGATTATAGAAGGTACAACCATCGATTATAAAGAAAATATGATGGGTGGCGGATTTAGCATTGATAATCCGAAAGCAGTTTATTCCTGTGGTTGTGGTTCATCATTTAGAACGGCAGAAGTAGTTGGAACACCTGGGGATTGCTAATATGAAAGCTGGGATGTCTGAAGATAGGCATTCTGGCTTTTTTCAGTTGGTTAAAAGGTAGGAGGGAAAGTATGAGTGAATCATGTAACCATGGTGTAAGCATGAATCAATTATGCGTATCGAAAGTACCATTTTTCAATCATTTAGCTATGGATGAAATGTTAAAGATAACGGAAATGAGTAGACATGTAAATTTTAAAAAAGGGGAGACGATTTTTAGGGAAGGCGATCCCCTTGAGTATTTGTACATCGTCCATCAAGGGCGAGTGAAAATATACCAACTGTTTGAATCAGGGAAAGAGCAATTATTAAGGATATTAGATCCAGGTGAGTTCATGGGTGAACTTGCTTTATTTACGGAAAAGACATTAGATAGTTATGCGGAAGCAATGGAAAAAACACAAATATGTGCGATCCATCGTGATGATATGCAGCAGTTAATGCAAAAACATCCGACAATTGCGGTCAAAATCTTAGAGCAGTTTAGTAATCGCTTGGATGAAACGGAAAAATTAGTTGGGAATCTTAGCTCAAAAGATGTGGAAACAAGAACAGCAAGCTATTTGCTCGAGTTGGTAAAAGTAACAGAATCACTTGAAATTGTCCTACCGATGAGTAAAAAGGATTTAGCATCTTATCTAGGAACAACTTCGGAAACGATTAGTAGAAGGTTGTCAAGTTTTCAAACAAATGGTTGGATTGAACAAAATGGACAGCGAAATATACGAATATTGGATAAATCTGCACTAGAAGAAGTTGCGACCGGAATGTAAGAAGGGAGCATATATCCCGAGAAAAGAGCGTATATCCCGAGAAGAGAGCATATATCCCGAGAAGAGAGCCATATATCCCGAGAAGGGAGCAAATATCCCGAGAAGGGAGCATATATCCCGAGAAGGGAGCATATATCCCGAGAAGAGAGCATATATCCCGAGAAGGGAGCATATATCCCGAGAAAAGAGCGTATATCCCGAGAAAAGAGCGTATATCCCGAGAAGAGAGCATATATCGCGAGAAGAGAGCGTATATCCTGAGAAGGGAGCATATATCCCGAGAAGGGAGCATCAATATCTGTAGACCAAGCAATGCATATAATAAAAGAGCTATCATACCTACATGATAGCTCTTAGTAATTATCTTAAATTTAAATCGGAAGAATGTTTTGGTTGTACGCGTGCTTTCGGGTCGATGTAACGTTTGGCGTTATTGATTGCTGTTGGTCCTTCTCCAAAGCCAGTAACAATTAAATTCACTTTGCCGTCATATGTACAAATATCACCTGCAGCATAAATTCCTGCTATATTTGTCTCCATTTTTGAGTTAACTACGATACTGTTTTTCTCAATTTCTAAGCCCCAATCTTTAATTGGCCCTAATTTTGAAATAAAGCCATAGTTACAAATGATAGAGTCGGGTTCGAGTTCCATTATTTGCTCACCTTTGACTTCTTGTAGGATAAGGCGATCTATCTTATCTGACGTTACGATGTCAGACGCAGCAAACGGTGTAACAATCTCAACAGATGATGCGTGAAGTTTTTCCACGCTATGCTCATGGGCTCTAAATTCGTTGCGCCGATGTACGAGAGTTACCTTCGATGCAATCGGCTCTAACATTAATGCCCAGTCTACAGCAGAATCTCCTCCACCAAGTAGGACAACATGTTGATTTTTAAATTGATTCATGTCATTTACATAGTAATGAAGATTAACACCTTCGAATTGCTCGCTCTCACCGATATTTAAACGACGGGGTTGAAATGCACCATTACCAGCTGTAATAATCATGGTCCTTGTGAAATGTTCTTCTCCTGTATTCGTTGTTAGTTTTAGTGTATTGTCTTCAAGGCGCTCTACTTTTTCAATGGATTGTTCAAGTATGATTGTCGGATCAAAAATGCTTGCTTGCTTTTCAAGGTTATCAATCAAGTCCTTTGCGCGGATTTTCGGGAAACCTGCGACGTCAAAGATATCTTTTTCTGGATATAGTGCGGATAGTTGTCCACCTATTTGAGGAAGACTTTCAATTATTTTAACACTTGCTTGTCGCATGCCACCGTAGAAAGCAGTAAATAATCCTACAGGTCCTGCCCCGAGAATGGTAACATCATATATTTTTTCTTCCATTAGTTAATATCCTCATTTCTATCAATTATTTATGCTAACATCATAGTATCACAAACCTGACCTTTCTGTGTAACATAAAAAACTTTACAGAGAATGTAATAATTGTTGATGTAAAGGTGAGACACTAACCTTTGCTTTTCTTTTGAAATCATTTACAATGTTAAGGGTATATTACATAGAAGCTGAAGGGAGTCGGGGCCAATGATACAATTGACGGTTTCCATTATATTATATTTTGTTATCTTTTTTGGTGTTGCATTTATTGTAAATATGTTGATTAAAAAGACATGGTTAATGTCAGTTCTTTATCCATTTATAATCGTTCTCATTATCGATAAACAATCAATATGGGAATATTTTACGAACCCTGGGAAAGCCTTCTCATCCTTAGGTGAAATAATAACGAACTTAACTGGATATGATATTGCAATTTTCCTTGCTGGCTTCATTGGTACAATTGCCTCAGGATTTGTTATGAAGCTGCTTCGTAAGAGTGGTTATAGCATGTTTTAAAGAATACTCCTGTAATTTTATGTGGACCTTTCTGAGGTATTGACTTTCAGGGGATACTGAATAACCCTCTGTTGAGTTGACACATCGATGTGTAAATAACACCAAACCCCGTAATCCCAATGGCCTTGCCTTTGGGATTACTTTTATTCTTACTTCGCGTATTTCAAATTAGCTGAAAAGTTAATAGCATCGGTGTGGAACTTTAAATAATAGTTTTTCCTATCTTTAAGAATGATAAGTTATAATTTTTCTATTTATCAAAATACTCTAGCGGGAAATGTATAATTTTTTTTCAAATGGTAATCCTTAACTGGTAGAAAGAGTAAACCTTTAAATGTTGATATGTTATTTTTAAAGGATCACTACCAGAAAGGTGTTATGCGTGAAAAACAAAAAAATAATCCGGCGAACAGTGATGTCACTGTTATTTATTGTGGCATTATATGTAACTCTATCTTCTATCTCAAATGTAACAATAGCAGATATGAAGGTTTGGGGACAGGGAATACATCAGGAAACACTTGAACAAATGGAACAAACAACTGAGTACAGACAAACAATGATGAAAGATAAGGACTTAAACACAGTAAAACCAACAAAAAGGTTAATTTCGAGTGATGAGATTGATGGTCCGGAAAGTTTAGAAGATGCACTTAATCTAGAACAATATCCTTCCAACACGGTAACAGCAACTGGATATACGGCAGGCGTGGAATCAACTGGGAAATCAAGCTCTGATCCAGCTTACGGGATTACGTACTCAGGTGTAAAAGTTACACGAGACTTATATTCTACAATTGCTGCGGATTTAGATGTATATCCAATTGGCACAATCCTATTTATTCCAGATTATGGGTATGGTGTTGTAGCGGATAAAGGTAGTGCCATTCAAGGTAACAAGATTGATTTATATTATCATACTGTGGAAGATGTTTATCAACATTGGGGAAAGAAAGAAGTTGAAGTATATGTTGTCGAATATGGTGACGGAACTTTAACAGAAGAAGAACTCGTTGTACTAAATGAAACGGAAGCATTACAGGTATTTAGACAGCAAATTAATGGACAGTAAAATTAGAAAAAGTGTAGTCTACTCGTTTAATCTGCATACGGACTGGACGAACAACACGGTCGGCTAGCGTTAAACACACATAATCTTATACGTTCAAAAGGAGACTTCCGAATTTAAGTAGGAAGTCTCCTTTTTTAAAATAGCGGATAGAGCATGAAAGCAACGATAATTCCAGTAATTGCACCGAAAAATACTTCGCTTGGCTCGTGACCTAATAATTCTTTGAGTTCTTTTCTTTTTTGATAATCCTCTTTACCTTTCCAATCCTTCGCTGTTTCAATAAAAATCTGAAAGTCTTCAATTAATCGGTTTAGTGCAACAGCATGTCTACCTGCGTGTCTTCGTACACCTGAAGCATCGTACATGGTGATGACACTAAATATCGCTGCAATACCAAACATGGAAGATGACACACCTTCAACAATACCCACGCCTGTTGTTAATGCAGTAACTGCGGCAGAGTGACTACTCGGCATTCCGCCAGTACTAAATGCTAAATTTGGTTCGAACTCTCTAGTTGCGATTAATTTTATGGGAACCTTTATTACTTGTGCAAAAATGATTGCGGATAATGCTGCCCATATTGGGAAATTTGTAAATAACTCCATGCTAAGGTTGCCACCTTCCTACTCCTAAGTTACAGAATCGATTAGAATGATTTGTCGCTATTTTACCATACAGATCTTTCAAGGTAAACGACAGGGCTATTTCAAATTAAATTTCTCCAGTTTTAGTTCGATTAGGCAGCGCGTTGCCATCTTAAAGGTATCCTTTTTAATACAGTTACCATGAATAGGGCGGCAGCAATTGTAAACCCAAAATCCTTAATAAAGAAGGGTATCATTCCAGTTGCAGCAAGCCCGTAGCTAATTTCTAATTGTAGCCATGTGTTCATAGCAATATACATATAGGTAATGCCAACAGCGTAATTAATCATCAAACCAAAGAATCCAGCAATAGAATAGATTATTGTATTTGCTTTTTTACTTGATTCTGCCAACCATCCAGTAACGAACGCGGTAAATACAAAAGAAATAATAAATCCGCCTGTTGGGTCAACGAATGCGAAAGGTCCACCCTGAAAACCTGCGAATACTGGAACACCACAGACACCAATGAAGACATATCCAATCATTGCGAAAGCGCCTAATTTTTTACCAAGCATTAATCCTGCTAAAATTGCAAAGAATGTTTGTAACGATAAAGGTACACTTGTCCCACCAATAGGTATCGCTAAAAAAGGAAACCAAACGGTAATGTTTGCACCAATAGCCATTAAACAAATAAATACTGCCCCATATGTAAGATCAATCGGACGTAATCCCCTCATCACAAATCCCCCTCTTTTTTTCTAATATTAAGCGGAGTCATTTACATTGTCAACCTTTATTTTTTTTAGGTTTACAATAGGGCAAAAAAGAGGAGGGGTAAAAAGTAATCTGCTTAGAAAGAACCGAACAATGCTTTAAATCTTCCATTACAATTCAAATTACTTCGGATTTTGTATAGACTGTTGATTTCTTTAATTCAGTATTGTGAAACTCTCGCTTACATTTATTAATGTTAAGCCCTGCCTTTCGCTCCGGCAGAATACTTCGCTTTCCACGGGCACGGCCTCAGCCCTCCTCGGAAGAAGAGCCCTTCCTGTGGGGTCTTCAGACACGTGCTGTTCCCGTAGGAGTCTTCGTATTCTGCCTACGCTTAGATAGCTGCTCTAGATATTTTTTAGACTATAGTCCATAAAAACACGTTTTGGATATCCTATTTTGCATAATCATCATATTTCTAGTTAAGAAAAGTAGAGCAGATTCTCAGTGGAGGAAACACACGTAGACTCCTGCAGGAGGAGAGGCCTAGATGAGACACCGTAGTGCGTTAGCACGAAGGGGGCTCATCAGCCGCCTTAAGGTGCGCGAAGTGTGTTTCCGGAACGACGTACTTCACACTATACTGAATTAAATACGTCCACACTTTACATCAACTATGAACTAATTTCCTGTTGTAAGTTAATATTCTAAGCCTCGTGTCTGATGATGGTTCGCTTATAGAGCGGGAGGTTTTAGTTATGTCCAAGTCTTATTCAATAATTGCATTCAATGCAATTTCCATCATTTCATTAAAAGTTGTTTGACGTTCTTCAGCAGTTGTTTCTTCTCCTGTTATAATATGATCCGATACAGTTAAAATGGATAATGCTTTGCGGCCGTATTTTGCTGCAAGTGTATATAATGCTGTAGATTCCATTTCGATTGCTAACACTTGGTATGCTGCAAGCAACGCATTGATTTCCTTTGCGTTCTCACGATAGAATGAATCACTTGTAAAGACATTACCAACACGAAGGTTTAATCCTTTTTCAATACCATGATCATAAGCGTTTCTTAGTAAGTCGAAATCTGCTAGTGGTGCAAAGTCGATTCCGTTAAAGACCATTCGATTTACCTGTGAATCTGTCGTTGCACCTTGTGCAAGAATGACATCTCGTACTTTTACATCCTTTTGAAGTGCGCCACAGGTACCCACACGAACTAGTTTTTGTACGTCGTACTCTCTAATTAACTCATTCACGTAAATAGAAATAGAAGGGACTCCCATTCCTGTGCCTTGAACGGATACACGCTCACCTTTGTACGTTCCCGTAAACCCTAACATGCCACGAACCTCATTATATTGGGATACATCTTCTAAAAATGTTTCCGCAATAAATTTAGCACGTAACGGGTCCCCAGGAAGTAATATTTTATCTGCAATTTCGCCTTTTTTTGCACCGATATGTACACTCATATCCGATACCCTCCTTGATTTTTATAAACCAAAGTTATCATATTGTAAAAGTAAAGACAAATTTATCGGAGAAATTCACGAAACTGCAAGCTATTAGTTTATTTAATAACTAAAATTGTTTATAATAAATATATATTGGTTCGTATATAATATAGCAAACGAATCAATTTAAAAAGTCTGGAAGGATGAATCAAATGAAATCACAAACATTTACAATTACAGCAGAATCCGGGGTACATGCTAGACCTGCTACATTATTAGTAAACAAAGCAGGACAATTCCAATCTGATGTTAATATTAACTATAAAGGGAAAAATGTTAATCTTAAATCGATTATGGGGGTTATGTCTTTAGGAATTCCTAAAGGTGGAGAAATTGAAATCTCTACAGAAGGTAATGATGAAGACGAAGCATTAGAGGCTTTAGCTGGAGTAGTGAAAGAGCATTTAGGAGAGTAATGGAAAGAGCTAGGTTTCTAGCTCTTTTTTTTTATAACATGTAGTATTTTTTCTTGTAATCCTTGTCTTCTAATTGTTCTAATGTACTTAATGCTTTTTTATTATAAGCGGTGTCTTCTTTTAGAAGCTTCTCTTTGTATGTCTGGACTGCTTGTTTTAGTGACTCCCCATATGAAGGAATGACTTCTGTAAACAAATGAACTGCGGGTTTTTTCACGTTCATTTTTTCGTGAAAGTAAAGTGCCTTACGTTCGTGAAAGAAAACATTCTCTACTTCTCCTGGATTATGTATGTCTCCTTGCATCGGATGTTTTATTACTGCAAGCACCTCGATTAAGCAGGTCCTGCCACGATCTTCTTTTACCTCCCCAATGTAGGTTCCTGAGTGGTAATGTGCTTTTATAATTTCACCAATACTTACTTCTGCCATCATATCACCTCTAATTTGTATTTTGCCAGAAAGAGATTAGATTAGCTAATAATTAGACTCATTACTTGGTAATGAGTCGTTTTTTGATATAATATGAGTGGAAGGAAGTGAATAATGATGTATCTATATATGCCGTTTCTATATTTTCCGCAAGATAAATCAGAATATTTGCCTGCAGTGCTATCATTGATCTTTTTTATGGCATTAGCGTGCATCGCTTTATACTTATTCTATAAAAAATCAAAGAAAGACGAAAAAGCTTTTGATGAAGAATATGAAAAGAAAATAAAGCAAGCAACAAGTTCTAAGGGGAACTCTGACAAGTGACAGCCATCCATGCATAGGACTCGATACTAAAGGTAATACTTTAGTATAAAAGCTCTGTGGAGGATTATGCATATGCGGTTACTATTATTAGGTTTTTCCATCTTTTTTCTTGTTTCATGTCAAAGCGGCGATAGTGAAATGAGTCGTACAGTTGATATGTATAATGATTCTGGTGATATGGTTGGAACTGCTGTTTTAAATCAAGGTTCTGATGGTGTATCCATTAAATTAACATTAGAAGGACTAGAACCTGGGTTTCATGGAATACACGTTCACGAGTTCGCATCTTGTGAAGCCCCTGATTTCGAGAGTGCTGGCAATCACTTGGATCCTGATGGGAATGAGCATGGATTAATGCATCCCAAGGGTGCACACTTAGGTGACTTACCAAACATCGAAGCAGATGGTGGAGGACTTGTGGATGCGGAGTTAATGCTACCGGGTGCTACTTTATTAGACGGAAAACAATCGCTTTTAAGAGGTGAAGGAACTTCTATTGTTGTCCATGAAGCGCAGGACGATGGAGTTAGTCAACCGAGTGGAGACTCTGGGGCGAGAATCCTATGTGGTGAATTAAAAGCAGACCCAGATCAAGAATCTGATTCTGAGACAGAAGATTCTCCGTCAGACCCGACTGAAACAAACGAAGAGGAAGAATAGAAAAACCGCCATGATTATGGCGGTTTTTTAATTAGGAGGAAAAATTTATCTTTGCTTCACTGCATCAATAATACGCTTAACACCTTCTTCTAAGGTTGCCCGTGGACAAGCAATATTCATACGCATGAATTGCTCGCCTTCCACGCCATAATCAACACCTGCATTAAGTCCAACCTTTGCTTCTTGGATCATAAACTTTTTTAAATCATCGCTATTAAGTTGGAGTGCACTACAATCAATCCATAACAAGTATGTTCCTTCAGATCTCGTTACTTTCAATGTTGTTTCTGATTCTAACGTTTCAATGACGTAATTCCTGTGACTTTCAAGAACGGCTATAAGTTCTTCTAGCCAAGGTCCGCCGTGAGTATAAGCTGCTTCAAGCGCTGTATTTGCCATTGTATTTAGTCCGTTCGGATGATACCCCTGTTTGGTAAATTGATTATTTAATTTTTCACGTTTTTCTTTATTGCTTGTGACAACATAAGATACCTCAAGTCCTGCTAAATTAAATGTTTTAGATGGTGCCATACATGTAATTGTATTATCGGCGATTTCATGAGAAATAGAAGCAATTGGTGTATGATGCACCCCCCTGAAAACAAGATCAGCATGAATTTCATCAGAGATTATCATTACACCATTTTCCAGACAAAGTCTTGCAATCTCTTTTAATTCGTCTATACTCCAGACTTTTCCTACTGGATTATGCGGAGAGCATAAAACAAACACTTTCACACCAGATTTTAACTTCTCGGAAAAATCATCAAAATCAATATGATACTGGCCATCATTATAAATAAGGGGATTTTTGACAATTTCTCTATGATGTCCCTTTATTACGTTGTAAAATGGTGTATAGACAGGGGTTTGTATTAATACCTTATCCCCTGGTTCGGTAAAGGCTTGTATTGCCATATGTAAGGTATTTACTACTCCAGGACTAAATGACAACCATTCGGAATTAATTTCCCAACGATGCCTATTTCCAATCCAATTTACAACAGAATCTTGCACTTCTTTGTCAATAACTGTATAGCCATAAATTCCGTGCTCAGCACGCTTAATTAATGCTTCATTGATTTTATTTGGTGCTCTGAAATCCATGTCTGCCACCCACATTGGTACTACTTCTTTGGATCCAAATACAGATTCTATCATATCCCATTTAACTGATCGCGTTTTTTTTCTTTCATGTACTTCTTCAAAAATACTCAAAGATTAACCCCCCTATATTATGTATAATGAATATTATAGCAGAGAAAAAGTAAATGAAGTCAAAAAAAAGCAAAGCGTTATACGCCTTGCCTACAGGGGGAATACGAGAAAGTCTTACGATAACAGTTATTCCCCGCTAGATAATTTCTAAACCTTTTCTTAGAAAAAATTTTAAATTAATTTGAATAGGTGAAGAGGAGGGACTATAAAATTATAATCGTTTTTCCAATTCTTCTTTTTGTTTTTCGAATCCAGGCTTACCTAGAAGTGCAAACATATTTTTCTTGTATGCTTCAACACCAGGTTGGTCAAATGGATTAACTCCTAGCAAGTACCCGCTAATTCCGCATGCTTTTTCAAAGAAGTATACGAGATAACCAAACGTATAAGCATCAAGCTGTGGTACCTCGACAATTAGATTCGGGACGTCTCCATCTGTATGTGCTAGCATCGTACCTTGGAATGCTTTGTCATTAATCTCGTGTATGCTTTTTCCTGCAAGGTAGTTAAGGCCATCAGAATTATTTTCTTCTGCTTCTAAAATTAATTCCTTCTTAGAATTGTTCACATGTAGAACCGTTTCAAATATATTGCGTCGTCCTTCTTGAATGTATTGACCTAATGAATGGAGATCGGTCGTAAAGTTAGCTGAAGAAGGATAGATGGCTTTATTATCTTTTCCTTCACTTTCACCAAACAATTGCTTCCACCATTCTGAAAAATATTGCAAGCTTGGTTCATAATTAATAAGTAGCTCTGTAACTTTTCCTTTATTATATAAAACATTACGAACAGCTGCGTACTGGTATGCAGGATTTTTCTCGAGGCTTGGCTCACTTAAGTCATTCATGGCATCTTTTGCACCTTGCATCATATCATCCGTTGATATTCCGCTTACAGCAATCGGCAGAAGTCCAACAGCAGTTAGTACAGAGTAACGACCACCAACGTCATCAGGTATTACAAATGTTTCATAGCCTGCTTCATCGGCAGAAGTTTTAAGTGCACCTTTTGCTTTGTCTGTTGTAGCATAAATACGTTTTACTGCTTCATCTTTTCCGTATTTTTCTTCTAAGTATTTTTTGAAAATGCGGAAGGCAACAGCAGGTTCCGTTGTTGTACCACTTTTTGAAATAACATTAATCGAGAAATCTTTATCTTTTAGTACATCAAAAAGTTCGCTCATATAGGTTGAGCTTAAATGGTGGCCAACGAAAATGATTTGTGGTACTTTTCTTTCTTCTTTGGAAAGTAAGTTTTGGAAAGAATGATTCAACATTTCAAGTGCAGCACGCGCCCCTAAATATGAACCACCAATACCGATGACAAGAAGAATATCGGAATCACGTTTTATTTTCTCGGCAGCAGTTTGAATACGAGCATATTCTTCTTTATCATAATTCTCTGGTAAGTCAACCCAGCCTAAATAGTCGCTCCCAGCTCCAGTTTTATTATGTAACATATTGTGGGCAACCTCAACAAATCCTGAGAGGTTGTCTATTTCTTGTTGGTTAAAGAATGTTAGTGCTTTGTCATACTTAAATGAAACATGCGTCATTTTAAGTCCTCCTTAATATGGAATGTTTTCTACTATGATTTCTATACATACTTACTTTACTCAATTGAATTACGTAAATCAAGCGTAAGATTGTATGATACTGAACAAGCTATAAGGCAAAAAAGCACGCTAATCTTAACTGCGTGCCTAGGGTATAGCGCCCAAAACTAGGCATTTAAAGAGAAACGCACTAGATGGGAAGTATTTTATTATTTTTTAAAAGCTTCACGTTCAGATGATTGATCAATCCACTCTTGTAGTTTGTCTTTTAAAGTATTGAAACCTGCATTATCATTATCTTGTTGTTGTTTTGGTGCAGAGTGTGTTGTCTTTTTAGCTTTTGGAGCAGCTTTTTGTGGTGCTTCTTCCGTTGCACGAATGGATAGTGATACTTTTCCTTTCGCATCATCCACGTTTATTACTTTAACTTTTACTTCATCTCCGACTGTTAAGTGTTCATTAATATCTTTTACAAATCCGTGCGTAATTTCTGAGATATGAACTAATCCCTGTGTTTCTTCGTCTAATGCAATGAATGCACCATATGGTTGTATGCCAGTTACTTTACCATCAAGTACTTGACCTGCTTCAAATTTATTTGTCATGCTGAACATCTCCTATTCGATTCTTTTTACACAATATGTTATTTTATCATACAATGTATATTCTCGCAAAATATAATTTACCAATCTATGAAAGAAAGAAGGATGTCGTCCTCCTTTAGTATATATTCTGCTGGTGGATGGATTTTATATCCACCATCACGAAGAATACCTAAAAGAAGATGTCCTTGCTTTAACATAATACTTGAGGTCTCTAGAAATGATAAATTGACAAGCTCACTTGGAATTTTTGAATGAGAAAATTGTTTGCGATTTAATAGTTGAATAATATCTTCAAATGGTTTAGCGGTTTTCTTATGTGATAGCTCGTGAAAGAATAGTGTACTTAGGAAATCATTCGGTTTGATAATTGTTGTTGCTCCAGCCCGTAATGCGTTCTCAATTTGCACACTCGATAAAACCTCAGCAATAATCGGAATGTCTTTATTGTTTCCTCTAATAGCTAGTGTAGCTAGAATCACCCAATTATCAGCTTGCTTTTCACTTTTTAAAACGTCTGAAGTAATGAGTACCTTTGCCGCATGATTGATATTGGCCCTATCTAATATGGAATCTTCGGTCGCGTCACCATGGATGAAGTGTACAGGATATAGCTGATAAGAAATTTGTCTTTCTGTTTTATCAATTAGTACAATTTGTAGTTCAGGAAATTTATCTGCTAACAGTCTGATCAATAGCTTGCTTCGTTCATTCCAACCAATTAATATGAGGTGTTTACTTCCTTTAAATTGCAATTTTCCTTGCTCTAAATCCTGTTCACGTTGCAAGGTTGCTGTTGAAATAGATGATATGTAAAATGCAATTATTCCTCCACCAGTTAAAATTAATACGATAGCAATTATTCTACCAACTGGAGTGAGTGGCACAAAATCACCATAACCAACTGTTGCAGCCGTAACAAATGCCCACCATATTCCATCAAAAGTTGTCGGAAATTGATTTGGTTCGATCAAATGGATTATCGTCCCGAACAATAACATAATAATAAAAGCCGATACTAATAGTTTTATGATTATTGGTAATCGGAAATATAAGTGTTTTAGAAGTTTGACTGTCATTGTTTCACCTTTTAACGAATGGATTTATTTTATAGTATGGACAAAGCGTCTTATTTACTATACATGGGGGAGAAGAAGGAGAAATGAAAAATAGTCTGCTTGTATTGTAGCAGACTATTTTTCATTTATAATACAGCTTTAATACTTTGATAGACATAATTCCAGAAATCTTGGTTACTTTGATATGTTTCCTGAAATGATGCATACATTGCTTCTGCTTTTTCTTTATATTCATCCGCATCTTGTGGTGGAAGGGAACTGCGCGATTCATCAACAAATTGCTGAACCTCAGCAGCGCGGGGACCCCATTTTGCTACTTCATTACCTTCCTTATCGATAAAAATGAAAATAGGAATCGAACGAGATTTTCCATTTGTTAAGTATTGATCCATTAACTCCAGATTTTGATCACGCAGTACCATACGTGTTTCAATCGTTGCCTTTTCTGCGAATTTAAGCAAAATAGGAATATTTAACATTGCGTCTCCACACCAATCTTCTGTTAGAACAATGGCACGAAGTTGTTTTTCTTGTGTTTTATTAATAAAAGCTTCGTCTTCTTCTGGTGGGGCGAATGTCTTGTAGATATGTTCTAATCCTTCTTTGTTCATTTTCATGGAATCAATGTAGTCTTGCGCTGGAATCGCTTTTTCAAACCAATTGTTTAAATTCAACTGTTCCACTCTCCTTATTCTTTTCTTTCTTAAATTCTAACCATAATTGCTGTGAGCGTAAACAAATGTGCTCTACTTGTGAATTTTTGATATGATGAAAGTAGATGTTGACATAGGAGGTAAATCAATGAGAAATTCAAATCAGGAATTTTTATTAGAATTATTAAAAACACCCTCTCCATCTAGTATGGAAATGGAAATTCAAAAAAAGTGGATAGATTATGTGAAGGATTTTGCTGATAAAATCATTACAGATAACGCAGGAAATGCCATAGGTGTTCTGAATCCAGATGCAGATTTCAAGGTATTACTCGCAGGACATTGTGATGAAATTGCGCTAGTTATCAATCGGATTGATGAGAATGGATTTTTGCATTTTGATAAAATGGGAGGTATTAATCCGAAGGCGGCTGTTGGTATGCGGGTAACCGTATTAGGTTATAACGGAGCAACAACTGGAGTTATCGGAGTGAACGCACAGCATCACGGTGGACTCAAAAATGATTTTGATTTACACGATTTATTCATTGACTGTGGATATAAATCGAAGGAAGAAGCTAGTGAATACATACAAATCGGTGACCTCTGTGTTTATAAAACAGAGCCTGAGATCTTAATGGATCGTTATGTTGCTGGTCGTGGTTTAGATAATCGTACAGGAGCTTTTATTGTAGCGGAAGTATTAAAACGACTATCCGAGAAAAATGTAAAAGTAGGTGTATATGCTGCAAGTACGGTTAATGAAGAAACAAATATGGGTGGAGCATATTTTGCAGCAGCAGGTATTGAACCAACAATGGCTATTGCCTGTGATGTAACATTCGCTACAGATTATCCTGGTGTAAATAAAAATAAGCATGGTGACGTTCGTTTAGAAGGAGGACCAGTTTTAGCAAAAGGTGCTCCGATTAATATTAAAATAAATAAATTATTAGAAAAGGCAGCGAAAAAATTAAATATGGCTGTCCAATACGAACTAACACCACGAATGACAGGTACGGATGCAGATAAGATGCGCCTTACTGGAAAAGGTGTTCCAGTATCGCTCGTATCCTTGCCATTACGCTATATGCATTCCCCAGTGGAGTCGGCAAGCTTCCAAGATATCGATGAAGAAATTGATTTACTGGTTACAATGATTGCTGATTTAACAGGGACAGAAAGTTTAAATCCATTAGAAGATTAAATAGAGTTTAGTTACTTATTAATTTTGTAAAGGTAAGTAGCTCGGCTTTCGTAGAGAAAATTTCAAATAACAGTGTAAATATAGTGCTAAACGACATAGAGTTTAGCACTATATTTTTGTTGTTAAATCAATGTTTTTTGATATTTGATTGAAAATGAACATTAAATAAAGAAATACATTTCATAAGGATAATCAGGAGGGAGACGCTTCTATCTTAGAAGTTTTCTATTGCTCATCATTGGTTAAATAAGATAAACTTAACTTAGTTCCAGAATTATAGGAATATACTTATTAGTTTCAAACAATTCATTGGAGGGGTTTATATATGTCATTATTTAAGAAAACGATTGCAAGCTTCGGGGTTGGTTCAGCTAAAGTCAATACGAAGGTAACTAATGATGTTGTCAAACAGGGAGAAAACCTCTATGGAACGGTCATTATCTTAGGGGGGGACACGGATCAATCAATCGAATCTATCAAACTACAACTTATGACGTTGTACGGTCATGAGCGTAGTGATCGTCTTACAAGGGCGGAGGTACATACTCATAGAGTAAACGAGCCATTTACCATCAAACAAGGGGAAAAGAAGGAAATTCCTTTCTCTTTTGAGATTCCTTTGGATACCCCAATGACAATGGAGGATCCGAAAACCCGTCTGAATGTACCGCCTGTTTGGATAGAAACCGGTTTGGAGATCAAAAAAGCCTTTGACCCCAGGGACAAAGACCATATTTCTGTGAGACCGACTGATTCGTATCAAAATATCATCGATTCCATTAAAATGCTTGGCTTCCGGTTTAGACAAATGGAAAATGAAAAAACACCACGGGCAATTGCCAGCCGCCTTCCTTATGTGCAACAATTCGAGTTTGTCCCTACAATTGGTAAATATGCTCGCAAGCTGGAGGAATTAGAAGTGTATATTGTTCCAGGTGAAAAGGAAACAAAGCTGTATTTTGAAGTGGATAAATATACAGGAGAACCTAGTGGGTCCATTTTTGACAAGCTAAACTTGAATGAATATAGAGGAATGATTACGCTTAATAATGAGACAATTATAAAAGATATCGACTATGTATGCGATCAAATTGAAGAAATTGTCGATAGTGTCGTTTAAAGGCTGTGATCAATTCGCTTAGCGGATTGGTCCTTTTTTCTTGCTCAAAAACAAATGAACACCTCATACACCCAAAATATATTAGCCTCTTTCTATAATTATTAGCCTTGTCTTTATGGATGGAATTCATCTTACCGAGTTTAATCTAATGGCAGTAGGTGGATTACTGCAAAAAAGGTTCCGATTTCAGCTGAGGCCGATACTAAATCTTATCACCTACAGTTTCATGCCTGCAGCTGTTTTTTAACTTACCAGTTAGAGATGATTTTCAGGCCTCGTGTACATAGTACAATACAAAAAGATCCTACGAAAAAAACCTTTGCAATTGTGACAATATCGTGTATAATAAAAGTTAAATTAAATAATCGATTCTAATCTTCGGGGCAGGGTGTAATTCCCGACCGGCGGTAAATAGTGTAATAACTTGAAGTCCGCGACCCAATTTGTTAATGCATTTTGGCTGATCTGGTGAAACTCCAGAACCGACAGTTAAAGTCTGGATGAGAGAAGATGTCGAGCCTGATTTTGGTGCTTCGTGTGCCTTAATTTGCTGATGAAATTTATAATTTAACCCTAAAGCCCCATTAGGCTTTAGGGTTTTTGTGTTTTCTAGCTTTAGCAACCTTATTTCATCGGCAGTCTGTATCAGACCAAGGCTTCTCCTTCACGACAAGAGAGGAATCGATAAATTGAAGGAGGAAACGATGATGCAAAAATCAGCACAATCATCGAAATTATTAAAACTTATTATTCTAGCTTTACTAGGTACGATCTCATTGGTATTATTTTTCTTGAATTTTCCATTACCAGCTTTACCGCCTTACTTGAAAATTGATTTTAGTGAAGTGCCAGCCTTAATGGCATCTCTTATTTTTTCACCGATGGCAGGGGTCATTGTTGTAGCAATTAAGAATATACTTTATCTTGCTGTTTCAGGAGCAGGGGACCCAATTGGGGTTGCTGCAAACTTTTTAGCTGGGATTATGTTTGTCTTACCGGTCTCCATCTTTTATCATAAATTCAAAAAAGGTGTTAAAAGTGTTATTTCGGGTCTTGTTACAGGAACGATAGTAATGGCAGTCGGTATGAGTGTTTTAAATTACTTTATCATCTTACCTGCGTATGGTTGGTTTATGGGCTGGGAAATGACAGAAGAAGTGATTTGGGCATCCGTAATCGCTGGTGTGTTACCATTTAATGCAATTAAAGGAATCGTTGTAGGAATACTCTTTGTTCCATTATTTATAAAAATGCGTAGTTGGATTGAACAAAAACAAGCTAATTTAGTATAAATAGATAATGAAGCTAATCTCCTTGGAGGTTGGCTTTTTTGATTCGTTGTAAAAGTTGGGTGATAGGGATATCTCTGATAAGAGAGGATAAATCCGGAGAAGAGAGGATTTATCCGGAGAAGAAAGCATAAATCCGGAGAAGAGAGGATAAATCCGGAGAAGAGAGCGTATATCCCGAGAAGGAAACATATATCCCGAGAAGTGAGCAAATATCCCGAGAAGTGAGCAAATATCCCGAGAAGCGAGCAAATATCCCGAGAAGCGAGCATATATCCCGAGAAGGAAGCAAATATCCCGAGAAGCGAGCAAATATCCCGAGAAGGAAACATATATCCCGAGAAGAAAGGATATATCCCGAGAAGAAAGGATATATCCCGAGAAGCGAGCATATATCCCGAGAAGGAAGCAATATCCCGAGAAGCGACCATATCCCTACAAAAAAAGTAGATTCTCAATCGAGAATCTACTTTTCCTTCTTAGGCACAACACCAACCGTACATCTAGAAATACATACCAAGTTATCTGCTTCATCGGTTATTTTAATTTCCCACACATGAGTTGTTTTGCCGATGTGGTGTGGGGTGGCTGTTGCAGTAACAATACCATCTCTTTTACTTTTAATATGGTTCGCATTAATTTCCATTCCAAACACATTATTTTTTTCTAAATCAACATGGAGTGATGCAGCAATGCTTGCAGCCGTTTCAGCAAGTGCAACAGATGCTCCGCCATGTAAGTATCCAACAGGCTGATGTGTTCGCCCGTCAACTGGCATTGTCAAGACAACTGCCTCTTTATCTAATGAGATGACTTTGATTCCTAACGAATGTAGTAGGGTATTTTCGGTATTCATATATAACTCTCCTTTTTAAAAGACATTTTTATTTATATAAAATGACTGATAAGTAATGAAATTCCTAATAATAACCCGTAAATTGTATTCGTTATTCCTGTTGCTTTCATCGCGGGCATCATTTCTAGTGGTTCCGTTTTTCCTCGGAAATTCTTAATGACACTTATTGCTTTAAAAACAGCGATAAAACTAATTAAAGACCAAACTGGAAGTATTCCTAAAATAATATAAAGTGCTGTTAATCCAAAAGCGATGATAAATAATACTGTCATAAAGGTGATTGCTTTTTCTCTCCCTATCAGAACAGGAAGTGTTTTTCTACCACCTTTTTTATCGCCATCACGGTCACGTATATTATTTGCTAAATTAATGCTTCCAATAAATATCATTGTTGGTAATGAAATAATAATTATTTCTGATGTTAATGCTCCTGTTTGTATAAAATAACTAATACAAATGATAACTGTACCCATGAGGAGCCCTGAAGCAAGTTCTCCGAATGGTGTGGTTGAAATTGGTAGAGGTCCGCCAGTGTATAAATAACCTAAGGCCATACATGCCAAACCAATGACTGCAATCCACCAACTAGATACCATACAAATGTAAATCCCTAATAGCAAAGAGATAAAATAGAGGAAGAACGCTAAATTTTTGATGGTTTTCGGTTTAATTCCATCACGGACAATGGAACCGCCAATTCCAACAGATTCCTCGGTATCTAGTCCACGTTTGAAGTCGTAGTATTCATTAAATAAATTTGTTGCTGTTTGTATGAGTAAGGATGCTACTAGCATGGTAAGGAATAGGAGCCAATTGATGGAACCATTTAGGTAAGCAGCCATTGTTCCGATGAAAACAGGGACAAACGAAGCTGTTAGCGTATGCGGTCTGAGCATTCGCCACCAAACATGGAATCCTCCTCGTTCATTTAGAGCATCTTTCACATTTTTATTTTTCGTATACTCCATTATATTTTCCCCCAAAAAGTTTACCTAATATCATATTAATTTTAGGAGAATAAGGAGGGGGTGTCAATCATTCCTTTTTGTTTTTAAGTAGTTTTCCTAAAAAGTAGATAGCTTTTCTTGAGAATCATGGAAAAAGAGCATAAAATGGATATGGACGTTTGTCATGTGAATATCGGAGGTTTTTTTTATGATTGATTTGAAGCATGAACAAGTGGAAGCACTATTAGAAAAATCGATTTACGGGTTAAATAATGATGACTTTCAACTTGTTAGCTATACGAAGAGAATAAATACGGTAAATCCATTTCAGTTTTTTGAAGCTGCTAAACAGACTGAAAAAAATCGAATATTTTGGATGAGCTCAAATAAAGAGTTTTATTTAGTTGGTATTGGGTGCGCATCTGAAATGATGTCCGAGAAATCGGAAACGCGCTTTAATGAAACAAAGGATAAATGGAATAATGTCCTGAACAAAGCAGTAATTCATAATGGATATGAAGTCCCTGGAACAGGAATCGTTGCACTCGGAGGAATGTCTTTTGATCCAGAAAAGCAAACGACAACATTATGGGAAAACTACAAAGCCAGTCACTTTGTTATTCCTGAATATATGCTGACGGTATACCGAGATACCTGTTATTTAACCGTAAATGTAAAAGTTACGAAAAATGACCATCCAACACAATTAGCAAATGAAATAAAAGATATGGAAAGTACATTATGTCATGAAACAATAATAGAAGATGAAATTCTCTCTATTATTAATAAAGAAGAAATAGATGCATTACAGTGGAAGGAAACGGTACGTAAGGCAACAGATGAAATTAAAAAAGCTTCTGCTGATAAAATAGTACTTGCTCGTGAGATGCGCCTAACGTTTAATCGCAGGGCAAATATTGGGTTAATCTTACAAAACCTATTAGAATCACAGCCCAATAGTTATATTTTCGCATTTGAACAAGGGGAGGATTGCTTTGTTGGTGCAACACCAGAACGGTTGGTCAAACTAGAAAATGCAAGGTTGTTTTCGACATGTCTGGCTGGTACAGCACCTCGAGGTAAGACCCCTGAGGAAGATAGTGTCATTCGCTATGAACTCCTGCATGATGAGAAGAATCTGGAAGAACATCAATTCGTAGTGCAAATGATAAAAGCAGCTATGGAAGATTACTGTACCGATTTGAAGATACCGTCAGAACCAGTGATTTATCCACTAAGGAATTTGCAACATCTTTATACGCCTGTTACTGGTATCTTGAAAAAAGGATTTAGTATTTTTGATATCATCGAAAAACTTCATCCAACTCCAGCACTAGGAGGATCTCCAAAAGATAAATCTCTCGTTTTCATTAGAGAGAATGAAGTTTTAGATAGAGGCTGGTATGGTGCGCCTGTAGGGTGGATGGATAGTAATAATAATGGAGAATTCGCGGTTGCGATCAGATCTGCGCTCGTACAAGGAGATGAAGCATCACTATTTGCAGGTTGTGGTGTTGTGAAAGATTCTATTCCCGAACAGGAATACGAAGAAACAAATATGAAGTTCTTACCAATGTTATCCGTTTTAGGGGGACAGGCTTAATGGAACATACAGAAGTACTAACAAGATATACAGCAAATTTTGTTGATGAAATGGTGAAAAGTGGTGTAACTGATGTCGTGATTTCACCAGGGTCACGCTCTACACCACTTGCATTAACATTTACAGAGCATCCATCAATTAAAGAATGGATTATCATTGATGAACGTTCTGCAGCTTTTTTTGCTTTAGGAATGGCTAAGCAAATAAAACGACCTGTTGCCCTCGTTTGTACATCAGGAACAGCAACAGCAAATTATTTCCCAGCAATTGTAGAAGCACATTACGCAAGAGTGCCTCTTATCATTGTTACTGCGGACCGACCGCATGAACTTCGTGATGTCGGTGCACCACAAGCAATAGAACAGATTAATCTTTACGGTGATTATGTGAAATGGTTCCATGAAATGGCTTTACCTGAGGCAACACCTGAAATGTTGAATTACGTACGAAATAAAGCCTCTCGTGCTGTTTATTTGGCAAAAGAAGGAAACGGTGGCCCCGTACATTTGAATTTCCCGTTCCGTGAACCACTTATGCCTGACTTCTCTATCGAGAATCTATGGGATTTGAAAGAACAGGATAGGATGGAGAAAGATTATAGCCAGGATTTTGATGGAAAAAAACGATTGTCGTATAGACAGTTACAGTTATTAGTAAACAAACTAAAAAACAAGGAAAAAGGCGTCATTATTTGTGGACCACAAGTTGATGAAGATTTTCCTGAAGCGGTAACCGCACTTGCGAAGGAGTGGGGCTTACCAATATTAGCTGATCCATTATCCCAAGTAAGAGCTGGTATGCATGGAAAAGAACATATTATTGAAGGCTATGATGCATTCTTGCGTAATAAGGACATTAGAGACATTCTTCGGGCTGACTTCATTATTCGCTTTGGGGCAATGCCTGTCTCTAAAGCATATCTGTTCTATGTGAAAGAAAATAAACAAGCCTTACAATTTGTTGTAGAAAATAATGCCGGGTACCGTGAACCTACTGGTAATGTATCAGAATTTATTTTTGCTGATCCTGTAGAGCTATGTGATGCTTTACTTGCTGAATCAGCAGACATTACATTTGATAAAGAATGGCTTAGTACTTGGCAGGAAATGAATCACATTGCAAAAAAACATCTAACAAAAGGTGAAAAAGATCGTGTGACAGAGGGAGACGCAATTAAAGAATTACTTGGCATTACTCCTGATGAGAGTACTATTTATGTTGCGAATAGCATGCCGATTCGAGATGTAGATAGCTTTATGATGTCAACTGAAAAGCAGATAGAAATTCTTGCCAATCGTGGGGCTAACGGAATAGATGGTCTACTTTCAAGTGGAATGGGAGCAGCAACAGCAGGGAGATCTGTTACGATTGTAGCGGGTGACCTATCCTATTTCCATGACATGAATGGATTGATGGCTGCGAAACATTACAATCTTGATATAACAATCCTTTTAATTAACAACAATGGTGGTGGAATCTTTTCTTTTCTACCACAAGCAAATGATAAGAAACATTTTGAAGCCTTATTTGGAACTCCTCTAGACATAGATTTTAAAAACTCTGTGTTTATGTATGGTGGCAAATATGCCCTTGCAAGAACGAAGAAAGATTTACAATATCTGTTAAGTGCTAGTTATGAGCAAGAAGGACTTCATGTAATTGAAATCAGAACCGATCGTACGGAAAATGTTGAATGGCATCGGGCAATATGGGATGCCATTGAAGCAGAAATATTAGAGCAGTGGAGCTGATTTTTTGTATTTCTCAATAAATGATGCAAAATATTGGTATGAAATTCATGGACAAGGGATTCCAGTAGTGTTGTTACATGGCTTCACAGGAAGTACTACAACATGGAAGAATTTTATCAATACTGTGGACAAGCAATTTCAAATTATTACGATTGATTTGCCTGGACATGGTAAAACGCAGACAAGTGAGTCAAGAACAGTGGAAGCGTGTTGTCGGGATTTAAAGCAATTATTTGCGTTTCTACATCTCGACGCTTTCCACCTAGTTGGCTATTCGATGGGTGGAAGGACAGCCCTTTCCTTTGCGATGCTCTATCCAGAAGGCATACTCTCTTTAATACTTGAGAGTGCATCACCTGGTTTAGCAAATGTAGCCGAACGTGTGGCACGAGTGAAAAATGATGAGGGTTTGGCGAAGAGAATTGAAACAGAGGGTCTAGAAGCTTTTGTTTCCTTTTGGGAAAATATTCCATTGTTTGAAACACAAAGGAATTTACCTGAAGAAGTGCAGCATTCCATTCGTAGAGAGAGGCTTTCGCAATCCCCAAATGGCTTAGCGATGTCACTACGTTTTATGGGAACGGGTAAACAACCATCTTGGTGGGATAAACTAGAGGGATTTTCTGCCCCTGTATTATTAATCGTTGGGGAACATGATGAGAAATACGTGGAGATTAATAAAAAGATGCAAAGTAGATTTATTTCGTGTAAGCTAATAAAGTGTGAAGATGCTGGACATGCAATTCACGTGGAAAAACCTAAAATTTTTGGTAAACTAGTAACTGAGTTCATTTTGAATCACAAGTAGTACATAATAACAGCCATTTATAAAGGAGGAAATATTATGACTGTACAATGGGAAAAAGTAAGAGAATATGAAGAAATTATTTATGAAAAATATAATGGAGTGGCAAAAGTTACAATCAATCGTCCACATAAGCGTAATGCATTTACACCGCTTACGGTAAACGAAATGATTTCTGCCTTTACAGATGCACGAGATGACTCTGAAATCGGTGTTATTATTTTAGCTGGTGAAGGGGAAAAAGCATTCTGTTCTGGTGGGGACCAATCTGTTCGCGGTCATGGTGGATATGTCGGAAGTGACGAAGTTCCACGTTTAAACGTACTTGACTTACAACGCTTGATTCGTACAATCCCTAAACCTGTCATTGCAATGGTATCAGGCTATGCAATTGGTGGCGGGCATGTACTACATGTCGTATGTGACCTAACAATTGCTGCAGATAATGCTATTTTTGGACAAACTGGACCGAAAGTAGGAAGCTTTGATGCTGGTTATGGAGCAGGCTACCTGGCGCGTATGGTAGGACACAAACGTGCTCGTGAAATTTGGTACCTTTGCCGTCAATACAATGCGGATGAAGCATATGAAATGGGCATGGTAAATAAAGTAGTTCCTCTTGACCAACTAGAAGAAGAAACATTACAATGGTGCGAAGAAATCTTGGAAAAATCTCCAACAGCACTTCGTTTCTTAAAAGCTTCTTTCAACGCAGATACAGATGGTTTAGCTGGTTTACAGCAAATGGGTGGAGACGCAACCTTGCTTTATTACACAACAGATGAAGCAAAAGAAGGTCGAGACGCATTCAAAGAGAAAAGAAAACCAAACTTTAAAAAATTCCCTCGTTTTCCTTAAATAAATCATAAAAGCCTTTGCCTTGAAAGAGAGCAAAGGTTTTTATTTATGTGTATTAAGAGAAGCAAATACTATTCAATAGAGGTGAAGATGAATGGCGGAAACCATTCCACATTGGTTAACAAAACAAGCAGATCTATCTCCAAATCATATAGCGATTGAACTGGATAGTGGCGATGCGATGACGTTTAGAGAACTGAAAGAGTATAGCCAAATGCTTGCAAAAAAGCTTGCCAATCTAAACATTGAAAAAGGTACTCATGTTGGAATATTATCTTCTAATAGCATTATAATGCTTGCGACAATCCACGCACTAAGCTATTTAGGAGCAGTTGGTGTTTTATTAAATGTCCGACTAACTGAAGAAGAAATGAATTATCAGGTAAAAGATGCGGAGGTAAATGTCCTATTAACAGCAGACAACTTTAGGGAATTTGCAGAGCAACTTGATGTACCAACTATTTTTTCTTTTTCAGATATGGAAAAACTTCAGCCTAGGGAAACTAAACTGCAAACGGAACTCCATTTAGATGATCATTTTACGATCATTTACACTTCAGGTACGACTGGATTTCCTAAAGGAGTTATCCATACATATGGTAATCACTTATGGAGCGCAGTTGGATCCGCACTGAATCTAGGTATTCATCCAAATGATAAATGGCTTATTCCATTGCCATTATTTCATGTGAGTGGTCTATCAACTTCTATGAAAAGTGTGATTTATGGCATGCCTATTTATCTTCTTGAGAAATTTGATGAAGAGATCGTCCATCACGCTATCATGGAAAAGGGAATTACGATTGCATCTGTCGTTACGGTGATGGTCCAGCGTCTTATGAAACAGTTAGGGAATGGACAATATCCAGAAGCATTTAGATGTATGCTGCTAGGGGGTGGACCAGCTCCAAGGCCATTACTAGAGGCTGCAAAGGACAAAAATATTCCTGTATTTCAATCGTATGGGATGACCGAAACATCTTCACAGATTGTTACGTTAAGTCCATCGTATGCTCTGGAAAAAATTGGATCAGCAGGGAAGTCATTATTCTCGGCACAGCTTAAAATCAGTGGGCAAACGGATGCCCAAGTTGGTGAGATAATGGTGAAGGGCCCAATGGTAACAAAGGGATATTATAAAAATGATGAAGCTAATCAGAGGTCATTTCAAGATGGATGGTTAAAAACGGGAGATTTAGGCTATTTAGATGATGAAGGATTTTTGTATGTGGTCGATCGAAGAAAAGATTTAATTATTTCTGGTGGGGAGAATATATACCCTTCTGAAATTGAAAGTGTATTAACCGGAATGGAACAGATTAAAGAGGTAGGAGTAGCAGGTAAGCAGGATGATACTTGGGGGCAGGTTCCTGTTGCATTTGTTGTGAAAAATGAAGAAGTGACAGAAGAAGAAATATTAACCTATGCAGGAGAACGATTAGCAAGATATAAATTACCTAAGGAAGTCCGCTTTGTTGATTCATTACCAAGAAATGCATCGAATAAACTTGTACGAAACAAATTAATGTAAGTAGGAGAACCTAATTTAAGGTTCTCTTTTCGTATATTTTGTTGCAATTATTTTTCACAATTTGTATAGACTGTTGATTTCTTTAATTCAGTATTGTGCAAAACACATCGTTCCGGAAACACACTTCGCTTTCCACGGGCGGCTGATGAGCCTTCTTCGTGCTAACGCACTACGTAGTCTCACCTAGGCCTATCCTCCCGTAGGAGTCTCCGTGTGTTTCCTCCACTAAGCTCCTGCTCTATTTGATTTCAACTAAAAAAATGCTGCTTTCGCGAGGGAAATCTACCCAAAACGTGACTCTGTGTTCGATAGCTTTAATAACATCTAAAGCACTTAACATAGCGTAGGCAGAATGCGTAGACTCCTGCGGGAACAGCACGTGTCCGAAGACCCCACAGGAAGTGGTTTTCTTCCGAGGAGGGCTGAGGCCGTGCCCGCGGAAAGCGAAGCATTCTGCCGCAGCGAATTACAGCACATAGCATTAATAAGTGTAAGCGAGAGCTAAACAATACTGAATTAAATTAGTCCGAAGTTTACATCAAGTTCAAAATAACTTTCCATAGTTGACAAAAACAATCTTTTAGAAAACAGCATTTCTTTTTTAGAATACTTTCCTTATAAGAGGCTCAAATTAGTAGCAGGAGGTGTTCGTATGGAAAAGAGTAGGTATTATATTAATATTGGAACCGGTGAAATATCACAAGAAAAATATGATAATAATGATGATTTCGTTGTACATGCGACTGAAACGGAAATCGGTGAACTTAGAAGAATCATAAATCATATGCAATCTGCAGACATTGGAACATTTTTCCGCGCGCATGTTCCGATTGTCGAATATCATAACGATAGCTCGAACGATGCCTATGATGAGAACTTAATTGTCGCTTTTCAAATGATTCATGATTTAGGGGATGAAAAAACACAGAAACATATTGAAAGTATGGGAATTCTAGGTAATAATAGTATGTAATCATTTGTGAGAAACTTAATGTGAAGAGTAGGTTATATCTTTTACTAGAAGTGTCCCTTCCTTGTCCACGAGAGTATGTTTAACCCCTTAGAGGAAGAGGAATACTATACTTTAAGAAGCTAAGGGGGAATCTTTGTGGGGAAAATAGTATCACTGCTTGGTGTGTTAGGTGTTGGAATTTTATTAACTGTTTTGATTATGAGCAATGATAATCAATTCGTTTCCGCGAAGAATCACGGACAAGTAAATTCAAATTTAGAAAAAACACAAACGATACAGCTAAGTCAGTCATACGACGTGACGCATGAAGAAGTTGTTAAACTAACCAATCAATTTATGAACATCCTTGTACAGGAAATTGATACGAACTACAAAGCATTATACGTGAAGAATGTAGATGAACTTCTAACAGCTTTTGAAGAGGTAACCACTAGAGAAGTAGCTGCTCCATATGTAGATTTCTATTATACAGAAGAAGCAGATGGCATGTATATTCTACCAACAGAAACACCACCATGGTTTGTGGAAGAAAATGAATACGAGATACAAAGAATCACTGATAATAAAGTGAAAGTTATTCAACATAATCAAACTGTAATGGATGGTAAGTATACGATTGAGTTAGAATTAACCTATAAAAATAATTGGAAAATCACAAAAGTAACACTTATTTAGTTGTAAAAAAGGTAGTTGAAAAGCGTTTGAAGATATTCAGAGATTATTACAACAATGAAGTAAAGCTTTCCTTTGATGATCACCCTTTTTCAGATCGCCCGAAACATGTTTTAGTTATTTGTAGGCATCAAGATAAGTGGTTACTGACGAAACATAAAGAAAGAGGATTGGAATTCCCAGGAGGTAAAGTAGAAATTGGAGAAACCGCTGAACAAGCGGCAATACGGGAAGTAGATGAAGAAACTGGTGGTGTTATAAAGGATATTCACTATATCGGTCAATATTATGTGGAAGGTAAAAGTGATTATGTCATAAAAAATGTATACTACGCGAGAATCGGGAAATTAGAAAGCAAAGATACTTATTTTGAGACATATGGCCCAGTGTTACTAAGGGAAATCCCGGAGAATGTAAAATATAATAATCGTTTCAGTTTTATTATGAAAGATGGCGTTTTGGAGTATTGCATGGGTCGAATTAGTAATGTATAAGAATTAATAGAAAGAAGCACATGATACCTGAGTTATAATATCATGTGCTTCTTTTGTTAGAGGCTTTTTCCAAAAATTGTTGATTATGTTACAAATTGTATAGATTGTTGTTTTCTGTAAAAAAACAGCGTAATACTAGTTTTATAAAAGTAAAGCAGAATCTTAGTGGAACGGTGTTTTTAGGATTATTATTCTGAATTAAATAAGTTAACATTTATATCAACTACGAGCAAAACTTACAAAAAGAAACCATAAAAAAAGATAAATTTTCTCCTTGACCTTTACGCAACGTAAAGGTCTATCATATTAAATGTCAGGAGGGTTCATGATGGAATATACAGTAAATAAATTGGCTCAAATGTCAGGGGTGAGCGGCCGCACCCTTCGCTACTATGATCAAATTGGACTTCTAAAGCCAGGGAGGATTAATTCATCTGGATATCGCATATATGGCCAGAAGGAAGTTGATCTTTTGCAGCAAATATTATTCTATCGTGAGTTAGAAGTAAGTTTAGAGGATATTATGAAAATCATAAATCAGCCATCCTTTAATCCAACGTTGGCTCTGAAAGATCACTATAACGAATTAAAGAAAAAACGAGCCCGACTTGACAAAATAATTGCAACTGTTGAGACGACAATTTCAAGTATGGAAGGAGGAAGAACCATGCATGACAAAGAAAAATTCGCAGGCTTTAAAGAACGATTAATAGACGAAAATGAACAGAATTATGGTAATGAAATTCGTGAGAAATACGGAGACGAAACGGTGGATGCTAGCAATAGAAAACTAAGAGGGATGTCTCAAGGTGATTATGAGGCAATGACTAAACTTGGGGAAGAAATCCTTGTATTACTCAAGAAAGCCTACGTAACCGGTGACCCTAAGTCAGATTTGGCACAGGAGCTTGCTGCGAAGCATAAGGAATGGTTGATGTATTCATGGACTAAATACGCAAAAGAAGCGCATGCTGGACTTGCAGAAATGTATGTAGCAGATGAACGATTTACTGCTTATTATGATAAGAAAGTAAAAGGTGGAGCGGAATTTTTACGGGATGCAATTTTGGTTTATTTGGGGATGAAATAAATAGAAAATGGCTTGGGTTACAAGCCATTTCTTATGTCGATTGTTTTATCAGCCAGCTTTCAATTCTTTCTACTACTTTGTACATAATTGCAGCAAGAATGGCGATAATCACAAGACTGGACATCACAAGTGTAAAGTCGAATACTTGGAAGCCGTAGATGATGAGATAACCAAGTCCTTCTTTGGAAACAAGGTATTCTCCTACAATAACTCCAACCCATGATAACCCGACATTAACTTTTAACATGGAAATAATTGTTGGTAATGTTGCTGGAAATACAGCTTCCTTAAATCGTTGCCCCTTTGTTGCACCGAAACTTGTTAACACTTTTTCATAGTTTGGATCTACCTCATTAAACGCGGAGTAAACGGTTAGTGTTGTAATGATGACGGATACGAGAAATCCCATTGTAATAATAGAAAGATAACCAGGTCCGAGTGCTACGATAATAATCGGTCCAAGTGCAACCTTTGGCATGGCGTTTAAGATAACGAGATATGGATCCATTATTTTTGAAAAGCGATTAGAGGACCAAAGCATGGTAGCTAGGATAACCCCACCAATCGTACCGATAATAAATCCCATTATCGTTTCAAAAAGCGTAACAGATAGATGCTTAAATATCGATCCATTTAAAAATCGTTCAAAAAGCGATGTAATGATTTTACTAGGTGAGCTGAATAATAACGGATCAATTAGGTACATTCTGCTGGAAATTTCCCAAATGGCAATAAATGCAACTAAGATAATAAGTTGCCACGATAGGACAATTTTACGCTCACGTTTTAAGCTTTTCTGATAGTTATCAAATAGATGTTGATCACTTTTCATGTGAGCGCAGCCCCTTTTCTGTTTCCTTTTCTTCTAACTCTTCCCAAATTTTATCAAATAATATTTGGTACTTTGGATGCTTGCGAACGGTTAATGGTAGCTGGTTTCGTAATTCAATCGGTACTTCAAATGTTTTTGCAATTGTTCCTGGGTTTGCTCCCATTACTAAAATGCGATCACTCATCGCAATGGCCTCGCCAATGTCATGTGTTACAAGAATAGCTGTTTTATGGTATGCCTTTAAAAGCTTCCCAACCAAGTCTTCTAGTTTAAGTTTTGTCTGGTAATCAAGTGCAGAGAAAGGTTCATCAAGTAACAGTATTTTAGGGTCATTTATTAACGTTCGAACCAATGCCGCACGTTGTCGCATCCCCCCAGAAAGAGATGCGGGATGACTATTTTCTACACCTTCAAGGCCAACCTCTTTGAGAAGTTCTAAGGCAGTCGGTTTTAATTTTTCTACATTCTTGTTGTGTATTTTTGGTCCAAGCAAAACATTATTTAGAATCGTTTTCCAAGGGAATAGATAGTCTTGTTGGAGCATATAGCCAATTGCTAATTCAGATTCATTGATTGGTTTTTTTTCTAACAATACTTGCCCATCGGTTTGCCTGAAAATACCTGCGATAATGGATAGAATAGTAGACTTCCCACAACCACTTGGGCCAAGCAATGAGATGAACTCTCCTTCTTTCAAAGAAAAAGATATATTATCTAATGCCTTTGTGTAACTGTCTTTTGAAAAGTAGTGATGTGATACACGGTCTAAGGTTAGAAATGACAACAGATTTCCCTCCTTAGTTATTTAGTAACCTCTTTGGCAAACTCTGTGTTTACTAATTCTTCATAAGCAACGTCAGCTGGAAGTTCCCCAGCTTCATCCATGATTGCTTTTAAGTTTTCCCATTCCTCTTCATCTAAAATAGGATCGGTTGCAAAAGAATCCTGACTCTTATAACGTTCAATAGAAGATGCTAGTAGCTCTACATCGGTATCTTCAAAGAAAGGTTGAACGACTTCAGCAATCGTTTCCGCATCATTTTCCCCAACCCATTGCTGCGCTTTGTAAATTGCCCTCGTAAATTTCTCCACCGTTTCACTGCTCTCATCTAAATAACTTTGCTTTGCCATAAATCCGGTGTATGGCACCTTTCCTGACTCTTCACCAAATGATGCAACAATATGTCCAGTACCTTCCTTTTCAAATACACTCGCTGTAGGCTCAAATAGTTGAACATATTCATAATCTCCAGAAGCAAATGCACTTGGGATATTGGCAAAATCAACACTTTGGTCTAAATTAACATCCTGATGTGGATCGATACCGTGCTGTTTTAAAACATATTCTCCAACCATTTGTGGCATTCCGCCGATACGCTGACCTAGGAAATTGCTACCCGCTAAATCTTCCCAAGTGAAGTCAGGTTTCGGTTCTTTTGCAACTAAAAATGTACCATCTGTTTGTGTTAGCTGTGCAAAGTTTATCGCATAATCCTTTGAATCCTGAGCATACACATAAATCGATGTTTCTGCTCCAACAAGGGCGATGTCAGCACCATCTGATAATAATGTTGTCATCGTTGTATCGCCTCCCCACGTTGTTTGCAGGTCAACCTCCAATCCTTCTTCCTCAAAAAAGCCGTGCTCTAATGCAACGTACATTGGTGTATAGAATACAGATCTAGTAACCTCTGCTAATGTTATTTTCGAAGTACCGTTAGAATTACAGGCTGAGAGAATGATGAGTAAAACAATTGAAAATAAAGCTACGAACTTAAACCTTCTCATATCGTCAGGTCCTTTCTTAATGGATGATATTTAGTCAACACAGTTTATGCTAACGTGTAAAATTGTGTGATTGCCTATATAGGAATAGTTGTTGAGAATGGCGATTGCCCATAAAGTAACAACAATTATAAAAAGGGGGGGATGCTTCTAAACTAGAATAGCTGCTTATAAACCTATGTGGTGCTTATAAGGTGGAATTTCCGCTCATAAATATACTAGTATTGAACATAAAAGAATCACTGCCATTATTTGGAGCAATCTAGTGCAAAGAAAAAGCCGGACTCTGCATAGAGGCCGGCTGTTAGAATCATCTAACCATGACTAACATATAAATGAAATCCTATTGGGATGAGGAAATAATTATTATTTACCTTTGTATAAAGGTCCTGCTTGCTTAATTTCATCAGATGCTTGTGTGAATTTCTCAAAGTTGTTATGGAACTTCAAAGCAAGGTTTTGTGCTGCTTTTTCATACGCATTTTTATCTTCCCATGTTTGCTTTGGAATTAACACGTCATCAGGTACTCCAGGAATGTGCATTGGAATCTCTAAACCGAAAATATCATCTTTTTCAGTTTCAACAGAATTTAACTCACCTTCCAATGCAGAGTGGACCATTGCACGTGTATAGGAAAGTTTCATTCGACTTCCAACACCATAGGAACCACCAGTCCAACCAGTGTTTACTAGGAATACCGTTGCATTGTATTGATCAATTTTCTCACCAAGCATTTCGGCATATTTTGATGGTGCAAGTGGTAGAAATGGAGAACCGAAGCAAGCTGAGAAAGTTGCTTGAGGTTCTGTTACACCACGTTCTGTTCCGGCTAGTTTACTTGTGTAACCACTTAAGAAATGGTACATTGCTTGTTCCTTCGTTAGTTTACTAATAGGTGGTAATGTTCCAGACGCATCAGCAGTTAAGAAAATAATTGCATTCGGATGACCAGCAATACTTGGTGAAACAATGTTATCGATATTGTTAATTGAATATGCTGCTCGTGTATTTTCTGTTAGCGATGTATCATCATAGTCTGGCTTACGTGTATTTTTATCAAGCATAACGTTTTCTAACACCGAACCGAAACGGATGGCATTATAGATTTGTGGCTCTTTTTCTTTGGATAAGTTGATACATTTTGCGTAGCAGCCACCTTCGATATTGAATACACCATTAGGGCCCCAACCATGCTCATCATCTCCAATTAACCGGCGATACGGATCAGCTGATAAGGTTGTTTTTCCTGTACCAGAAAGGCCGAAGAATAAAGCAACATCACCTTCAGCACCAACATTAGCTGAACAGTGCATGGATAGGACATCCTTTTGTGGTAATAAATAGTTCATGATAGAGAAAATGGATTTTTTTATTTCTCCTGCATATTCTGTACCACCAATTAAAATAACGCGCTTTTTAAAGGACACGATAATAAATGTTTCCGAATTTGTACCATCTACTTTAGGGTCGGCTTTAAAGTTTGGTGCAGAAATAACAGTGAATTCTGTTTGATGGTTGCTCAATTCTTCATCAGTTGGTGTGATAAATAATTGACGGGAAAATAGGTTATGCCATGCATATTCATTGAAAACTTGAATTGATAAACGATATTTTTCATCGGCACCAGCAAAACCTTTGAATGAAAAGACCTCATCTTGATCTTTTAAATAATCGACAACTTTATGGTATAATTGATCGAAAAATTTTTCTTCGATTGGTTGGTTTATAGCACCCCAATCAACATGATTTTCACAAACTTCATCTTTTACGATAAATTTATCTTTAGGGGATCTACCAGTATATTTACCAGTAGTCGCTCGAACAGCACCGGTTTCAGATAAAACTGCTTCTTCTCTTTCTAGGATTTTTTCCACTAATTGTGGAACGGATAAATTTCCATATAAGTTTTTGTGAACATATAATTCGTTTAATAATGTTTTTTCCACCATTTTCACTTCAGTTCTCCTACCTTTTTGGATGGTTTAAGAAATGACTAACAAACATCTTTAATTTCTTAATTGTTTATTAGTATAACACATTGTATAAGATAGTCCATACTATTTGGGGTTATTTTATGAAACTTTTATAACAATGGTGTATGAAAACTTTTAGTAGTTGTTATAACTAATTAACGGTTGACATAAATCCCTAGTTTCGTTAATCTTTAAAGTGAACGGATACTCTCTTATTCAGAGTTGGTGGAGGGACAGACCCGATGAAACCCAGCAACCATCACGTCATGTGAAAAGGTGCTAACCTGATGCAAGGATGATTCCTTGAACAATAAGAGGGAAAGGCCACGGTAACCCTTTCCATATTAGTAGGAAGGGCTTTTTTACTTTATAGATGAATCAAGCCTCTTTTAAAGTTTAATAGCAGGTTGTCTTTCTCCCATAATTAATAATAACTATTTCTAACATGAATGAATAAAAAGAATGATATAAGAGTAAGAGTTCCGTAATTTCATATTAAAGGAGAGAATTAGCCAAATGGCTACCAATCGTCGTTTGTTTACGTCAGAATCAGTAACAGAAGGGCATCCAGATAAAATGTCTGATCAAATTTCGGATGCAATATTAGATGAAATTTTAAAAAAGGATCCTAATGCACGTGTTGCGTGTGAAACAACGGTTACAACTGGACTTGTATTAGTTGCTGGAGAAATATCTACTAGCACATATGTTGATATTCCGGCAATTGTTCGCGGGACGGTGAAAGATATCGGGTATACCCGTGCAAAATATGGCTTTGATGCCGAAACATGTGCAGTATTAACTGCTATTGATGAGCAATCTGCAGATATAGCAATGGGTGTGGATAAGGCGTTAGAAGCTCGTGAAGGAAAAATGAGTGATGAAGCAATTGCTGCTATTGGTGCTGGGGACCAAGGGTTAATGTTTGGTTTTGCATGTGATGAAACGGAAGAACTGATGCCACTTCCTATTTCATTGGCTCATAAGTTGGCGAAGCGATTAACAGATGTTCGTAAAGAAAATATTGTGGATTATCTACGCCCAGATGGGAAAACACAGGTTACGATTGAATATGATGAAAATGATCAACCCGTACGAGTGGATACAATCGTTATCTCTACACAACATCACCCAGAAATCACACAGGAACAAATAAAAGAGGATTTGATTAAGCATGTTGTAGAGTCTGTTGTACCTGTCGAATTACTAGATGAACAAACAAAATATTTTATTAACCCAACAGGACGCTTTGTTGTTGGTGGACCACAAGGTGATGTAGGGCTAACAGGTCGTAAAATTATTGTTGACACATATGGTGGCTATGCTCGCCATGGTGGTGGTGCTTTTAGTGGGAAAGATTCTACAAAAGTTGACCGTTCTGCTGCATATGCGGCGCGATACGTTGCGAAAAATATAGTAGCAGCGGGATTAGCTAAATCCTGTGAAGTTCAATTAGCGTATGCAATTGGTGTTGCAGAACCCGTATCTATAGCGATTAATACATTCGGAACAGGAATTGCCACTGAGGAAGTTTTAGTAAATGCAGTTCGTGAGTTGTTTGATCTCCGCCCAGCTGGAATCATTGCCATGCTTGATTTGAGAAAACCAATCTTTAAAAATACCGCTGCATACGGGCATTTTGGTAGAACAGATATTGTATTCCCATGGGAAAGAACGGATAAAGTAGAAGAATTAAAGGCGTTAGTAAAATAAATAATGAGAAAGTCATCCAGCTTTGGTGTTGGGTGGCTTTTTTAGATTTTTTAGCTGTTGGAGGAATGCTGAAATCATTGTATGAGCATATATCCGTAGAAGAGAGCATATATCCGGAGAAGAGAGCATATATCCGTAGAAGAGAGCGTAAATCCGGAGAAGAGAGCGTATATCCAGAGAAGAGAGCATATATCCGGAGAAGAGAGCGTAAATCCGTAGAAGAGAGCGTAAATCCAGAGAAGAGAGCATATATCCGGAGAAGAGAGCATATATCCGTAGAAGAGAGCGTAAATCCGTAGAAGAGAGCGTAAATCCGTAGAAGAGAGCGTAAATCCGTAGAAGGGAGCGTAAATCCGTAGAAGAGAGCGTATATCCAGAGAAGAGAGCATATATCCGGAGAAGAGAGCATATATCCAGAGAAGAGAGCATATATCCGTAGAAGAGAGCATATATCCGTAGAAGAGAGCATATATCCGTAGAAGAGAGTGTATATCCAGAGAGAGAGCGTAAATCCAGAGAAGAGAGCGTATATCCGGAGAAGGGAACGCATAATCCCGAGAACAACCACTCTCCCCCAAAAAACAGCTTACAATAAGTAAATTATTCCTTGCCTAAATCAGTACTCTCCCTATAATAACGTCCTTTTTCTACATAAGATTTCCTTACGCGTTCCATCTCTAGGTAATCTGCTTCTGTCAACTCACGAACAACTTTGGCTGGGCGGCCCATTACCAATGTATGTGGTGGAATCTTCTTTCCTGGTGGAACAAGACTGCCAGCGCCAACGAATGCACTTTCGCCAATCTCTGCACCATCTAGGATGAGCGATCCCATACCAACTAGCGCATTTTTACGTACAATTGCAGAGTGAAGTGTTACTTGGTGTCCAACTGTTACATCATCCTCCACAATTAATGGGTTATTCGGACTTTGGTGAAGCATCGATAAATCTTGGATGCTTACTCTTTTTCCAATATGGGTTGATGCAACGTCTCCTCGTATGACTGTTTTAAACCAAATGCTCGATTCTTCTCCAATCGTTACATCACCAACAATTACAGCATCTCTTGCAATAAATGCGGAATCATGTATTTGTGGTTTACTCCCTTTGTAATCTCCAATCATCTAAGGTAATCCTCCTATAAAATATGTTTGTTTCTATCTTAATATTGCTATAATAAGTATAGCAAACTTTTTCATTATTGAACGGAGGATTTCAGGTGGCACATGTACCCAAAACATCGATGGTATTGATGACTACAGTTTTTCGAAGGGTTTTTCCAGTGGTAAATGAGGAATTGACATATTGGCATAAAAAGGCAGAGCAAATACCAAATAAGGAACTTCGTAAACAAGCGCTCGCAAGTATAGAAGCAAAGCGTTTTCACTGTCAAGGTGGTGCGGTATTTGCACTGTTAGCTGAAGAATATTGGAAGGATGCCATTCGTTTTATTGTTGCATATCAAACAATTAGTGATTATCTTGATAATCTATGTGACCGAAGTACATCCTTAGATCCTGATGATTTTCGTTTGTTACATCAAGCAATGGAAGACGCTCTATCACTAGAAAATGATGGGACAAACTATTACGGGCATCGCGACGAACAGGATGATGGGGGTTATTTAACAGAATTGGTTCATACTTGTCAGAATGTATTACAAGGAATCCCGTACTTTTCATTTGTTAAGAAGCAATTATTAAAATTAGAAAATATGTACGCTAATCTTCAAGTTCATAAACATGTTAAAGAAGATGAACGGTTGGATAGGCTAATGCGTTGGTATGAAGAAAATAAAGAAAAAACACCAACACTGTCTTGGTATGAATTTGCCGCTGCTACTGGGTCGACCTTAGGAGTGTTTTGCCTTATTTCTTATGCTCTCTCTGGTAAAATAACAGAGGAATTAGCACAAATAATATATGAAAACTATTTTCCATATATGCAAGGTTTACATATACTGCTCGACTATTATATCGATCAACAAGAGGATAAAATAAAGGGGGATTTAAATTTTTGTAGCTTTTATTCAAATCAAGATCAATTGAAGGAACGCCTTTTATACTTTATTAAGGAAACAGACAAAGCAGTGCAACGGTTGCCAGATAAAAAATTTCACCAATTTGTGCATCATGGACTTGTAGGCTTATATTTAGGGGATGAAAAAGTGATGGGACTCGATGGTGGAGCTAAAATGGTTAAGGAACTTCTACGGATTAGCGGGAGAACTGCGAAGTTTTTTCATTGGAATGTTAAAATGTACTACAGATTTGAGAAGGATCGAGAAACAAGTTAATATCAGTTGGTTCGGTCGGAATTTTCACCTAATTATGATATTATTATATATGTAGTACAAGTGAGAAGAGGAGGGCGAATACTTGCCAACATGTAAAAGTTGCAAAAATCAATGGACATGGATTGAGACTGTTCGATCTTTTCGAATGATTTGCCCATATTGTAAGAAAAAGCAGTATGTAGCAGCTTCATCAAGAAAATGGAGCAGTATTATTACACTTCTTGTTCTTATCCTTGTTTTTGCAGTGAATCTATTTTTAGATCTTTCAATTGGTTGGGGAATCTTAATAGCGATCGGTTTAGGTATAATTGTATTAGCAATCCAGCCTTTTGTTCTTGAATTATCCAATGAAATGGAACCTTTTGTTTAAGAAAAAAGGGGGGATTCGATGATTATTAGAGAAGCTGAAGAAAACGATATAGCTGTATTAACAAAACTAATGACTGATTTAGGCTATCCAACCACAGAGGAGAGAATGGCACAACGATTTAGAAGGATTTCAAATACTCCTGGCTATCATACGATAGTTGCAGAATTGGACGGAAAAGTTGTGGGGATGGCTGGGTTATGTGAACAATTATTTTACGAGTACGATGGCTCCTATTTTCGATTGGTTGCCTTTGTTATTGATTCCAAGCATCGTAGGCAGCACATCGGGAAAAGGTTCCTTCAAGATGTTGAGAAGTGGGTAGCTACACAAGGTGCAACAACTATTGTTTTAAATAGTGGAACTCGGGCTGAACGTGATGCGGCACATCAATTTTATAAAAATATGGGATATGAAGAGAAAAGTCTTGGATATCGGAAGCAGCTTTTCTAGATTATTGTTGTACTAAATGTATAAATTGTGGATTATTTGAATTCAAACAATTAAGCTCTCGCTCACACTTATGATTGGTTTATGTCGTCATTCGCTGCGGCAGAATACTTCGCTTTCCGCGGGCACGGCCTTAGCCCTCCTCGGAAGAAAACCACTTCCTGCGGGGTCTTCGGACACGTGCTGTTCCCGCAGGAGTCTTCGTATTCTGCCTACGCTATGTTAGTTGCTCTAAATATTTTTGAGATTTTAGTCCATATAACCACGTTACGGATAGTTATTTTCTGTAAAAAAACAAAATATCTCTAGTTTTATAAAAGTAGAGCAGATACCTTAGTGGAGGAAACACACGTAGACTCCTGTGGGAGGACAGGTCTAGGTGAGACTACGTAGTGCGTAGCACGAAAGAGGCTCACCAGCCGCCCACGGAAAGCGAAGTGTGTTTCCGGAACGACGTGCTATACACATACTGAATTACACTAGTCAACACTTTATATCAAATGCGAAGATTTACAAGCAACAAACAGTTTAAAAAGAGCCGAAAATAAAAAAGCAAGATTAGAGTATTCTTCCTCTAAACTCACTTTTTTTGAATGGCAATAATAAATGGTGGATCGTTTTTTTGATTAATAAATCCGTAGCGTAATACACTGAATTCTTTTTGGTTAAGGTTAATGACATGTTTCAAAATTGCTTCTTTCTCCTCTTTACCTCCTTCATGACCATGGTAGACAACTAGGATAAGCAGACCATTTTTCTTTAAAAATTCTAGGATTACATCCATTGCCTGTATCGTAGACACTGACCTAGTAATAATTCGTTTATCACTCCGGGGCAAGTATCCTAGATTAAAGATTGCACCACCGATTGTTTTGTCTTTCGGTAAATACTTTTTGATATTTTCATGGCTATCGTGTATTAGGGAGACATTTGACTTTTGCCTTTGTAAAATCGCCTCCCTCGTAACAGTGATGGCTTGTTCCTGGATATCAAATGCAATGACAAAACCAGATTCCCCGACCAAATCACTTAGAAATAATGTGTCATTACCATTACCACAGGTTGCATCAATAACCGTTTCACCTTCTTCGATAGACTCTTCAAGAAGATAATGGGCGTAATTTAAAATTCCTTTTAGCATTGTGATAAACATTCCTTCATTTAATATTTTTAGTTCAAAATCTATTCTAACAGATATTAGCCTGGCAGATAAAGATTATAAAAAGAAATCATTGCATCTCTTTTTGTATCAGTGTACTATTTAACTATAACACTAATACGGAGAGGGAGTAGGATTATGGATCCATCATTTAAAGGGCTTTATGTGAAAGAGTGGAAAATGATGCGAGGTTTTTTTCTTGGGATGTTCTTAATACCAGCTTTTCTATTTATGTTTTCAGTAAATCATTCAATTGTTGGATCATTAGTCAGTTTGTTGGCCTTTGGTTTTTTGATCTTACCTTTTTCTTTGTTATATAGCTTAAATACCGAAGCCATCCAACTCGGTTTATGGTTGCATCATCCAGGATCTATTCATCGTTTGTTATTGATAAAATATTTAAATGGTATCATCTTTGCTTCTATTTATTTACTCGTCATCTCAATCGTAATTATTATTTTTAATTTAATGGCTGGATTAACAAGTTTACATGGTTTTGAAGTTGTTCTTACTTATTTCCTTATTTGTATTCAAATGATTATTGTATCCATTTTTCCTGCAGCGGTTATTCTTTTTTGGTGGACGCTTTATCAGTGGTGGCGTACCTATATTCGCGGTTTGGCTATTATTGCCATAATCGGTGTGATTTACGGTTGTACATACTTGATTACAGCATTTTTCACTACAGATATTTTTGAAAGAATCACACAATGGGGAGTACTTAGCATTCCATCTCGTTTTGCAGGAGAAAATGCTCAATTACTAGATATTTCTTTCGGTTTATTTACTATTGATGAAGCGGGAATGACGATCTATTTAGGTAATTATATATTTTTTGGTGTAATTGTTCTCCTTTCTTATTTACTTTCTGCTTATTTACTGGATCGTAAAGTGGAGGTTTAGTAATGGGATTAGAATTTGATGCGAATAAACCAATCTACTTGCAACTAATCCACCGAATATCGAGCGAGATTGTTCGTGGGGATAAAAGAGAGGGAGAAAAGCTTCCGTCTGTCCGGGAATATGCAGTGGAAGTGGGTGTGAATACGAATACAATCAGTCGAGTCTATCGGGAATTAGAATTGTTACAAATTGTCACAACGAAGCGTGGGCAAGGAACATTTGTTACAGAAGATGTAAATCGGTTAACGCGCTTAAGGGAAGAAATGAAACAGGAACAAATAAAGCAATTTATAATGGATATGCAGGAAATGGGATTTTCCATTAATGAAATGCTTGAAGGAATAATGAATAATGGGAGTGAGGGGCAATGATTCAACTGACAAATGTTACGAAGCGATATTTAGCAACAAAAGCAATTCGTCAATGTACGTTATCAATGGATTCAGGAAAAGTAATTGGAATCATTGGGGAGAATGGCAGTGGGAAAACGACATTATTAAAATTGCTATCGGGATTATTAAAACCCTCTAAAGGAATAGTGGAAATTGATAATGTCGTCGTTGATCGTAGGATTGCTAACAAGCTAGCTTTTCTTACAGATAGTGAATATTTTTTTCCGTATTTATCCGTAATGGAACTGATTGAATTTTATAATAGTCAATTTGATGACTTTGATAAAGAAAAAGCAGTGGAAATGGCTAAATTTATGAATCTGAATGTAGAGCAGAAAATTAAATATCTATCAAAAGGGAATAAATCTCGGGTGAAAATCGTCGTAACATTATCTAGGAACGCACCATATGTTGTATTAGATGAACCGTTCTCTGGGCTTGATCCAATGGTACGAAAAGCAATTATCAATGGAATCATTAAATTTATTAATATGCCAGAACAGACCTTGATCATTACGACACATGAAATAAAGGAAGTCGAGCCTATCTTGGATGAAGTAGTCGTATTAAGAAAAGGAAAAATCATTGCACATGAGACAGTTGACAATGTTCGAGAAGTAAATAAAATGGATGTTGTGGACTGGATGGAACAGCTTTATTCCAAGGAAAATATGTCTGTTTCTTGACATTGCAAATTTAATTCATTACAATACCATTAAATAATCTAACGACGAAGCGAAGGAATAGTAGTAAATTTTTCAGGCAAAGAGAGGCAGTGGTTGGTGGAAACTGTCGTTCGAAAATTTATGAACTCGCCTTCAAGGTTGCAAGAGTGAACGGATAGTAATTCTTGCCGTTAATCCGCGTTAAGGATACAAGTGAACGTATAACGTTAATTTGGGTGGTACCGCGGGAAAAGTCTCTCGTCCCTTCTTGGGATGAGTGGCTTTTTTTGTTGGGGTGACCGTTAGATAAATGAATAGAGGAGGAAATACAGATGAGTTATAGTCATCAGCAAATTGAGAAAAAGTGGCAATCGTATTGGCAAGAAAATAAAACATTTAAGACCGATACGTATTCAAGTAAAGAGAAATTTTATGCACTAGATATGTTCCCGTATCCATCTGGAGTGGGACTACATGTTGGGCATCCAGAAGGGTATACAGCAACAGATATCCTATCACGAATGAAGCGGATGCAAGGGTTTGAAGTGCTTCATCCAATGGGATGGGATGCGTTTGGGCTTCCTGCAGAACAATATGCGATTGATACAGGCAATAGTCCAGCAGAATTTACGGAAAAGAATATTGCCACATTTAAACGCCAAATCAAGGAACTAGGATTTTCCTATGATTGGGACCGTGAAGTAAATACGACAGACCCGAATTATTATAAGTGGACGCAGTGGATTTTCATTAAGCTTTATGAAAAAGGCTTGGCATATATTGATGAGGTTGCCGTTAACTGGTGTCCAGCTCTAGGTACCGTTTTGGCAAATGAAGAAGTGATTGATGGGGTTAGTGAGCGGGGTGGTCATCCTGTTATTCGTAAGCCGATGAAACAATGGATGCTTAAAATCACTGCATATGCTGATCGCTTACTAGAAGATTTAGAAGAGTTGGATTGGCCAGAGAGCTTGAAAGAAATGCAACGTAACTGGATAGGGCGTTCAGAAGGCGCTGAAGTAACCTTTACTATTGATGGACATGATGAACAATTCACTGTATTTACAACACGTCCAGATACATTGTTTGGTGCGACATATGCTGTACTTGCACCAGAGCATCCTTTTGTCAAGAAAATTGTAACGCCTGAGCAAAAAGACGCAGTTGATAAGTACCTTCATGAGGTAGAGACAAAATCAGACTTGGAACGTACGGACTTAGCAAAAAACAAGACAGGTGTTTTCACTGGTGCGTATGCAATCAATCCAGTAAATAATGAAAAAATGCCAATTTGGGTTGCTGATTATGTATTGATGTCTTATGGTACAGGTGCAATTATGGCTGTTCCTGCACATGATGAGCGAGATTATGAATTTGCAACGAAATTTGATTTGCCAATTATTGAAGTTGTAGCTGGTGGAGATGTAACGAAAGAGGCTTATACGGGTGACGGTGAGCATGTGAATTCAGGTTTTGTTGATGGTCTTGGAAAAGAAGAAGCCATCTCCAAAATGATTGAATGGCTTGAAAAACAAGGTGTGGGTGAGAAGAAAATAACATACCGCTTGCGTGATTGGTTGTTCGCTAGACAACGTTATTGGGGTGAGCCAATTCCAATTATTCATTGGGAAGATGGTACGATGACAGCTGTTCCAGAAGAAGAGCTTCCGTTAGAATTGCCAGTGATGTCCGAAATTAAACCATCTGGAACTGGAGAATCACCACTAGCAAATAATGATGAGTGGGTAAATGTTATTGACCCTGTAACAGGAAAGAAAGGCCGTCGTGAAACGAATACGATGCCACAATGGGCAGGAAGCTGCTGGTACTTCCTACGTTACATTGATCCGGATAACACAGAAAAGCTAGCAGATCCAGAAGCACTTAAAAAGTGGCTTCCGATTGATATTTATATCGGTGGAGCAGAGCATGCGGTACTTCACTTGCTTTATGCGCGTTTCTGGCATAAATTCTTGTATGATATTGGAGTGGTTCCGACAAAAGAGCCGTTTATGAAATTGTTTAACCAAGGAATGATTCTTGGAGAAGGTAATGAGAAAATGAGTAAATCAAAAGGAAATGTTGTCAATCCGGATGATATCGTATTTTCTCATGGTGCTGATACATTGCGTCTATATGAAATGTTCATGGGACCACTTGATGCCTCTGTTGCATGGTCAACAAATGGGTTAGATGGTGCAAGACGATTCCTAGATCGTGTGTGGCGTTTGTTTATTAACGAAGAAGATGGTAGTTTGTCTGTAAAAGTAGTGGACGGAGAAAATCCTGACCTTGATAAGGTTTACCATGAAACAGTGAAAAAAGTAACCGAGGATTTTGAAAATCTTCACTTCAATACAGGGATATCACAAATGATGGTGTTTGTTAATGAAGGCTATAAAGCAGAAACACTACCGAAGGCATATGTAGAAGGATTCGTGAAATTGTTGTCACCAATTGCACCACATCTTGCGGAGGAGCTATGGGAAAAATTAGGTCACGAAAGTACAATTACGTTTGAAGCATGGCCTGCATATGACGAAGCAAAACTTGTTGAAGATGAAGTAGAAGTTGTCCTTCAAGTAATGGGTAAAGTTCGTTCTAAAATTAATGTAACAAAAGACATTTCAAAGGATGAGCTTGAAAAAGTAGCACTCGAAGATGAAACCCTACAGAAATGGTTGGATGGTAAAACGATACGTAAAATAATCGTTGTACCAGGTAAACTGGTTAATGTAGTAGCTAATTAATTACAAAGTAAAAAAGGATCTCTTCCTGTCATTAGGAATGAGATCCTTTTCTTATTTTGCTTCCTGCCATTCTAACTTCAGAATAATCCATTCTCCTTCTGTGAAATACCAGAGTGACTCAATGGTACCTAATTGATCTGCATGAAAAGCGCCACTTACTTGTTTAAAGCTTTTTAGACCATACCCTTTGCTATCACTTATCTTTACAGATTCAAAAAATGCTATAGGTTCAATTATAGGGGAGGTATCCTTCAATAACTTTCCATCTTGATCGTATATTTCTAGTCGTACATACTCATCTGCTCTATCATGGACATCCATGATAATCGGTTCTGCATTTGGCGATGTTTTTATTTCAACCTTGAAATCATCAATGAATTCCCCTGAAACGTAGGGTTGTTTTGGTAAAGGTATTTCCGCAAGATTATTACCTGCCAATGTGTGCAAATCATAATGATATAATCCACCACTCCCACCTGTTGGACTCTGGTATAACATATCCTTAATTTTATCATGATTGAAATCAAAAAAATGAATTTCAGGTTCATATCCACCACCATAGTTAATTGTCCAGCTTTCATCATTTGGGCTTTTAATTTCTGCCCAGATGTTATGGAAATATTCAGCGTCTGGTGAGAATGGAGTACCTTTTAATTCAATTGCTTCGAATAACCCATCCCCAGTAATGTCTGCTTGATAGGTTTCAATTACGATTGTTTCTTGTTCACTTGATGAAGCAAGAACAAGGTAAGGCTGGAGTACTGTTAATATAATCCCCACAGTTACGGTTACAATTTTCATTATCACAAGTCTCCTATTTGTTAATTATTTTAGTTTGTGATAAATAGTTGATAGTTATGCGTTTCATACGATTAAGACGATTGAAAAAGCGCGTTCTATGGAACGCGCTTTTTCGTCTGGTAACTTTATATAAAGGGAACCTTGTCTTGTTAGTGTACTCCTTGGTTTTTCCCACCAATGCCTGCCATAAACGGCATAACCTTTTGTACGGTTTGACCAAGACTTTGGTTGTTTCTGGTCATTGTATAGTAAGTTGCTGCACCTACGCCGACTGAAGCTAGAAGCGGTAACCACATTTGATTCTTCTGCATCATAAACCACCCTTTCGATTTTCTGTCCAGACATTTATAGGATGGCTTAACAGCTACAAATCATGTTAGGTATCATCTACCAATTAACCTTTTGCTTCATCTAGCGCAAGCGGACCAACGACTAGCGAGACTTCGCTCACCTCCGAACGATAGCGTTCGACATAGTCGAACTTCCTTAAACCTCTTGGTCGTCATGTCTCCTTTATCTCCTACGAAGGAATGTCCGATTAAAATCGAACCACCCACAAACTATGTGGGCGCAGTCCGTGCGTCGTTAAACGGGCGCTTCAGCTTTAGATTCAAAGGCTGCATTCATTCCAGCAAGCCTTCCTGTTACAAGTGCCGATGTAATATTATATCCACCAGTATAGCCGTGAATATCTAATATCTCCCCACAGAAATATAGACCATGCATAATTTTTGATTGCATCGTATTTGGTACGATTTCTTTGGTTGATATGCCACCGCCAGTAACAAATGCTTTTTCGATTGGTAGGGAGCCATTAACGTAGAATGTGAAACTCTTCATCGTATGGACAATTGTTCGGATTGTTTCCTTAGAAACATTTGCACATTTCTGCTCATCGTCTATGTTATGTTGCTCTAAGATAAAGGATAAAAATCGTTCAGGAACAATTCCTTTTATCACATTTTTAAATGCTTTCTTCGGATTTTCTTGAACGGATTTCATGATATTCTGAAAAACCTTTTCTTCATTTTCTTCAGGTAAAGCATCAATAACCAACGGAACCTTCTTCTGTCCTCTCATGATTTCCTTCACAACAAATTGTGAGCAACGCAAGACAGCGGGGCCAGAAACGCCAAAATGAGTGAATATCATATCCATTTGATGTGTAATAATTGGTTTATTTCTTTTATTTAATACGGAAACTGCAGCATTTCTTAGGGATAAACCTTGTAAGCTTTTATTTTTAATAAAGGATTCATTTGAGGTTAAAGCAACTTCTGTTGGATATATATCCGTGATTGTATGGCCTGCTTTTTTCGCCCATGCATATCCATCACCAGTAGATCCAGTGTGTGGAACAGCTTTACCTCCAACCGCAATAACGAGCGATTTAGTATTAACTTTTCTTCCGTCTTTTAAAATGATTGTATGTTCGTTTTCATCATAATGGATAGCTTCTACAGGTGTGTTTTGTTGCACTTCAACATGTAATTCTTCCATTTTATTAATTAATGCTTGAACAACGGATTTTGCTGAGTTTGAAACAGGGAACATTCTACCGTGATCTTCTTCTTTTAGTTTTACACCAAGATTTTCAAAAAAATCGATAATATCATAGTTATTAAATACAGAAAATGCACTATATAAAAATCTCCCATTACCAGGGATATGCTTAATTACTTCTTCTTGTGGAAGACGATTCGTTACATTACATCTGCCTCCACCTGAAATTGCAAGTTTATTCCCTAATTTGCTCCCTTTTTCAAGGAGCAGGGTTCTAGCCCCGTGTTCACTTGCTGCTATTGCAGCCATTAGGCCAGAGGGACCTCCGCCAATCACAACTACATCATAGGTCATAAATTACTTCATTCCTTTCAGGAGTATATTACCATTAAATAGATGGCTACTCAATTTACAGTGATTTTATCTTTTCGTATTGTTTGTTGTGCAGTTGATATAAACTGTGAGGTAACAATAATTTGGGAAATTTTCTTGAGAGAGCTTATCAAGTTCATTTCATGAGGGTTTTTCTCTATTTTAATCTTGAGAAGGCTTATCAAGTTCATTTCATGAGGGTTTTGCTCTATTTCAATCTTGAGAAGGCTTATCAAGTTCATTTGAAGAGAATTTTGCTCTATTTCAATCTTGAGAGAGCTTATCAAGTTCATTTGAAGAGAATTTTGCTCTATTTCAATCTTGAGAAGGCTTATCAAGTTCATTTGAAGAGAATTTTGCTCTATTTCAATCTTGAGAGAGCTTATCAAGTTCATTTCATGAGAATTTTGCTCTATTTCAATCTTGAGAGAGCTTATCAAGTTCATTTCATGAGAATTTTGCTCAATTTCAATCTTGAGAGAGCTTATCAAGTTCATTTGAAGAGAATTTTGCTCTATTTTAATCTTGAGAAGGCTTATCAAGTTCATTTGAAGAGGGTTTTGCTCAATTTCAATCTTGAGAGAGCTTATCATGTTCATTTCATGAGAATCTTGCTCTATTTCAATCTTGATAGCTCCGTTGAGTATTGGCATTCATAATTCTTTATTGATCTTGAGAGTACAAGCAAGTTATTTTTTTAAGTTCGATGTTACCTCGCAGTTTATATCTTTCACGTCGAAACTTACATCCAAGAAAAAGTAACAATCTCTATTAGAAATCAGACTTTATTTAATTTGCAACAATTACAGTATCTGTCCAGCGATGGATTGTGGTAAAATAACGTTTATATGAATTTATAGAAATAAAGGTGAAACAATGTCGAATATTGTAAGAAGTTCTATGTTGCTTACTACAGCAACTTTCTTATCAAAATTTTTAGGAATGGTCTATCTTATCCCATTTAATGCACTTGTTGGTGCTGCAGGGGGGACTTTATATACTTTTGCATATGTACCATATAATATCATGCTGAGTATTTCTACAGTTGGAATCCCTTTAGCTATGTCTAAAATTGTGTCTAAATATAATTCACTAGGTGACTATGAAACAGGAAGGCGAATGTTTAAATCAGCTTCTGGATTAATGCTAATTACTGGTCTTGTCTCCTTCCTTATTTTGTTTTTTGCTGCAGAACAGATTGCTAACTTCTCAATAAGCACGAACGATCAATATAGCGCGATTACCGTTGAGGATGCAGTAATCGTTATTCGTGCAGTCAGTTTTGCATTAATTATTATTCCAGCAATGAGTATTGTCAGAGGATTTTTTCAAGGGTATGAATCCATGGGTCCGACTGCCATATCTCAGGTTGTGGAACAAATTGTGCGTATCCTCTTTGTACTTGTTTCTGTATTCATGGTCATTGTTATTTTTAAAGGAACGATTGCAACTGCTGTTGGGTTTGCCACTTTCGGTGCTTTTGTTGGTGCAATCGGTTCTTGGATTATTCTTTTATCCTATTGGAAGAAAAGAAAGCCATATCTAGATACGCAACTAGCTAGGCAAAAGCATTTTAATCATATACCAACCAAAAAATTGTATCGTGAAATACTGAGTTACTCTGGTCCTTTTATTATTGTTGGTCTTGCTACTTCACTGTATCAATTGGTCGATCAGTTTACCTTTCAACGTGCAATGGTTGCTGGTGGGCATGCAGGATGGGATATAGCATATGGCGCTATTAACATGTATGGACATAAACTCGTTATCATACCTGGTACTATTGCAACAGGTTTATCTTTAGCTATACTACCAGCAATGACAAAAACCTTTTCACAAAAAAATATGCCTGTGTTGCACCAGCAGATCAACCAATCCCTTCAGATTGTGCTTGTATTAGTGATTCCTGCTGTTGTGGGACTATGTGTACTATCACATGAAGCCTATGGTACGTTATATGGTATGCAAAATCTCTCTTTAACAGGTTCCTTGATGGCTTGGTATGCACCAGTTGGTTTATTGTTTTCTCTGTTTACTGTTACCGCTGCTATATTACAGGGGATAAATAAGCAAAACTTCACGGTCCTCAGTTTAATGGCAGGATTATTGGTGAAAATACTACTGAACAGCCAGTTGATTCATATGTTTGGAGCAAAAGGCGCTATTTTTGGTACGGCATTAGCTGCAGGTATTGCTGTTTCTTTAAATTTATATCGAATTAAGGTTTCGATTCAGTTTCCATTAAAACAGTTAATTAAACGAACATTATTAATCATTATTTTTGTAACCTTGATGTCAATCACCATTTGGATTGTTAAAGCAGTCTTTGGTTTATTTATTCCATATGAAGATACTAGATGGGGGGCAATGGTAATTCTTATTCTTGGAGTTGGTCTGGGTGGAGCTGTGTATTTATACTTTGCTTACGCATCGACATTGTTAGAACGTGTATTTGGTGGGCAGATTCCTTTTGTTAATAAAATAAAGCGGAAGTTTGGTAGGTAAGAGGAGTGGACGTGTGTGCGTTTGGATAAATTATTAGCAAATATGGGGTATGGCAGTAGAAAAGATGTAAAGGCCCTAATTAAGAAAAAACAGGTTACGGTTAATGGAACGATTGTAAAAGATAGCGGTATACACATTGACACAGAAAATGATGTGTTAGATGTTGCAGGAGAAGCAGTAGTATATAAAAAGTATATTTATCTCTTGATGAACAAACCTCCTGGAGTAATTTCAGCAACAACTGACAATCGAGAGAAAACGGTTGTTGATTTATTGATAGAGGAGTATCGGCATTTTGAGCCGTTCCCTGTGGGAAGACTTGATAAAGATACGGTGGGCCTTTTGCTCTTAACAAATGATGGACAGCTAGCCCACCGCCTAACTTCGCCAAACAAAAATGTAGGGAAAACATATTTTGCCCGCATAGAAGGAAGGGTAACAAAAGCTGATGTGGATCGTTTTGCCGCTGGTGTTACTTTAGAGGATGGGTATGAAACAAAACCAGCTATATTAAACATCGTTACGACTGGTGATATATCTGAAATCGAAGTAACAATCACAGAAGGGAAGTTTCATCAAGTGAAGCGGATGTTTGAAGCAGTTGGGAAACAGGTCATCTATTTAAAAAGGCTTCGTATGGGTTCTTTAGAGTTAGATGAATCGCTTAAGCTTGGGGAATATCGTGAACTTAGTGCAGAAGAATTAGCCTACCTGATGTCACTTCGCTAGTTTGATTGGAGGAAAAAATTATGGGAGGTTCACCCCATTATTTCATAGCCATTCTGTTACCAGAAGAATTACAAGAGTACTTTTCAATATGGCAATCAGTTTTAAGGGAAAAATTACCTTATAAACAATGGTATAATAAAAGAGATTTTCATATAACATTAAAATTTTTAGGTGCTGTTGATAATGATAAACTACAAGAACTGGATAAAAAACTGCAGGGCATAAAAATGTTAAATGCTTTTCATGTGAATGTTGGTTCTATAGGCACATTTGGGAATCCAAAAACACCTCGAGTCTTATGGTCTGGTGTGGAAAAAACAGATACACTAAGCCAGTTAGCACAAATAGTAGAAGAATATGCGGTTCAATTGGGATTTTCAAAGGAAAATAGAGCCTACACTCCCCATATTACACTTGCAAAAAAATGGGCTGGAAATCAGGTTACAAGATATGATGAGATTCTTTCTGAAATGAAAAATAAATATACTACTAAAGAGAAAATGCTTGTTCATGAAGTAATACTTTTTCAAATCCACCCTAACAGAGAGCAAAAATATGAAATAATACGGAGATACCCATTAAGGTAGGCTCTTTCGAATTGTTTGTTGCAATTAATATTAAACTGTGGAGTTACTTCTTTAGAATTGTATAGCTCTCGCATTCACTTAATCTACCGTTTGTATCCTTTACGTCAATAGCTTAATCTTTAGAAAAATTAATAATCCTATAAACAAAGATGCAGCTTTTCATAAGGGGGTGAACAGCATCGCTCAACTCATTAAACTACAGGATTATGTCTCACGATATGAATGGGATGTGTATCGCTACCCGACACAATATATTCGTGTTAAAAAGGACAATTGGAATAAGTTATATCGAATATGGTCTGAGCCTCCTATGCCAGAGGATAATAACATAGAAGAATATGAAACAGATGATACAAGTAAAGTTAAAAAAGTCTTTACTAAATTCAAATCACTTGTGAAAAAAGAACAAATTGAAGAAGATATAGACGTACCCAAGGAAAATATCCTACCAGAAACGGAGCAGGAATTAAAACAATATTTTCTAAATAAAATATTCAACTTTCAACTGAAGTGGGCTACATCTACAATTACTGAAATTTCTTATGTTGATCAAAAGTATTATCAAGATCGTCTCTTAAAGTACTTCTTACAACGGTTACCAGATACCTATTTATTAATGTATTATCCAGTATTTAATATTAAGAAAGCACCGGTTGATGGAGAGATTATACTAATTACACCAATTGGTATTGAGATTATTTATTTTATTGAAAAAGAACCTGGTGCTGTTATTATGGCAGGAGACGAAAGAGCATGGACCATCGAATCAGCGTATGAGCAGTCAAGAATGCTGAGTCCTGTTATTGCTTTAAAACGAACCGAAAAGATAATCAAAAGTATTTTACAGAAGCATACAATCGATTTCCCTATAAAAAAAACAGTCCTTTCTAGAACAAATAATATTATATTTAATACAGAGCCTTATCAAATAAATCTAATTGGAAAGCAGAAATATAATGAATGGTTTCATCATAAAAGGATCCTATCGTCACCGCTTAAAAGCAGGCAATTGAAAGCTGCAGATGCGTTGCTTGGGCAATGCTACTCCAACTTTGTGAAACGTCCAGAATGGGAGGATGATATTAGTTTACACTCAATTGGTGATATGGAGGAATAGGGATGTATGTTTTTATCGTTAATCCACAAGCGGGAAATGGTCGTGGGAAGAAAGTGTTTTCTAAAATAAAAAAATCCAGATATTATAAGCAAATAGAAAGCACCTACTATTACACAGAATATGCAGGTCACACTACTCATATCGTTAAGAAGCTAAGTAGAGAATCTACTATCAAAGCGTTTATCATTATAGGTGGGGACGGAACCATCCATGAAGCAATAAATGGATTAGGTTCGAGAAATATACCGATCGCATTTATCCCAGGTGGTTCAGGAAATGATTTTGCAAGGGGATTAGGGATAAAAGGGAATCCAGTTACAATCCTAAAGGAAATTGTCCAACATCATTCTATACTATCCTATTGGGTCGGAAACTATACTCTCGACAGCAGTATAGAGGGCAAGTACGTAAATTCTGTTGGCATCGGTTTCGATGCACAAATTGTACATACTGCTAATAAATCATTTTATAAGCGTGTCCTTAATTCGGTTGGATTAGGAACGTTGACATATGTAATTGCACTTATTCACGTACTGCTGCATTTTAGGCCAATGCGTATTGAAATGGATATTGACCATAAAAAGCGGACATTAACCAACTGCTGGATGATAACAACAGCGAATCATCCGTATTATGGTGGTGGAATGAAAATTATTCCCACTGCAAAGATACAACCAAATACGTTTCCTATTTTAATTATACATAACATTTCTAAATGGAAAGTACTTGCTTTATTTTTAACGGTGTTTACTGGAAAACATGTAAATTTTAAAGAAGTGGAAATACTAGAAGCAACAAAGCTTTCAATTACCACGGACGAAAAGTCTTATATACAAGTTGATGGTGAGGCAAAATTCAGTAAGATTATAACAATTAAAAAGTTATCAGAACCAATCAGTACAATTGCTACAAAATCAAAACAAATAGTGTGAAAAAATTATTATATAGTTGTAATTTAAACTTTATACCTATAAAATATGAAGATGGAATGCTATTTTTGAAAGATGTGAAATGATATGTTGGAATGGCTTGAACGAGCATTAGGAGATGGATGGAAACTAACACCAGCTGGAGGATTAACAGGAGAAGCATTTATAGCTGAAAAGGAAAACAAACGATTATTCCTCAAAAGAAACTCTTCTCCGTTTTTGGCGGTGTTGTCAGCAGAAGGTATCGTTCCGAAGCTCGTATGGACAAGGCGGATGGAAAATGGAGATGTCATTACAGCACAAGAATGGTTAGAAGGTAGAGAACTAAAACCGAATGATATGAAAGATCAGAAGGTAGCTGATTTACTACACAAAATTCACCATTCCACAGAATTATTGGACATGCTAATGCGACTCGGTATTAACCCGTTAACTTCAGATGAAATTTTTGCTTCCATAAAGCAGACATTAATTGATATGAACCTAATTCATAAATACGAGGCAGTTCGTATTTCATTAGAATATCTTGATATTCTACTACCAAAAACACGCAACAAAAAATTAGTCGTTTGCCATAGTGATTTGAACCATAATAATTTATTAATGTCAAATGATGGAAGTTTATTCTTAATTGATTGGGACAATGCAACCATTGCGGACCCTGCTTCCGATTATGGTCTTATATTAAAAGGTTACATTCCAAGAGAAGATTGGAATGGGTGGTTGGAAAAATATGGAGTGGAAGAGGAAGAAAATTTATTAGAACGAATGTATTGGTATCTACTACTCAACGCACTCCAATATTTATGTTGGCATTTAGGACGGAAAGAGCCTATAAAAGCAATGGAAAGGCTTAGAGACATAGAGGAACTTAACGAACAGGTTACATCCATTATTTGAAATTGATATATTCTATTGCACTCATCCAATTTTCGATATTTTCTTGATTGGATGTAATATGTTCTTCAATGCTTTGTGTATTTTCACCTTGTCGTCCGTAGTTATAGATGTCAGGGAGAAGTTGCATTAGTTGCTCATCTGTAATTTGGTCATGGGCCATCATCGTCTTAACTAAGCGTTTTATTTGCTGATATTCGGAGACTTCCCCACAGCACCCGGCGGATTGTTCATCTAGTATATCGTGTAATAATGTCAACAAATTGTTTGCATTTAATGTCATTTTAATCACCTCATGACATTATTTTTCGTCATATTTGTTTTTCTATACTCCAAACATACTCAGCAAAGAGAGGTATCTTACATGCGTCAACGAAATAAACCATGGGCGGATGATTTTCTCATGGAAAACAAACAGCTGGTTATCCAGAATCCATCAGAACATAGAGGGAATTGGAAGGCTGTATTTGGCAATGATCACCCCATCCACATTGAAGTGGGGACAGGTAAAGGACAATTTATCATCGGTATGGCGAAACAAAATCCTGATGTTAATTTTATTGGAATTGAATTAGCTAAAAGTGTTATTGTTTCTGCCGCTGAGAAGGTGATAGAATCAGAACAGCCGAATATTTTATTGTTAAATGAAAATGCAAGTGACCTAAGGGAAATATTTACAGAAAATGAAATTGCAGGCATGTATTTGAATTTCTCCGATCCATGGCCAAAGAATCGTCATGAAAAAAGAAGACTAACGCACCATGCTTTCTTAGAGCAGTATAAAGAAATTCTAAAAGAACAGGCCCAACTAACCTTTAAAACAGATAACAGAGGATTATTCGAGTATTCTTTAGTAAGTTTTTCACAGTTTGGCATGCGATTGGAAGAAGTAAATTTACATTTACATGCATTCCCTGATCCGTTAAATATAAAGACGGAATACGAAGAGAAGTTCTCTGAAAAGGGTTCACGAATTTATCGAGTACAGGCAAGTTTTAACTAAAAAGACACTAGAAAAATGTAAGTGTCCGTATAGCGACGTACGGGCTGGACTGAACGGTAGGGAGTCAATGTTGATCTTATCGTACGTAGGTGAGGGAAGTCTCGCTAGTCGCTGGAGCTAGACAAAAAAAACCTGTATCTAAAGTTAAATCTTTGGATACAGGTTTCTTTGTAGGGTCTTGATTAATTATTGTTGTTATTGCGGTTGTTGTTACGATTACGATTGTTGTTATTATTATTATTGTTGTTGTTATCGAAATCGTTGAACTCATTTTCATTCGCAAATTCAACATTGTTTACTTCTTGGTTGTTGTTATTGTCGTTGTTATTGTTATTGTTGTTATTGCGATTGTTTTTGTTCTTCGCCATATTAATCAACCCTCCTATAAGTATTTTCTAAGTAGTACTTAACTACCCCGAAGAAATATTCTTCGTAGTTAAATATCACCACAACAGATATTCTGTCCAATTTCGACAAAATAAAACACAAAAATTATTGATTAATTTTTACTAAAATTCCCATTCCTGGAAAAACTGTACCTATATATCTTCTGAAGCCATTCATAAAGAAAAGCCTCCCTAAGAATAGGAAGGCTTTCCTTTAGAAATTAAAACCAACTTGCTCCAACGATGATAAGCAAAATAAATAGAACAACGATTAACGCAAAGCTATTGTTGTTTCCTCCATCATAACCCATTAACATGACCTCCTCCCTCTTGGTCTACTACTATCATATGGAAAAAATGAAATTTAGTTAGGGTCGTTGGTGGAGAGCGTTACCTGATTGGGTGAATACTTTTACTCATGATTAATATTCTTAGGAATATGTATAGTAAGAGTCGTCCTATTCTATGGATAAAAAGAGGCGTAAGCAATGAATCCATTTCTAAAGAAGTACGGATTAGTAATAGCTGGAGGAACCATACAAGGGTTAGGCATGGGATTATTTCTATTTCCTCATTCGATTCCATCAGGTGGAGCAGGAGGAATAGCAGTTTTGTTAAACTACTGGTTCAACATGAGTATGGGTGTTGCTCTGTGGATTGTAAATTTTTCTTTGTTATTATTTGGAGTGAAAATCCTAGGGAAACGGTTTGCTCTTTGGACAATTGTTAGTATTACAGTAACTTCTCTTTCAGTTGATTTTTTCGAGACAAGCTTTATGATACAAAATCGAAACCTTGTGTATGATCTTGTATTTGGTTCGCTATTCTTAGGTACTGGAATTGGATTATTAATGAGGCAGGGTGTCTCCAACGGTGGAGTTGGAGTAGTTGCCTTGATTATTTCTACGAAGCGTAAGATACTTCCAGGAAAGCCTCTTTTTTTCTTGAATATGTCTATTTTTGTCATTACTGCTATGGTTGTAGATTGGAAAATCATTGTTCTTGCACTAATCAGTCAGTGGTTATCAACAAGAGTAGTCGATCTAGTATGTCAAATGTCCTTTCAGAATGCTTATACACTTGGATGGCGAAAGAAACCATAACTCAAATATATTTATAACGGATTTTAGTTTTTTTATGTTTCTTTCCATCTTTTCCTTTTACATGAACCAATAGTAAAACCAACAAACCCACGATGAGAGCAAGTGCTGCCAAGGATAAAAACATACCTGTTCGAGACCAGTCCATTAAACGACTAAAGATTGGGGGGCCTAATGCCACTCCGATAAATCGCACAGAACCGTATAACGAAGCAACAAAACCTCTACGTTCTTTACCAACGGCACCAGTAATGAGGGAGTTTACACATGGTAATACTAACCCAGCACCAATGCTGCTGAGTGCGAGTATTAACAGAAATGGGACAAGTTTCTCAAATAAAACGAGGGAAGCATAAGAAATTGTCATAAAGGAAAAGCCAATAACACAAAGTTTCTTCATCTTTTCTAAATTTTTTCCAATTTTGCTGCCTGTAATGTAGGATGTTGTAACCATTACAAGTAAAGGAATAGCTAAAATAAGACCTTTCACAACACCATCGATATTGTATTTTGCTTCCAATATATCGGATAAATAAAATAAAATTCCAAATAAGGTAAAAAGACATGTACCTCCAGCAAGGTAAACCGTGAAGAGCCACCTACCTTCCTGTTTAAACACACTTAATAGCCCTTTTGCATATTTACGAAAAGGTGGAGGTGCTTGCCGATTGCTTTTTTCTTTAATAAAAATCCAAACGAGTATTGCAGATACTAGACTAATAATTGGAAAAGCGAAAAAAACAGCATGCCAAACAACTAATGCTAAAAGCGAACCTAAAATAGGAGACAGGACCTTTCCTAAACCATTAGATGCCTCAAAAATTCCTAATACTCTGCTTTGTTCTCCACCTTTAAATAAATCTCCAATTAATGCCATAGCAATTGGTGCAGTTCCAGCAGCACCGATTCCTTGAAGAATACGTCCGATAATAATCCAGAGATAAGAATTAGAGAATACAGCAGCACCCAAACCAGCAAGCAATGCACCGATTCCGAATAAAATTAGTGATGGAATAATGACGACTTTACGGGAAAAACGGTCGGAAAGGTACCCAACAATGGGGATGAAGATTGCTGCTGCAATAGAGAATACCGTAATCGTTAAGCTCACCTGCATTTGTGTTAAGTTTAGGGATGATTTTATTTTAGGAAGAATTGGAATCAACATGGAATTCCCCAACGTCATCATAAGCGGTACAGACCCAATAGCCGTGATAATTAACCCCTTACTTTTCTTTTTCACTGGTCACACTCCTCTGATTCCTTTACGATAAGACCCATTATTTTATACTAATTGGCGGGGTAACAACCCATCCTTTTTCCTTGGATAATGTTATTAAATTTTGTTCGTACTCTTCCTTCTGTGTTTGGAATTCACTAAACATCGACCGAATATCTTCGCGAATCGCGATACCAGTAACGTAACTACATAAGACTCTTCCCGTTATTAATTCCTTCTTAACAAGAAGTGCGATTTCTGGATCATTAAACCGTGCTCCTGCAGGGATATCTTCTACTTCCACATTTGGTCTATCTGGTGGAGCAGGTGGCAGTCGTATACCTGCTTCTTTTAATAGGGCTTCAACTTGCTCAGCTTCTTGCGTGAAACAACTTTCTAGCGTGTCCTCTAGAAATGTTTTTAAATCATGGTCCCCTGAATGATTGATAAATACTTGCATCGTAACAAGGGTGCTTTTTACATCGTATAAATAAGCCCATAAATGGTAAATCTCACCGGAATGTAATGGCTCTTCTTTTGCTTTTTTATTTGATATTGCCATTTATTATTCCTCCTTTCCTTTCGTATTGTTTGCTGTGCGATTGATATAAAATGCGCATTAGATGTAGGCTAATCATTAAAAGGATTCGGAAATAAATTGATCTGAGGACGCTTATCAAGTTACAAATTCTGATTTTGAGTCCCGTTTTCATCTAGAGAGCGCTTATCAAGTTAGATATTCTGATTTTGAGCACCGTTTTCATCTAGAGAACGCTTATCAAGTTACAAATTCTGATTTTAAGCTCCATTTTCATCTAGAGGACGCTTATCAAGATACAAATCCTGATTTTGAGCTCCGTTTTCATCTAGAGGACGCTTATCAAGTTACAAATTCTGATTTTGAGCTCTGTTTTCATCTAGAGAGCGCTTATCAAGTTAGAAATTCTGATTTTGAGCACCGTTTTTATCTAGAGAGCGCTTATCAAGTTAGAAATTCTGATTTTGAGCACCGTTTTTATCTAGAGAGCGCTTATCAAGTTAGAAATTCTGATTTTGAGCTCCGTTTTCATCTAGAGAGCGCTTATCAAGTTAGAAATTCTGATTTTGAGCACCGTTTTTATCTAGAGAGCGCTTATCAAGATAGAAATTCTGATTTTGAGCACCGTTTTCATCTAGAGGGCGCTTATCAAGTTAGAAATTCTGATTTTGAGCACCGTTTTCATCTAGAGAGCGCTTATCAAGTTATAAATTCTAATTTCGTACTCTGTTTTCATCTAGAGAGCGCTTATCAAGCTACAAATTCTGTTTTTGAACTCCGTTTTCATCTAGAGAGCGCTTATCAAGCTACTTTCTCTTCCTCGAGGGCTCCGTTCCTGAATTTAAAATCATAAGCCAAAATACCTTTTCAGCGTGTAAATTTACGTCTCATTTTATATCCTTTACATCACAGCTTAATCTTTTGAAAAAGCAATAATCCTCTTTAGAAAAACAGCTTTTGCTTTTAATTTTTCCTAAAAAAACATTCTTATCCTTAACCTATTTTTTTAAGAAGGCTATTTTTAATCGGACAGGAACCTACTTTTTATTCATACATAGGCTAGAATCAGGAGGGGTAGCGTCCGTTGTCTCCCACCTAGCTTTCTTGATACTACGTCTGTATAAGATGGGAACTTACGGACCAAAGCACTGGGATAAAATAATGGAGAGGTATTGAAATATGAAAAAGAAGATTTTCTTATCTGTTGTGAGCCTTGTATGTTTATTGTTACTTATTGGGTGTAGTGAAGTAAGTTCTGATGAATCAAATGAGAAAGTGGTTCGAATTGGATATCAAAAAAATGGCCCATTAATTATTCTGAAATCTCTAGGAACACTTGAAGAACGCTTAGAAGAAATAGGTTATAAAGTGGAATGGCATGAGTTTCAAGCAGGGCCTGCATTGGTTGAAGCATTGAATGCAGAAAGTATTGATTTTGGGCGGGCTGGTAATACACCACCAATCTTTGCACAAGCAGCAAGTGCCCCATTTGTTTATGCAGCGGTAGGTAATTCGAAATATGAGGGTAGTGGCATCTTAGTATCCCAGGATTCTGACATTCAGACTGTAGCTGATTTAAAGGGAAAAACAGTTAGCTTTGCAAAAGGGTCTAGTTCCCATTATTTGATTGTGAAAGCATTGCAAGAAGCTGGTTTGAAATACGAAGATATTACACCCGCTTTCTTGAGTCCTGGTGATGCAAGAATAGCTTTTGAACAGGGAAATGTAGACGCTATGGTTGTATGGGATCCGTTTACTGCATCCACGGAAATTAACTCCAACGGGCGAATGCTATTAAATGGAGAAGGGTTAACAACGGATAGAGATTTCTTCATTGCAACAAACCATTTTGCTGAAGAGCATCAAGATATTATGGATATTATTATAGAGGAAATTGCGGCTTCGTCTGAGTGGGCAAATAAGAATCACGATGATTTAGTTAAGATGCTCGCACCAATATTAAATCTTGATGAGGAATCAATAAGGATGTCTGTTGAGCGTCGTATTTATGGCATTGGAGAAATAACGGAAGAAATTATCGCTGAACAGCAAGATATAGCGGACTTGTTTTATGAATTGGCTATCATTCCAAAAGAAATTGATGTTAGTGAAGTAATGATGAAATAACTGGGAAGGGGGGAGAAGGATTGAAACTACCTAATAAAGGGGTTATCATCCCGTGGCTTATTCCCTTAGTGTTGCTTATCAGTTGGCAGTTTTTATCTTGGGTTGGAGCGATTCCAGAACGGATATTACCAGCTCCTACGCAGGTGTTCGTTGCTTGTATGGAATTACTTTCAACAGGTGAATTAGTTGACCATGTATCTATTAGTTTAGGAAGGGCCTTAGCAGGTTTTCTGATTGGAGGAATCATTGGTTTCCTCTTTGGTTTATTTAATGGCGTATTTCGTTTTGCTGATTTATTCTTCGATACATCAATTCAAATGCTTAGGAACATCCCACATTTGGCGCTTATACCGCTTGTTATTTTATGGTTTGGGATTGGAGAAACATCAAAGATTTTCCTGGTCGCGCTTGGTGTATTATTTCCTGTATACATTAACACCTACCATGGGATTAAATCAGTAGATAAAAAACTAATTGAAATGGGAAAGGCTTATGGATTGAGAGGGAAAGCATTATTTTTCCATGTTATTTTACCAGGAGCGATGTCGTCTATTTTGGTCGGTATTCGTTTTTCACTAGGTGTAATGTGGTTAACGCTGATTGTCGCTGAAACGATTTCGGCTCAATCCGGAATAGGTTACATGGCAATGAATGCTCGCGAATTTATGCAAATGGACGTAATTATTTTAAGTATTGTCATCTATGCCCTATTCGGAAAATTATCTGACGTCATTGCGAGGTATTTCGAGGAGAAGTTGCTGAAATGGAACACTTAACGATATTTTGTTCTAAATGCTTTTAGGGGGTTGCGAATTGAATAAGATACAAGAGCAGGGAATTGGTATTCAGATTAATAATATTGGGAAAAGTTATGGTGAACGTTGCGTACTAGAAAATCTAAGTTTGACGATACAAAAGGGTGAATTTGTTTCGATAGTTGGTAAAAGCGGCTGTGGTAAGAGCACGCTATTGAGACTTGTTGCTGGTCTAGAAAAAATGAATAACGGTACCATTGAATTAAATGGAGAACGGTTAGATGATTTAAACAGGTATGCACGAATTATGTTTCAAGATGGAAGATTATTACCATGGAAGAAAACGCTTGATAATGTGTGTCTAGGACTACCCAAGGAGAAAAAAGAAAATGCAATCGGGGCGCTACAGCAAGTGGGCCTAAAGGATAGAATAGATGATTTCCCTTCCATGCTTTCAGGAGGGCAAAGGCAACGTGTAGCACTGGCGCGAGCATTGGTTCATAATCCATCCCTTTTGTTATTAGATGAACCACTTGGGGCGCTAGATGCACTGACACGTATCGAAATGCAGAATCTTATTGAATCGCTTTGGAAACAGAAAAAATTCACAGCCATTCTTGTTACACATGATGTCGAAGAAGCAGTCACCATCTCGGATCGTGTTATCTTAATAGAAGATGGGAAAGTAAGCCTGAATCAACCTATTAAATTACCTCGTCCACGAAAGCGAACACATCCAGGGTTTTCGATGTATGTGGAGGAAATTCTTGGTCAAATCATGCACAAAAAGCAGCGCAAAGCTAACTTTGATATGCTGTTATCCCCGTCAAAGGAAGAACAGTTACTTTTTAATTCCATAAATAATTAAAGAAACACCTAGAAATATCCAAAAAAACTTTCCAAATGACACTTTCTCAGCCATCCCAGCTAAACCTATGGTTGTCGTGATGATAAGAATTAAAGGGCCAACAAATGCTAATGAGCTGTTTATGATTAATGCTTTCTCTATTTCATTAAATTTAAGCATTAAGAATGCAGCAAATATCTCAATACTTCCAGATAAGATTCTTAATAATGCCATCGCTATGATTGCTTTCTCTAATATTGCAAACATTTTTATCCTCCTGTATAAGTACTGCTTAGATTATATGCAGTGCTTGTACATATAAGAACAAAAGCAAGAGGAGTGACTTTTTTTTGCATTATATAATTCTTCTTTGTTGATTTTTTCCCCTATTTATATTCATACTAACGATGAGGTGAAAAAATATGTACAAGTTGTTGTCTCATAATGACCTGGATGGAGTAGGATGCGGAATATTAGCAAAACTCGCTTTTGGTAACGAGGTAGAGGTTCGTTATAATTCTATCGGGAGTCTGAACAGAGAAGTAGAACGTTTTTTAGATAATAAGGATAAAAGCGATTCTTTATTTATAACGGATTTATCGGTAAATGAAGAAAATGAAAAACGATTACATGATTTTTATCTAGCTGGTGGAAAATTGCAATTAATTGATCATCATAAAACAGCATTATCTTTTAATGAATATGACTGGGGACATGTCGTTGTTGAGGATGAGGAAGGAAAATTAACTTCTGCAACCTCTTTACTGTATCAATATCTTACAGAGAATCAATTTCTTGAAGCGTCAGACGTGGTAGAGGAATTTGTTGAGCTTGTAAGGCAGTATGATACATGGGAATGGGAGAAGAATGAGAATGAACAGGCTAGAAGGCTAAATGCTTTGTTTTTCCTTGTAGCTATTGATGAATTTGAAGGAACGATGCTAGAGCGTTTGAATAATAATGAGCATTTCTCGTTTGATGAATTTGAGAAAAGAATACTCGATATGGAAGATAATAAAATTGAACGCTATATCCGAAGAAAGAGACGAGAATTGATTCAGAAAAAAGTTGGTAACGAATATGCGGGGGTCGTTTTTGCCGAATCCTATCACTCAGAGCTTGGTAATGAGTTAGGAAAAGAATATCCCCATTTAAGTTATATTGTAATATTAAATATGAGTGGGCGTCGAATGGGATTCAGAACGATTCATGATGATGTGGATGTTTCTGAAGTTGCTGGTCACTTCGGTGGAGGTGGACATGCAAAAGCTGCTGGTTGCACCATGACAGATGAGGCATATAAACGATTCGTTGAAGAGACATTCCAATTGGAACCCATACATGAAGATGCAAGGCGAAACCACTATAACCTTAAAGCCTCTTCGTTTGGTACACTCTATCGAAATAGGATGGACAAGAAATTTTTACTTACTGCTACGAATGATAATGCATGGGTAATCGAGAAAAATGGTGTGCTTCTGGATGAAGTTTTTTCGAGCTTTCAGGATGCTGAGATATTTTTAAAACGCAATTATGAAGCATGGCTTGTAAGGGATGAGGTGTTTGTGAAATTTTTAATGGAAAAAGTGAAAGAAGAGAATAAATAAGATTTGAGTGTAAAGGCGAAATCGGGGTGATTTCGTCTTTACTATATTTAGGAGTTATATTTTGAGATGTGAAAACGGAGTATGATGCAAGGAAAATCATAGTGGACGATCTATAGAAAGCACTTTATCGATAGAGAGTTAGGGCAGAAATGTTGTGCAACACATTTATACTATACTGGCCCAATGCAAAAGGCCGAACAGCTGTTACCGTTCGGCTTTATAAAGTATAGCACTACTTTTTCTTAATATAATCGGGATGATTTTCCTCTGATGTTTCAGTTTGATAACGAAAATTTGGTAAGACATCCTTTTTTCTATTGGCATCTTCTGTTTTTATTACTTTCTCCAGCATATAAGCATGGAATAATGCTTCTGTTATTGCTAGGAAGAACGAAGCAAAGAGTGAAATGGTGATTACAGGAAAAGCAGCGTCGATAAAGAACGTTGAAAGCAACCATATGGAAACAAAGGAAAGACCGAAATCTGCTATTGTTGCTCTAAAATTACCAAACTTAGGCAACAGATAGAGGTCGCCAATTACATATGCAATTCCAGTTACTAGTAGGCTAATAACAAACATTTCTGTTAATGATGCTGTCTCAAAAATGGACAATAATGAGTAAATAACCGTTGCTGTAATTAATAACTTAATTCCTAACGCTTTTACATGTCTCACGTTTTATTTCCTTTCTGAGGTTTTTGTCCCATTTTTTGTTTTCGAAAAATTTCACAGGAAAAGGCACTGATTTGTTATATGATTATTTTGTCCAAGTATAGACAAATATACATGCAATCATTAGGTTAAGGTCCTCTATCATAAAAAATAAACCCTCGTATCACATAAGGACACGAGGGTCTACTTATTTTTTTATTCTGACTGTGATTGCTGTGTTAAAATTGCGCTTTGAACTTGACTTACTGCAGTTTGCGCTTGAGCAATTTCAGTTGCAGCTTGTTTAATTGCTTCTTGAGACAATGCTTGGTCTGAAGAAGATTTTTCAATAGCTTGTGTTAATAATTCCTGCGTTAGTGCAACATTTGCCTTTGCCTGGCTTAATTGGTTGACATCAATTGGCTGTTGTGGCATTTAAATCTCTCCTCCTAATAAATTGTTACTTTCAAATGTATTTTAGCCTGTTCTAATAATATTATTCAGTGACAAGCACCGTTCGACTTTCGGCAATTTACGACAAAATTCGAGGAGTGACAGGCACCTTAATATAATTCCTTTAAAACACTGATTATATCATGGTCTTCCATGTCATGATGATATTCATTCAGGCGTTCATTTAAAGTAGCGGAATGTTCATGAAACATATCTAACATGATACTTTCAATGTTAGTGTGAGATTCCCACTTCTTTAAGTAAAAAACTAAACCTCGTTCTATTAAATAGTTTAGGTTAAATTCCTCCTGACCTGGTAATGCTTCATATACAATCGTTGGGATTTTTCTCCAGATACATTCTGATATAGTGACTCCACCAGGTTTCGTTATCATTGCATCTGCTTCTACGTACAATTGATTCATTTCCTCTTTTGAATGTAAGTATGGCAGCGCTTTAATATATGGGTGATTTAATTGGTCAATGCTATGAAATAGATGCTTGTTCTTTCCACATAGAACTTTATAAACCACAGATCCAGAGGGTTGTAAGCAATCAATAAATTGCTTCATCGATCCTGCCCCCATGTTCCCACCACTTATCAAAAAAGTCCATTTATCCTTTTTCTTAATGCAGTTAGTTTTTTGTTCTTTAAAGACTGGATGTACTGGAATGCCTGTAATAGAAATCTTATCTCGTGCTACCCCTTGTTTAATGCATAATAAAAGTACAGAGTATTGCAACCAAAATGTTAGAAGGTTGCACAAATAAAAAAGGCTTGCCAGCCCTAACAAAATACCCTACCGTTAATAGCGACTAAACAAATTAA
>NZ_RBZO01000021.1 GCF_003628445.1 Oceanobacillus bengalensis
TGAGCCAAGATCAAACTCTCCAAAAAAGTTTGTATCTGATTAACACCAATCAATCAGACGAGTCTTAGCTTTTAGAAGTGTTACCTTCTATAGAAAGAAACTAGCGTTTCTTTTGTATAATTGTCTAGTTCGAGCGTTCAACGACTAGCGAAACTTCCTTCACCTCCGTACGATAAGTCAACATCGACTCCTTACGGTCGTCGTGTTTCCTTTATCTCCTTCGGCTCAGTCCAGTTCGTACGTCGTAAAACGAACGCTCTCACCTTTCCTTGAATCATACTGGTTGTTTTGTTCAGTTTTCAAAGAGCAATTCATTCAGCCGCTTTGTAACAGCGACTTTATTAATATAACATACGAGCCAACCACATGTCAACAAGTATTTTTGAAATTAATTGTCGTTAAATGCTTTGTTTTAGCGACAAGTTATACTTTATCATGGGTGAAATAGAAAGTCAACGTTTATTTTTTACTTTTTATTAATCCTTGAGAACTTCACTGCCAATGTTATTCTATGAAGAAAGCAGGCACATGTTACTACTTATTATTGGATTTTATATTTCCTTTGATAAACTCCCTTTCCTTTCGTCTCTTGAAGGACAACTTCAATCATTTCCTTTTCCTCTAAATAAGATATGATCGCTGACAAATCCAACGTATATGTTTCAATCATTGGAGAACTTTTTAACTCAGCATACGACCAAGGATATTCCTTCATCCTCATAATATCCAATAGATGCTCTACTGAAACCTCTGCTCTGTTTTTTATAACAAAATCCATTGCAAGTATCATTAATTCTATCCGTTTACTAATTTCCTCGTTACTCTCAATAAACTCTTCATATAATTTATAAACTTCTAGATCAATTTGCTTCACTTGATTCCATACGGTTACCTCTGGATAAAAACCTTTTTCAATCACAGCCAAGCGTGCTAAATAATGTAGGGAATAGAGCACTTTACTATTCGCATCCTTATATTCTTTTAATTCATATAACTCTTTCGCTTCATTGTAACTCTTCACAAGTTTTCCAAATTCAATTGCTTTACGAATCTTCCTTTTATCACGCGGAAAGTCTCTAAGTTTTTCTTTCAACTCACTTATGTATTCATTTCGATCATAAACTACCTTCCCGTTTATTAACCATTCTACCGCTCTTCTATAACTACTTGTATCAACCCATTCCATCAATGTTCCTTCCGTTACAACATGTAGTGCAGCTGTTTCCCCACCACTCTCATAATGCTTCACATGCCATGATTGCTTCGCTTCTTTAACAATGATTAGTAGGATAATATCAAAGTTATCTGTTAAGGGGCTGTTTGGTTTGATCTTCTCCATTGTAAGTATTCCAAGTGTATTTTGATCACTTGCACGTTCTTGATAAATAGGTCTTAGGAAATTTTCCATTTGATTCCCTCCGCATAAAATAATCAACTTTTAATAAGATATCATTTTTTCTAGTAACTGACTATATAGTAAAACATCAATTTCCGACAAAATATCACAAAAAATCTACTCCTATTATATATTTCGTTATATATAATAAAAAACCCTTTTTTCTAGAACGAATTTCCGTAAAAAATATGCTATACTACTGATGGAGAAATAAGGAGGATACATATGGCGGAACGAAACTTAGTTTATTCTAGTAAAATCAATAAAATACGTTCATTTGCTTTGATCTTAATTGGTGCTGGGATTCTTTTAATGTATGCTGGACTATTATTGAAAAATACAGAGTGGGTAATGGTACTTTTCTTCATCTTGGGCTTGTTGATGATTCTCTTAAGTTGTGTTGTATATGTATGGATCGGCACATTATCCTTAAGGGCCGTCCCTGTTGTTTGTCCTGAATGTGGTAAACCAACAAAAATGTTGGGAAGAGTTGATGCATGTATGCATTGTAAACAACCATTAACAATGGATAAAGAATTAGAAGGAAAAGAATTTGATGAGAAATATAATTCTAATCGCAAAAAGGATAAAAGCAATAGCTAAATAAAAAATCCAAATGCAATTTCACGCATTTGGATTTTTTATTTGGGATAAGTATAGTATAAAAATTCCCTTGCTACATTTTCTTTTCAGTAAAAGCACCGTCTAACACCAGCACTCGTTGCGAAGATACTCCATATACCTCTAAATGCGCTTTCGTTTTTCTTTTAATGACCTTTACTTGGTACTTTCTTACATTCTTTACATGTACCATAAACTTCTAGGCGATGGTGACTAACATCGAATCCTGTCACCTGCTCGGCTAACGATTCTACTTCATCTAGTGATGGGTAGTGAAAGTCAACTATCTTACCACATTGGTCACAAATAATATGGTAGTGCTTTGTCGTATTACAATCAAACCGACTTGATGAATCTCCATATGTTAGTTCACGTACTAGACCAACTTCACGCAAAACGCGCAAATTATTATATACAGTTGCAACACTCATATTGGGAAACTTACCTTCAAGTGCCTTATAAATCTCATCCGCTGTAGGATGGATCATTGAATTAAGTAGATATTCAAGTACCGCATGACGTTGTGGTGTGATACGGACTCCTGATTCCTTCAAAGTATCAATCGCTTGGTGTAAACGTTTTTCAGACACAGTCATCCACCTCACTTTCAGTTAATTTATACCTGTTTAATAATATTATTAATTTATAATCTTTATAAATAGTTTACCTTCTATGATTACTTTCTGTCAATATAAGTACCTTGATTATAGTATTAATATATGTCTAGTCCCTTGATTTGATTTCTCGTCCTGTTTATTTCCTTCTATATTATCCAATTTAAATATCAGCTACCAGCGATTTCTCTTCTCCACCTAAGCATGTATTAATATAACGTGCTGCAACAAAGAGAAAATCGGATAATCGATTGAGATACTGCCTTACAAAGGGATTTTCTAGTTCATCTTCAAGCGCCACTGCTGTTCGCTCTGCACGCCTTGCAACGGTTCTTGCAACATGTAGGGTACTAGATATACGATTTCCAGAAGGTAAAATAAAGTTTTTAAGTGGTTCAAGATGCTGATCCCATTCATCAATTTGCTTTTCCAGTTCATCGATATGTTCCTGCTTAAGCTTCCAGGCAACTTCTTTTCCTTTTGGAGTTGATAATTCCGCTCCCACATGAAACATGATTGTTTGTACACGATGCATCGTCTCAAGGAACTCTTCCTTCCCATCCCATTCTTCCTGTTCTAAAAAACTAACCGCTAATCCAATAAAAGAATTCGCTTCATCGCATGTCCCATAAGCTTCTACACGTAAATCATTCTTTGGAACTCTTTCCCCATATACAAGTGAAGTCAACCCTTTGTCACCTGATCGTGTATAAATTCTCGCCATTATTAATACCCCCTATCCAAATCAATTCTATTAACAAAGTTTTTCTCATTCGTTTCATATTTTTCTATGTTTTTTGCCAAAATTTCAAGTGCCCTCTTCATATAATTAGGTGATAGCCCCGAAACATGAGGAGTCACTGTAATATTTTCTTCTCCCCAGAAAGGATGATTCTCAGGTAATGGTTCTTCATGAAACACATCTAATACAGCGTGAGCAATTTCCCCAGTCTGAACAGCTGTTAGAAGATCAGCTTCTATTACCGCATCGCCTCTACCCATATTAAGGAATACAGCATTTTCAGGCATCAATTTGAACTGTTCTAACGTAAAAACGTCCTTCGTTTCCTCTGTACTTGGTAATACCGATACAATAAAATCTGTCGATGGCAAATAGCTATCTAGATTTTCTATCTTATCGTTTTCATCAAAATATTCAACCGTATTCCCACTTCTAGAAACACCGATTGTCTTCATTCGGAATGCTTTAGCTAATCGGGCTACTTCACTTCCAATCGCACCAGTACCAGCAACAAGCATTGTTTTCCCACTAATTTCCTGCATACGTATAGACTTATCCCATATATGGTTTTCCTCGTTTTTCGTAATAACTTTTGCCTGGCGATATACTTGGAGAAGCATCGAGATCGCATATTCAGACATTTGAATCGCATGAATTCCTTTAGCATTTGTTACGGTAATCCCTTTCTCTTTTAGCAATGAAAAAGGAAAGCCATCCACACCAGCAGAAAGTACAGCAATCCATTTTAGCTTCTTAGCCTCACTTAATAATTTTTCATCCACGTCATCACCAAAGGTAACGTAAACCACTGCATCTTTCACGTTCTCAAAAGCCTCTTTAGCAGAATGACAAAAAATAAATGTTTGCCGAGGAAAGCTTGTCCTTAATCGTTCCTGATGCTTGCTTGAAATTTTTGCAGAAAAAACAATCATGTTCGTACCTCCCAAGAAATGATTTACTATTATTTTACCTAAAATTATGAAAGATTGGGAGTATTATTACTTATTATCATTTTTATTAGGCGTCTCTATATCCTATTCAAATAAAAGACAACGTATTACTAAAAAAGAGAAGCATACGGAATCCCGCTAACTTCTCTTTTCATTATGATAAGTTTTCACGTATATACTGTAGTGCGTCTTCTACATGACCTTGCACTTTTACTTTACGATATTCCTTTTGTAAGACGCCTTCCTTATCAAGAATAAATGTAGAGCGTTCAATTCCGTAATATTCCTTGCCAAAGTTCTTTTTCAGTTTCCATACGTCAAAATCCTCTGCAACTTGATGTTCTTCGTCTGCTAAAAGAAGAAATGGCAATTCATGTTTATCAATGAATTTTTGATGCTTTTCAATTGGATCTGGGCTAACACCAATAATAACCGCATCAAGGTCTGCAAAACTTTCGTGATTATCACGGAAATCACAAGCTTCTGTCGTACAACCTGGAGTCATATCTTTCGGGTAAAAGTATAATACGATATTTTTCCCACGGAAATCGGATAAGCTCACCTGTTCACCATTTTGGCTTGGTAATGTAAAATCCTTTACTTGTTTTCCTACTTCAATTGTCACTTAAGATTCCTCCCCTTTTTCCCAACTATACCATATCATTCATCTAGGTTCATTTATCTCTACTTCTTTCCCTTGCTTCAAATAGTTTTAATACAAATGCAGTCGGTAGAACATAACCAATTAGCGCTTCAACTAAGGCAATAAATCTCCCTAATCCGATTGGTGTAATATCCCCATATCCGATCGTTAACATGGTCGCACCACTAAAATATATTGAGTGAATAATTGACCCTAACAAACTCGGTTGTCTTAACTCACCATTTTCTACCAAAACAATCCCTTGAAACGAAAGAATAAAGTATATCAAACCAAAACCTAAAATTACGATGATATAAATAACTAGTAAGGCAAAAAATAGTTCACTTGAAAATCTACTTTCTCTAAGTTCAAATTGCACATAAATCTTCTTACCTTTAATAAATCCAATAATGCTTATACCTATAATGAAACAAGTAAGTAAAATAAAAATCCAAGGAATTATATTCATAAATAAGTACCCCTTCATTAAACTCTATTCTATCTATATGTTGGATTTCCTAAAAGCTTGTCTCTTTTTAATTCATGACAAGTTTTTCGTGTTATTCGGTATTTTTTGGTATATTAAGTACGGGTTTAATTTTTGAGGAGGAATCTACTAATGAATTTTTCTAAATCGGAAGCATTATATAATGAAGCACTAGGACTTATTGTTGGCGGGGTCAATTCTCCTTCCCGAGCATATAAAGCAGTCGGTGGAGGCTCACCTGTATACATGGAAAGAGGAGAAGGTGCGTACTTTTATGATGTTGACGGTAATAAATATATTGATTATTTAGCAGCATATGGACCAATTATTACTGGTTTCGCTCATCCACATATTACAAAAGCGATTCATGAAGCTGCAAACAACGGTGTTCTATTCGGTACGCCAACAAGCCTTGAAAATAAATTTGCTAAAATGTTAACGGAAGCCATTCCTTCATTAGAGCGTGTTCGTTTTAATAATTCAGGTACAGAAGCTGTGATGACAACGATACGTGTTGCTCGTGCTTACACTGGAAGAACGAAAATCATTAAATTTGCAGGGTGCTATCATGGACACTTCGACGCAGTTCTCGTTCAAGCTGGATCAGGTCCATCAACATTAGGTACACCAGATTCTGCTGGTGTTCCAGTTTCTACTGCTGAAGATGTTATCACCGTTCCATTTAATGACCTAGTTTCATATAAGGAAGCATTAAATAAATGGGGAGATCAAATTGCTGCTGTTTTAGTTGAACCTGTTGTCGGCAACTTCGGTATTGTAGAACCAGAGGAAGGTTTCTTACAAGCTGTAAACGACCTAACACACGAAGCTGGTGCATTGGTTATCTATGATGAGGTAATTACCGCTTTCCGCTTTACATATGGTAGTGCACAACAATTATACGGCGTCGAGCCAGATATGACTGCTATGGGTAAAATTATCGGCGGTGGCCTTCCAATTGGGGCATATGGTGGTAAAAAAGAAATCATGGAGCAAGTTGCACCGCTTGGACCAGCATATCAAGCGGGCACAATGTCTGGAAATCCAGCATCAATGTCTGCTGGAATTGCTTGTTTAGAAGTACTCAGCCAGGAGGGTGTCTACGAAAAACTAGACAGGCTTGGTTCGCGTTTAGAAAAAGGCATTCTCGCTAAAGCAGAAACTCACGGAATGCATATTACAGTAAATCGTCTATGTGGCGCTCTAACTGTATTTTTCGATGTAGATAAAGTAACGAACTATGATGAAGCACAAGCAAGTAATGGAGAAAAGTTTGGTGAATTTTTCAAGTTGATGCTAAAAGAAGGCATTAACCTAGCACCTTCTAAATATGAAGCATGGTTCTTAACAACCGAACATACAGAAGCAGATATTGACGAAACAATCCGCGCTGTAGGAAATGCATTTGAGAAAATGGCTAAATAAATAGATTTTAACACGCACCTTCCGTTTTGGAAGGTGCATTCTTTTTAATATCCCCTTACCTTAGCTTACTATATATAAAGTGCTGGCATACTTAGTGGTGGATAGATATAATTTCTTCCTCTTATGCTGGTGTTACTTCTAGACTTTTTTCTTCCTTCTTACCTTTACGGCTGAAGCGAATCAGTCGCATAGCGTTCAGAATAACGAGCAGGACACTCGCTTCATGAATGAACATGCCTGATGCCAAGTGAATAATTCCTCCGAGCACCCCTGCTAATAGAACAAAGACAATGCCTACTGCTAAAAAGGTGTTTTGCTTCATGTTGCGAATGGTTGCTTTGGAAAGTGAATATGCATGTGAGAATTGGGATAATTTATCTGCCATTAAGACGACATCTGCCGTTTCCATTGAAATGTCTGTTCCACCTTCTCCTATTGCCAATCCGATATCTGCGGTAGCAATTGCTGGAGCATCGTTTATACCATCCCCTGCCATTGCAACAACATGACCAGATTCTTTTAATTGTTTTACATATTTCACTTTATCTTCAGGTAGTAATTCTGCATGAACCTCATCAATTTCTAACTGATTAGCAACAATTTCTGCTGTGTGTTTATTGTCTCCAGTGAGCATAATAATTTTCTTAATACCATTTTTCCTCATTTCTGCTAGTGCGCTTGGTGCGTCTTCTCTAATTTGGTCCGCAATCGAGAAGATTCCAGCAACCTTACCATCAACAGCTGCGAAAATAGCAGTGTTCCCTGCTTTCTCACGGTTTACTGCATATGTGACAATTTCTATCGGTATGTCAATGTTCTCAGACCTCATTAATTTACGGTTACCAATGACAAGTACTTTTCCTCCCAATGTAACACGTATTCCGTTTCCTTTAATGACTTCACTTTTCTCTGGTTCTTCGTCTAACGTAATATCTCTTGCTTTTGCTTCTTTCACAATTGTTTGGCCCAGATGATGTTCAGAGATCATTTCAGCTTCGGCAACAAGTTGTAATATCGCATTTTCTTCGTAATCGTTAAATGTTTTAATATCAGTAACTTCAGGTTTTCCTTTTGTGAGTGTTCCAGTTTTATCAAATACAAGCGTGTCAACTTTAGAGAAACTATCCATTACTTCTCCACCTTTTACGAGTACCCCATGTTTCGCACCATTTCCAATTCCAGCTACATTCGAGACTGGAGCACCGATTACAAGTGCACCAGGGCAAGCGACTACTAAGAATGTAATGGCTACGTGCAAATCTCTTGTCAGAACATATACGAGTACAGACAAGATAACAACGGCTGGTGTGTAAACATTTGCGAATTTATCGAGAAATTTTTGCGTTTTTGATTTGGATTCCTGTGCTTCTTCCACCAGTTCAATAATTTTTGCAAACGTTGTATCATCGCCCACTTTTTCAGCAATCATTTCAATGTAGCCATTGTCAACAATCGTTCCACTGAAAACTTTATCATCCATTTTTTTCACTGCGGGAACAGACTCCCCAGTTACAGCTGCTTCATTTAATGAAGCCTGACCTGAGACTATACTGCCGTCAACTGGAACCTTTCCACCTGATCGAATAATAATCCGATCTCCTAGGACAACATCTTCCACTGGAATGGTTTCTATATCACCATTACGAATAACGGTTGCTTCTTGTGGTGCCATATCAACAAGGTCTTTTAGGGAAGAACGCGTTTTTTCCAACGTACGTGCTTCTAGATAATCTCCAAATAAGAAGAGGAAGGTTACAACCGCAGACTCAACATATTCGCCGATAAACAGTGCACCAATTACGGCGATTGTTACTAACAGTTCAATACTGAATGCTTTCATACGTAAGGCTTGAAATGCTTTCGTGAAAATGGGTATTCCAGCAATAATCGTGGTAATGACTAAGATTGTTTGACGCACATTGTAATAGCCTGCGAGGTTAACGACAAGTGCTAGTACTAATAATCCTCCCGATAAAAATGTGATTTGTTTTTTATATTTATTAATCCATTGAATAAACATCGTGCATCTTCTCCTTTTTATATGACACATAATTGGATAAGCAATCATTGTTTTCCTTATGAATTCATCATAAAGGAGAATTGCTAAAATGAAATTGACGCGCGTCAAGATTCGGAGCAGATTTTAATCTTTTAATAAGGCTCTTTTCGTATTTTCCTGCTTTCTTTATAACTTCTTTAATTCAGAACAATTCTAAACACACCGTTCCGGAAAGATACTTCGCTTTTCGTGGTTAGCTATTGAACCTCCACCGGTATTCCACATATCTTTACCCATAAAAATAAGCAGTCCATTTCATGTGTGAAATGGACTGCCTTAAAATTCAATATTCTATTCCCTATTTAAACCCAATGCATGAACTACCATCTATGCTAGTCATCCAAGTTCTGTACCTGATATAAATTATAATAACTGCCTTGCTTTAGCATTAATTCATCATGAGAACCTACTTCGGTTATTTCCCCATTTTCTATAACAACAATCCTATCAGCATGCGTAATTGTTGCTAATCGGTGCGCGACAATAAATGTTGTACGGTCTGAAGCAAGTTTTTCCATTGTTTCTTGAATTAAATGTTCACTTTCTAGATCAAGCGCAGATGTCGCTTCATCAAAGATTAGAATTGGTGGGTTTTTCAAGAACACACGCGCGATAGCTACTCGCTGCTTCTGACCCCCAGATAATTTCACACCACGCTCCCCAACCAGCGTGTCATAGCCATTCGGTAACTTTTCAATAAAGCCATGAGCATTTGCGGCCTTTGCTGCTACAATTACTTCTTCGTCTGTTGCTTCTGGATTTCCCATTCGAATGTTAAAAGCAATTGATTCACTAAATAAAATATTATCCTGCAATACCATACCAATATTATTTCGTAGTGATCTTGCTTTTACATCACGCAGGTCCATTCCATCAATTTTTATCGAACCATCTGACACGTCGTAAAAGCGTGGAATCAAACTAACGATTGTTGACTTTCCTCCACCACTCATTCCGACAAAAGCTATCGTTTCTCCCTTTTCAACATGAAGATTAATATTTTTAAGCACTAATTGTTCTTCATCTTCATATCGGAAAGATACATTCTCTATATCAACTTTTCCTTCGACCCTACCGAGCTTGATTGCATTCTCTTTATCAGTGATATCGTATTTCTCATTGATAAATTCCATCACACGGTCAATGGATGCAATCGCTTGAACGAGCGTTGTCGATGAGTTAATTAATCTTCTTAACGGACTGTATACACGCTCCATGTATCCGACAAATGCAACCATCGTTCCTACACTTAAGCCCTCACTTATTACGAGATATCCACCAAATGCGACGACAAGTAATGGAGCTAAATCCGTTATCGTATTTGTTACTGCAAAGGTTTTTGCATTCCAATCAACCTGTTTCATCGCCTTACGTAAAAAGGTATCATTCCGCTTCCCAAATTGGCCCTGTTCATATTCTTCCAGGGCGAAGCTTCGAGTAACCGGAATTCCTTGCACACGTTCATGTAAATGACCCTGCACCTCCGCCAGCGCTTGTGACCTCTCCCTCGTTAAACGGCGTAATTTACTGTAAAAGTACTTAACCGCAAATCCAAATAAAGGAAATAGAATGATAGAAATAATCGTCATTTTTACATCTAACGTTAACATAATACAAATAGCTATAATAATCGTTATTATGTCTAACCATATATTCATCAAACCGGTTATGACAAAATTCTTCGTTTGTTCGACATCATGTATTACCCGGGAAATTATTTCACCGGATTTTGTCGAAGAATAATATTTTAAGCTCAAATTTTGTATATGATCAAAGAGTTTATCCCTTATATCATATATAATTCTGTTTCCAACCCACTGCGCTAAATATTGCCTAATGTATTCAATTGGTGGGCGAAGAACGAGAAAAACGACAAATGCAATACCCATAATCCAAAAAAGTTCATTTAGTTTTTCGGCATTAGCCATACCCTCTGCTGCAACAATATTGTCCAAGACGTATTTTAAAATTAACGGCATTAATAATGGGATACCAAATTTTACAATACCGACAATAATAGTCCAAAAGATTTTCCATCTATAGGGTTTAACAAATTCCATGTATTGTTTTACACTGCTCATCGCAAACCTTCCTCTTTACTGTTCTTATAATAAAAAAATAAATCCTTGTTACACAACACGTAACAAGGATGTTGTTCGTTAAAACTTTAACGATACGTTAAGTATCTCTCATACCAATTATCAATAAATTCTGGTGAAAAAGGCCCTTTGCGCTGACGAACCCATCTGATGAGGTAATTAATATTATTATGTAGGATACGATCCAAAACAACTGGATAATTCATTTGCTCTTTATGTTCATCATATTCATCAACATCTAATACATCGTATGTCATATCTGGATACACTTTTAAATCCAGATCATAATCGATGTATTTTAACGCTTCTTCATCAAACACAAATGGAGAGCTAATATTACAATAATAATAGATCCCATCATTCCGGATCATTCCAATAATATTAAACCAATGTTTCGCATGGAAATAGCATATCGCTGGCTCTCTTGTTATCCATGTTCTACCATCACTTTCTGTAACTTGTGTTTTATCATTTGCCAAGACGACAACTGATTCTGTACCTCTTAATACGAGACTATTCTGCCATACTCGATGTAGTTGCCCATTATGTTTATAGCTTTTTATCTGTATCTTTGACCCTGCTCTCGGAGCAACCATCCTATCTACCTTCCTTATCTATATCCCATTAGTCATCTTGCATCAATTATATAGATAATACGGTGAAATATAAAGCGAAAGACAATAGCAGGTAAAATGGAAGAAGAGCACCCTAACACTTAGGATGCTCTTCCCCACTCATAAGTAAATTTCAGGAAGGAAATTTACTTATTTTTTATTAGATTCAGCTTGTTGGTTTTGTTTTCTCACTTCTTGAGCGTTTGTCTCAGAAGCGAACTCTGTACCATACTGACTAGAACCTTGTGCTGCTTTTTTATTTTGCTTTCTCACTTCCTGAGCATTTGTCTCAGAAGCAAACTCTGTTCCATATTGTCCAGTACCCGCGGCAGCTTGTTGGTTTTGCTGTTTTACATGCTGAACGTTCGTACCAGAAGAAGTTTTTTTAGGATTAGCCATCAATATCACCTCCGCAATAATTAATTTGTCCAGATACCGGTTTGTTATCCAATCTTTTTTTCTTTAACAAGTGACAATTATGGTAATAAGTGTTGGGGAAGAAAGAAGAAATTACACAAATAATATTAGCGAAGGCATTCCTTCTATAGGAGGAAAAAAATGAATACAATAAATACGAGGGACTTTACAGAATTGTCCATGATGAGTAAGTCAAAATGGAAAGATGATGAACTAAACTATTATCAACATGCATTATCTCAATTACTCCCATATGTAAATGCAGAAGGTTTAACGATATTGCATGAAATAAATAAGGAATTGATCAGAAGAGGTTAAATAAGTCGGTAAGACGCCTGTCCTAGATCTTGTAATTGGAGAGAGATTAGTCCATGAGATCCTTTGTCATGGACTTTCACTAAGGATGAAAGGAGTTTTTCGTAAGCGTGAAAGCCCTTCTTTCTCATTGAATTTCGTGCTATCTGCTGATTCTTCCCCCCCCCATCTACCGTTTCTTCTGATTAAAGTGTGTATTGCCTATCAGAGCAACTTTATTTATTGAATATCAAAAATGCCCAGAAATTCATTCTGGGCATTTACTAGCTAATGATTGCCATATTGTTATATGAACTTCATCATATTCTGATGGGATACTGGAAAAGGATATGTCTTTAGGTCATTTTTCTTCACAAACCGCAAACGCGGAGCTGTTACAGTTTTTTCTTCTGTTTCCACCTCATGAATCTCCAATTCCCATATCAAATGGGAAAAAACATGCTTGAGATCCCCTTTTTTCTGCTGATTTCTAACAGTAAGACCGTATTGCTTCAAAAATTCTGATTCGATATCTATTTCTTTTGAAACTACCTCTATCATTGGAAATTGCCATAAATCAGCTAGTAATCCTGTATTCGGGCGCTTTTCAATTAAAAATTCATCTTTTTCATTTTTCACCAGCAACGCAATATATTGTAATTTCTTTTGTTTTTTCGCCTTTGATTTAATTGGTAAAACTTCCTGAACCCCATCCTGAAATGCCCTGCAATGTTCCGCTACTGGACACACTAAACAAGCTGGTGACTTGGGCGTGCAAATTGTCGCACCAAGGTCCATGATTGCTTGGTTATATGATGAAGGATCATCTTTTGAAATAAGTTCCTCAAGGTATTTTTCCATTTGTTTTTTTGATTTAGCTAGTGCAATATCATCTTCAATCTTTAACACCCTTGAAAAAACACGCATCACATTACCATCTACTGCAGGCACTGGCTGATTATAGGCTATGGAAAGAATAGCGCCCTTTGTATAGGGCCCAACACCTTTTAATGATTCTAATTCCTTTGCATCATCAGGAACCTTTCCATTATACGTTGCAACAACTTCCTTTACCGCTGCTTGCAGATTTTTAGCACGAGAATAATAGCCAAGTCCTTCCCACGCTTTAAGTACATCTTGTTCCTCTGCTTTTGCTAAATCATATACAGTTGGAAAGCGTTCCATAAAACGGTGGAAATATGGGATTACTGTATCCACCTTTGTTTGTTGTAGCATAATTTCAGATACCCATACTTTGTATGGATCATGACTTCGACGCCATGGTAGGTCACGTTTATTTTCGTAATACCAGTTAAGTAAATCTTCCTCAAACTGAAAATTGTTAAAATCTTGTAATATTCCCTGACTCATGATTGCACTTCCTTATGATACAATAAATGTATAAATATTTATGATTAAAAAGGTAAAACTACATATAGATAATAGAGCGAAGGAGGACCTTGGACTATGGATACAGGAACCCATATTGTCATGGGTATTGCACTCGGTGGCCTTGCAACCGTTGATCCTGTTGTGCAAAGTGACCCAGCACTATTCCAAGCAGTATTAGTTGGTACTATCGTAGGTTCTCATGCACCAGACTTCGATACTATCTTTAAGTTAAAAAACAATGCTACTTATATTCGTCATCATCGCGGTGCATCTCACTCAATACCAGCCATTATTCTATGGGGTCTGCTCATATCTGGTGTAATATTCCTATTTGTTCCAGATGTAAGTTTTCTTCATTTATGGCTTTGGACTTTTCTAGCCGTAATTATCCATGTATTTGTTGATTTATTCAACGCTTACGGTACACAAGCATTCAGACCCTTTACAAATAAATGGATAGCACTCGGTTTTATCAATACGTTTGATCCATATATATTTATGCTGAATGTCGGTTTGATTTTAGCTTGGTTATTAGGAGCACATCCCGGGATTACCTGGCTTATTGTTTATTCCGTGATTGTTTTATATTACATTAAACGTTATTTGGATAAAAGGGAAATCGTTAAGAAAATCCAGGAAAATATCCCTGGAACGATTGAGATTGCAACATCACCTACTTTGAAACAAAACTATTGGCGTGTCGCAATCACAACTTCAGATAATTTCTATGTTGGTACAGTTGAAAATGGCCACATTGAAATTGTTGATGAATTTACTAAGATTCCATTACCTGACTTTCCAATCATGCAAAAAGCATTAACAGATAAAAATGTGAAATCCTTTTTAAACTTTTCTCCAGTATATCGCTGGGAAGTTAATGAGTACGATAATTATACGGAAGTACGACTCATCGATTTACGTTACCGTTCTAAAGAATACTATCCATTTGTAGCCGTTGTACAAATTGACCGTAATTTAGAAATCATCAGTTCCTATACTGGCTGGATTTTCTCCGAGTATAAACTACAACGAAAATTGTACGTGGAAGATAATCCAATTTAACATGTAACATATAAAAGCAGCAGGCGCCTAAGTACCTGCTGCTTTTCGATTTGTTCTTTTCTAAAAGAATGTTGCTTTTCACATATTATGTGTAAAATGTGAAGAACGTAGTGCGTTAGCACGGAGTTGGCTCACCAGCCGCCCACGGAAAAGCGAAGTGCATTGCCGGGACGGTGGGATTATGCATATTTCAAATTACTTCACAATTTATACCCCTACGAGGCCAAAGAAGCAACAAACATTAAAAAATAGCCTTCTATTTTACCTTTTTCCCTAATAAAGAAATTGGTAGCGCTTCTTCATCTTCAAGAAGTTCATCTAAAAGATTAATGCGCTGTCCCCATGCAAATACACCATTTATGTAATTAATTTTAAATGTAAATCCCGGATCCATTTTCAACTGATATACTTCATCCGCTTTAAATTCTTCTGGATTCATCGTATAGGCCATAGCAACCTGCATTTTTCTTTCATTGATTTGTACTTCAGATATATTACCCAATTGTTCCGCCTTTTGCGCTTTCTCCTTAAGCTTCCCAATCTCTCTATATAATTCTTCAATGGAATAATCACTATAGCGATAATTCATGTTGATTCCCCCTTGTAGTTATTTTACATGGAATAGATAATAAAACCAATCCTATCTTTCTAGACGCTCATCTAAATAACGGTTAATGACTTCAATAGAAAAGCCTTTTCGATACAAGCCTTCCTTTATTTTATTCTTTAGTGCATAACCCTCATGTTTTGCACTATGTTTTCGTAATAGCTTGTCCCCTTGATAAGTGAGTGCATCCCACTCCGCATCATCATCCTTTTCCTCATGTATCTCAGATAATGCACCGCTAATGACTGCTTGTGAAAAACCCTTTTGTAAAAGCGTTATCTGCAGTTTTTGGATTTGATTTTGAAAAGATTCTTTCTTTGTTGTTTTCACTTTTTTTTCTGCCCAGTGAAGCACTTTTTCAAATTGGATTTCATATGGATATTCTGAGATAGCCTCCTCCGCAATTGTTGCTGCTACTCCTTTTTCAATTAGCTCCTTCTTTATAAGCAAAGGACCTTTACTTGACGTATTCATCCGTGTACGAACGAACATTTCCGAAAATAATTTGTCATCCAATAGTTTTGCCTTTATTAATCGCTCTGTAACGATTGGTATATGTTCTGGGTTTACTTCCTTCTTTATTAGGTAATCTTTCATTTCCTTTATCGTACGCATGCGATAACTTAAAAAGTTGATTGCTAAACCGTATGTTTTCTCTAAATTATCTTTTTCAATCAATTCTTCCATTAAGGATTGTTCTAACTCAAGACCCTTGCGAAGATGATATTCAACTAGAATTGCTTCATCCACACTAAACCCATAGGACTCTTCATCACCATCGGATATATAAATATTATAACGATCTTTTCTTTTCTTTTGCGTTGTAATACGGGTAATTTCCTTCACGCTGCTCACCCCTTTTCTATTTTAACATTTTTTGAATCCGTGTCACATAAGCGAAAATATTACATATCCTGTATTTGAATATTTAGCCAAAAAAATCCACGAAAAATTAACAAAAAAATCATTTCCATTTTGAAAAAAACATTGTAAAATGAAGTTATCAATTTATGAGAGAGATGAAAATTTAAATCACAAAACTCATAACTAAATAGGGAAGGCAAATGGTGCGCCACCAGTTGATACTGGTTCTAGTGGGTTCGATTCCCACCCCGAATTTTTGTTGAACTTAAAAATGAAAATTCGAGGGTGGGACCACTCACTAGTTTTCCCCTATTGGAGAACGGTACGTGCATGCCCACCTGGAATAAGGAGGGTATTTTTTTATGTTAAAAATGCGTGACTTACACGAGGTGCCGGTATTATTTGAATTAATGTCACATCCAGATGTATTTCCCTATGTTAGACATAAAGCATATACAGTAGATGAATTTTACTTCATTACAAAGCATACGATTGAAGCGGAAGAAAGTGGAGAACTTATTTCTCGCACCATTTTAGACGAATATCAACAACCGATTGGTACAATTAATCTATTCGATATTGACAAGAACTATGGATTTTTAGCTACATGGATTGGTAGCCCGTATTTCGGAAAAGGCTATAACAAACACGCAAAAGAGCAATTTTTCGATGAATTATTCTTTTCCCATCAAATTGATGGTATTTTCATGAAGGTTAGAAAAACAAATACTCGCTCATTAAAAGCAGCTAAAAAATTACCTTACGTAACACTTGCAAATGAAACCTATCGTGAAGTATATGAGAAGATTAATAACAACGACGATATTTATGATCTGTTTGTTATTACAAAAGAACACTATGCTGCTTACAAGCAATTTGCTGCCATCGATGCCGCATCTGCTGGTGAGGAAGTTTCCTAAATTAGTCGACCTCATACTAAGATAACCCTACCGAGAGTCTAGCTTCATTTAAAATAAAAAACAGACTATTTTTATTACCATTTTGAATGTATATTTTTACCTCCAAAGGTAATGATAGGTTTAAAAAGCGAGGGATTATCATGACAAAATATAACTCAACTCACCGTGACAGAATATTAAACAGTACCCAGGAAGTATTATACCAAAAGGATTTTAAAAAGGCAGATCGCGTTTACAAGCAGCACTCCCAAAAAGGAAACCGAAGTTAATAGTAACAACAGACAAAAAACACTCAGAATTCTGAGTGTTTTTTGCTTGTCAATACATTTCCCAGTAACCCTTTCTCACTTATCCCCATTAGTTATCCACAAACATTCAAAATTTATTGACAAGTTAATGAAAGCCTTGTCAATTATATATTCACTTATACACAGAAAGTTAAGTCAATTTGTTGATTAATCTGTGGGTAATGTGGATATATCGGTTTATTATTGAAATAATAACCCTTTTACTGTGTATAAGTTTAATACTTACTTTTTCAACATTACTATTGCTTGATTATCGTTCCATCTGTTATACTATAAATATAACAAGCATACAATAAAAGTAGGTGAAATTAAAATGCTTATTCAACTAGATTTAGAAAACGCCGAACCCATTTATATTCAATTACAGCAGCAGATTATTGAAGGCATTGCCAAGAAGCAATTAAACCCTGGCGAATCGTTACCATCTGTCAGATCCATGGCCGCTGATATTGGAATCAATCTCCATACCGTAAATAAGGCATATCAGCATTTAAAGCAAGATGGCTACATTTTAATTCATAGGCAGAAAGGCGTCGTCATTAATCCTGATGGTGTACCAAAAGCAGACGGAGCATACAAAGAAAAATTAAAAGCAAACTTGAGACCGTTCATCGCTGATTCCGTTTGTAGGGATTTAAGCGAAGAAGAATTTATTAAATACTGTAGCAGTATTTTTGCTGAATTTTACAATGAAGAAGGTGACAGTTAATGGAAAATATACTAATGTTTTTTCTCCTTATTATGCTTGTACCTTTCTTTATTCTTTCGATTTTCATGCCTTTTTGGACTCGAAAGACGGAGAGCTTCGGCGTAACAATACCAGAAGAAGTCTTTCACCATCCCAAGCTCCAAACAATGCGGAATAAATACGCGCGATATACAACCATTCTAAGTATTATAGGGATTGCTGCTTTCATGCTTTTAGGTTTAACTGCAACAACTGAAGAAGCAACAAGCATCTATTTTGCTGTAATCGTTGTCTCATTTTTAATAATAAATTTTATTATATATCTGAAGTTCCATAAAGAAATGAAAACATTCAAAGAGCAGGAGAACTGGGCAAAAGAGAAAACGCAACATGTATTTGTTGACATCAGGTTCCGCCAAAATAAACTAACCTATTCCTATGGATGGTTTATAATCCCGATACTCGTTACTGTCGGACTTATCATCATCACTTTTCAAAACTATCAACGTATTCCTGAGCTGATCCCAATGCAATATAATTTTGAAGGAGAAGTAACAAATTGGGCGACAAAATCTTATCGTTCTGTCTTGATTTTGCCAATTATGACAATCTATCAAAATCTACTCTTTATCTTCATTAATATCATTATTGCTCAGGCAAAACAGCAGATTAATCCTGATAATCCAGAAGAATCGATTAGAAAGAATGTTATTTTTAGACGAAGATGGTCAGCATTTTCAATTGTTTCTAGTTTTGCTTTAACACTATTATTTTCAGTGATCCAGCTCTCTTTTATCTATTCAACAAATGAGAGAATCATTACGATTGTTTCTCTCGTCGTTACAGCATTCATTCTTCTAGCTGCACTTTTCCTAGCAGTAACAACTGGTCAAGGTGGCAGTCGTGTTAAAGGAGTAAATTCAACTACTGATACGACAATCAACAGGGACGATGACAGGTACTGGAAGCTTGGACAATTTTATTTTAATAAAAATGATCCATCCTTGTTTTTAGAAAAACGCTTTGGTGTTGGCTGGACGATTAACTGTGCAAGGCCATTAGTCTGGATTATCCTTATCGCCATTATCGGTTTATTCATTGGAATACCACAATTTTTAGGAATGTAAATTCAAGCACATATACAGGAGGTTATCATCATGCAAGAATTTCTTGAAAACATTAACTGGGGTATTATTGCCCCGCTTTTCTTCATACAAGGTTTATTACTTATCTTTGCAATTCTTGACTGGGCAAAGGCAGACAACTTCAGAGGTCCAAAATGGATGTGGTTTTGTATCATTGTCTTTATTAACATCGTCGGACCTGTTGTTTATTTCCTATTTGGAAGGAGGCGTAACTAAATGGGATTACTAACTGCCCATCATTTAACAAAAAGCTATAAAGAAAAGACAGCCGTCAATAATATTAGCTTTACATTCCAGAAAAACAAATGCATTGCATTAATTGGGCCAAACGGAGCTGGGAAGACGACAATTCTTCGTATACTTGCAGGAATACTTGATCCCACATCAGGTGCAATTACTTTTCAAAACATGGAAGTAGGTAGTGATTTTAGGTCCAAGATTGGGTATCTACCACAATATCCTGTCTTTCACTCTTGGATGACAGGACTAGAATTCCTTATATACAGCGGTAGGCTTTCGAATCTTTCCAAAGTGGAATCCAGAAATCGTGCAGAAAGTCTTTTACTTAAAGTAGGAATAGAAGACGCCAAAAATACTTTGATTGGAAAATATTCTGGTGGGATGAAACAGCGATTAGGTATCGCCCAAGCAATCATCCATAAGCCCGAAATCCTTATGTTAGATGAACCAGTTTCTTCATTAGACCCAATTGGCCGTAGAGAAGTTTTAACATTAATGGGTGAACTAAAAGAAGAAATGACAATTCTATTCTCAACCCATATTTTAACTGATGCTGATGAAGTGAGTGATGAATTACTCCTTCTTCGTGATGGGGAAATCGTCGAATCTGGCTCGATGATAGAGCTTCGTGAAAAATATCAAACATCCAGTATTAAACTAGAATTTCAAACTGATTTGCATCTATATCAGAAGAAGGTTGAGAAAATCGCAAGTACAACGGGTAGCTATATCGAACGCAATGCTTTATATGTTTCCGCAACAGACATCCAGCTTGCTAGACGAGAAATATTAGCACTAGTGTCAAAGGAAAACTGGCCACTGTTAAGTTTTACATTAAATCGCGCAACACTTGAAGACATGTTTATGAAAGTGGTGAATCAATGATGCAATGGATGACACTTTTCAATAAAGAAATGACAGAAAATTGGAGAAACAAAAAGTGGATTTGGGTGCCCTTAGTATTTATTCTACTTGCTATTACAGACCCGCTTTCTACGTATTATATGCCACAAATTATTGATGCTGTTGGTGGTCTTCCAGAGGGAACAATTATCGAAATGCCTGAACCCGCACCCGCTGAAGTAGTAGCGATGAGCTTAGGGCAGTTTAGTAGTTTTGGTGTATTAATCATCGTACTAACATCGATGGGGACCATTGCTGGTGAAATTAAAAATGGTGTAGCTGAACTTATTTTAGTAAAGCCTGTTGCATATAAAAACTATATTTCTGCAAAGTGGGCTGCACATCTTCTTCTTATTTTAGTTGCATTTGCCGTCGGTATGTTTGCTAGCTGGTATTATATCAATTTATTATTTGGAGATTTATCTTTCACAAGCTTCTTATTTATCCTTTTATTCTATGGTACTTGGCTGCTCTTTGTCGTGACACTATCGATTTTCTACAATACTTTCTTCAAAACACCAGGACTGGTCGCCTTCTTTTCCATTTTAACTATTGTGGTGATGAGTATTGTCACACAAATATTTGGCACGTATCTTGAATGGAGCCCGAATAATCTCTCTAATTATATTTTTGAAATGGTACGGGCGGATGACATATCATCACAGCTAGTCGGAACATCCATCGTAACAGTCGCTATATCTATCGTTTTACTCATTTTATCGATTTATATTTTTAAAACGAAGGAGCTAATTCAGTGAAATCAAAAGGACTGATGCCTTAATAAAGCATCAGTCCTAATTTTTATTTTGCCTTCACCGTTGTGATTCTTCTCATGAAAATGAACGATAATAGGTACACAACCATTCCAATTCCAATCATCTGAATAAAGAGTGTCAAATCCATTGTACGAAAAACATCAGCGAAGAAGTCGATTAGCCAACCTTGCGCAATTCCGAATAGCAATACCACAACAACTACCCCTGAAACAATTCCACCACCTGCTAACCCATACTTGTAAAATAATAAACCAATGAGAAACATTACGGAAAAACTGAGAAACATAATCGCAATATCAATAATTACCCTGTTTGCCCATGTATCTTCTAACATCGCAGCTGGATGGATAAATCTAAAAATATGAATATTAGTTGCATCTGTAAATAATAACGTTAACGCATGGATTATATTTGCAAAGATAGACTTAGCAACAGCTAATACAAGGAAGAAGATCCCAAGACTAATGAATAAATTCTTTCTAGTCGCACCCATCTTTAATGAAAATGGAATGCTTTCTTTTACCGTAATAAAGCCTAAAATAGAACAATAAATATAGATAGGTACCGATAAACTTAAATAATATTCTGCCCCTTCAACACTTAGTAAGAAGTAGGAAATACTTAGTGAAACAACTAAGATACTCAGTAAAATTGTCCAAAATATCATTAGTGAATGACGAATATCTGTTGCAAAAAAATAAAGTAGCCCTTTAATTTGTCTGCCCACAACTTTACGCCCCCTTCTTTCTTTCTGTTAGATAGATCATTAATTCCTGAATTGGAACACCTTCTACATCCAATCCATGCATTTTCGCCTCTTCTACTGTCCCGTATACATATGCTGTCATCATTCCAGCTAACGTCTTTTTCTCAATGACTTCTTTTCCTTCGATAAATTGCTCTACTTCGTCAATCGTCCCCGATATGGCAATTGTGCTATTACGTAGGATCTCTGACTCCTCTTGTAACACTAAAGAACCTTCACTTAGGATGAGTACTTCTTCAAACAATAAGCTAACTTCATCAATTAAGTGTGTTGATAAAATAATCGTACGTGGTGCGGACTGGTATTCCTCAAGCATTATTTCATAAAATCTCTTTCTAGATGGCGCATCAAGCCCAATATATGGTTCATCAAAAATCGTAATCGGTGCCTTACTTGCAAGACCAACCGTAATTCCAAGTGCCGATTCCATTCCCTTCGATAATGTTTTTACCTTGGAATTCGGGTTGAGATTGTATTCATCAATTAAAGATTCCGCAAGTCCTTGATCCCAGTTAGGATAAAAATACGAATAAATTTTAAGGACATTTTTGACCGTTAAATCCTTCTTGAAATTCTGGCCCTCTTTAATTAAACAAATAGACTCGGTTAAGCGTTGATTATCAAACGGATTTTCACCGTCAATTAATATTTCACCACCACTTTCTAGAATTTGCCCTGATAATATATCCATGAAGGTTGTTTTTCCTGCGCCATTTCTACCAAGTAATCCATAAATCTTCGGCTCTTCCAGTGAAAACGAAATATCGTTTAGTGCAACCTTATTCCGATATTTTTTCGATAGGTTCTTCACTTCAATCTTCATCAAATGCATCCTCCCTATTCACCATTTCTCGTAATTCTTCGGCACTTATTCGTAATTTCTGAGCTTCCTCTTTCAGTGGAAGCATATAATTTTCATAAAAAGATTGCTTCCGTTTCTCGATTAAAATCTCTTTCGCATCTTCTGTAACAAACATGCCAACACCCCTCCGCTTAAATAGAATCTCCTCATGAACGAGCTCATTAATCCCTTTAGCTGCTGTAGCTGGATTAATCTTGTAATAAGCCGCAAATTCATTCGTTGATGGTACTCTTTCGCCAGCATGTATATTTCCATTGATGATGGAGTCCTCTATTTGCTCTTTTATTTGAAGGAATATTGGTTTGCTGTCATCTAATCTGTTTTTCATAATAGGCTCCTTCGTTAATCGGTTAATTACTTATGTAACTAACCATATAACAATCTGATTGAATTGTCAATGTATTTTGTGAAATTATGGTCCCATAAAGATTATTGTTAATTACTCTATTTATATAAACTGTCACTAAGTGCACGTTGATTTCCGCTACGGGAAGTATGCTTTCCGCGGGCACGGCCTCAGCCCTCCTTACGAGCAAAGACCGCTCACTGCGGGGTCTTCAGACACGTGCTTTTCCCTCAGGAGTCGACTGCCCTCCGCTCCAATCAACAACCATAATAGTGCTAAACTATATAATTTGCTTGATCAGAGAGCATTTATTAGTGGAGGAAAGACACGAAGACTCCTGCGGGAGGACAGGCCTAGGTGAGACTGCGAAGTGCGTTAGCACGTAGGAGGCTCACCAGCCGCCCGCGGAAATGAAGCGAAGTGTCTTTCCGGAACGGTATGACTATGCAAAATCCTTCACTTAGTCCACCGTTTATATCAAGTTCGAAGAAAAAAAACAACAAACATTATGAAAAACAGCCTTAAAAATAAAAAAATAGCCTAGTTTCCTAAGCTATTTCATAGTTACTCGTCTTCATTTTGTTTTTTAGGTGTTCTTCCAGCTTTTTTCGTTGCCTCACGAAGCAAAAATTCAATATGACTATTTACACTTCTAAATTCATCTTTTGCCCAGGACTCAAGAACATCATATAACTTCGGATCGATTCTTAGTGGGAAGTTCTTTTTCTTAGCCATAAAACCCCTTCTTTATTGGTATAGTGAGCCAGTGTTTATTACAGGTTGCGCCCCGTGATCCGATACGATAGAGACAAGCAAATTGTTAATCATTGCGACTCTTCGTTCATCATCCAACTCAACAATCCCCTCTTTTTCAATACGCTCAATTGCATCTTGGACCATTCCAACAGCACCGTCAACAATTTGCTTACGTGCAGAAATAATCGCACTTGCTTGTTGACGCTGCAACATTGCTTGGGCAATTTCTGTTGAATACGCAAGATGCGTTAATCTTGCCTCAATTACTTCAACCCCTGCTACTTTTAAACGGTCCTGTAATTCCGTTGTTAACTCTGATGAAACTTCCTCAGCATTCCCACGTAATGTCAGTTCTTCATGTTCGAACGTGTCATAAGGATATTTTGTCGCAACCGTTCTGATTGCTGTTTCACTTTGAATTTCAACAAATTTTTCATATTGATCCACATCAAATACTGCTTTTGCAGCATCTATTACTTTAAAAACAATAACTGCTGCAATTTCGATAGGATTCCCGTTAACATCATTTACTTTTAAACGATTACTATTAAAATTCCTTACGCGTAGTGAGATTGTTCTTCTTATTGAGAATGGAATCGTAAGTGTAATCCCTTCACGACGAATTGTACCCATGTATTTACCAAGGAAAATGACAACAACCGATTGATTCGGCTGTACTAGTGTTATACCAGAAGCCAATGTGACCGCCAATACAAGCAATATCCCGCCCAAAATAAACTGTTCTTCAAAAAAACTTAACACTGTCCCAGCCAAAAGCAAAGCGATAATCACTATCCCAATAAAACCATTCATCGACCAAGCTTTTCTTTCATTCATCATTTACATACACCATCCTATAGTGATTTTATTATTATATTAATATGATATCACTTTTATATCGTATTGTATACCAAAAAGACAGATAATTTGTATTAGAATACAAATTATCTGTCTTTTATTTATACTTTTGTTGCTCTTTTTCGTAGTTGCTACTGTTTATTTGTTAACTTTGGCGAACAAGTTGTGAACTTCGGCGATTATCTGATGAACTTCAGCGAAACTCCTGTGAACTATGGCGAAACCACTGTGAACTTCAGCGAACTTACGAATCTAAGCTGGTTTCTCCCGTATATTATCTAACGGACTACGGTCAGGTAAAACTAGAAAATCCTCCCCATCCGTAGTAATAACGACATCTCCATATACAGCCGTCGAGTAGACATCTGCGTCCACTCTATCCAAATTCTCGATTACTCTTTCAACTGGATGACCATAATCATTTTTTACACTATACGTTAATATGGCAACTTGCGGTTTTACCGCATGTAAGAATTTAAAGGATGTACTCGTATCTGAACCATGATGTGCAACCTTTATAATTTCTGATTCGAGTTGGTACTTTTTAAGCAGTTTTTCCTCCTGCTCTATTTCTACATCACTCATTAATAAAAAATCAATATCCTCATAACTTACCTGTAGTGCAATGGAAGATTCATTATTGTTCTTATTCTTCCTGTGTGCATTTAATACTTTTATCTTCACCTCTGGATCAACTATAATATTTTGGCTTTCCTTTGCTATGCTTGTTGGAATCCCTTGTTTACGGATTTCATTCACATATCTTGCAAAAGCTTTTGTAAAGTGTATTTTCCCTGTATCTAGTATTTGTTTGACCTCAACAGCCCTCATTACTTTTACTAACCCACCAATATGATCATAGTCAGGATGTGTTGCAACGAGCAGGTCAATTTTCTTGATATGAAGCTTCTCCAAGTAAGAAACAACCTTCTTCCCTGCTTCAGGTCGTCCGCCATCAATCAGTATCGTTTTATCCTGGGGTGTTTGAATTAAAATGCTATCACCCTGTCCAACATTAATAAAATGAACCCTCATTTCATCTTTCGCTTCACCATAAATAGAAATAGGAAATAATAATATACAAATCATGACAAAGCTATGAACCAACTTTCTCATCTAAACACCCTTCGTAAGCGAAATTTTGTTTATTTAGTTTGCCATGCTTGCGCTGTTTTATGTTTGTTTTTTTCTGTGGATGAAAAAAGGAGAAATTGATGTAAACAGATTTTCTTTTGTAATTGTGAACTTCAGCGATTTCGTTGTGAACTTTGGCGATTTGAATGTGGACATCAGCGAAATCGCTGTGAACTTTGGCGAAATAGCTATGAACTTCAGCGAAACGCGATTTTTTACTCTTCTTAACACAGAAAGACCCCGCTAACTCCAGCGGGGCCTCCATACAACAGCCAATCATTATGCTTTTTGAACCGCAATCTCTCCATCGACAACATCTACATAAACGTTCGAGACATTCTCGTCCTCCAATATTAGGTCTGTCAGCGCATCTTCAACTTTATCTTGAATGACGCGGCGCAATGGTCTTGCACCGAAGCGAACATCAAAGCCTAATTTTACAAGTTCACGTTTTGCATCCTCTGTAATGGAAATTGCAATGTTATTTTCCTCAATGTTTTCTTCTAATTCAGCAAGCATCAAATCAACAATCTTAATTAAGTTATCCTCACTTAATTGATTAAAGTTAACAATTGCATCAAAGCGGTTTAAGAATTCTGGTTTGAAGAAATCACTCAACATTTCTAGGGTAGAAACAGATTCATGTGCCGCACTATTAAAACCAACATTAACCTGTTTTGCACCAGTACCTGCATTACTAGTCATAATAATTACCGTTTCTTTAAAACTTACGGTTCTACCTTGTGAGTCTGTTAAATGACCATCTTCCATAATTTGTAGGAACATATTTTGTACGTCTGGATGTGCTTTTTCAATCTCATCTAACAAAATAATGGAATATGGATTTCTACGGACACGTTCTGTTAACTGTCCTGCTTCTTCATGTCCAACATATCCTGGAGGAGAGCCGATCAGTTTAGACACAGCGTGTTTCTCCATGTATTCACTCATATCTAGTCTAACAAGTGCATCTCTTGATCCAAATAATTCCTCAGCCAAGGCTTTCGTTAATTCTGTTTTACCAACACCAGTTGGTCCGACAAATAGGAAGGAACCGATTGGACGATATTTTGATTTCAAGCCTGCACGACTACGGCGAATTGCTTTCGCTACCTTGTTAACTGCTTCGTCTTGACCAATTACTTTTTTGCTTAAATCAATAGAAAGATTTTTCATTTTTTCTTGTTCATCTGTTTGCATTTTTGTTACTGGGATACCTGTTTTTTCTTCAATTATTAATTGTATATCTGAAATAGCTACATCAACAATTTTTTCGTTATCTGTTGTTTTCTCCAATTGTTTTTGTAATTGTATTTCTTGATAACGAAGATTTGCAGCCCGTTCATAATCTTCTTTTTCAGCCGCTTGTTGTTTTTCCTTCGTAATCTCGGATAATCGATTCTTAATGGATTCAGAGTCTCCTTGAGAGTTCCTCAAGTTTAAGCGTGAGCCGACTTCATCCATTAAGTCAATTGCTTTATCTGGTAAAAACCTGTCTTGAATATAACGGCTAGAAAGTGTAACAAATGCCTTTACTACTTCATCAGAGTAACGAACATCATGGAATTTTTCATAACGATCTTTGATACCTTCTATAATTTTGATTGCATCGCTGATAGAAGGTTCCTTTACAATAATTGATTGCAAACGACGTTCAAGTGCTGCATCTTTTTCGATTTTACGATATTCTTTCAATGTAGTTGCACCAATAATTTGAAGGTCTCCACGTGCTAACGCAGGTTTTAAAATATTTCCGGCATCCATTTGTGATCCTTCTGCAGTACCAGCACCAACTAATAGGTGAATTTCATCGATAAAGACGATAACATCATTACGTGTTCTTAACTCTTCAATCAATTTCTTCATACGTTCTTCAAATTGACCACGAATGCCTGTATTTGCAACTAACGATGCAACATCTAATAGATAAACCTCTTTATTTAATAATTTTGTAGGAACATTTCCTTCAATAATTTTAACAGCCAATCCTTCTGCGATAGCGGTCTTACCTACCCCAGGTTCCCCAATGAGTACAGGGTTATTTTTATTTCTTCTATTTAGTGTTTCAATTACTCGTTTTATTTCAATATCTCGTCCAATAACTGGATCGATTTCTCCAGCTCTTGCGGAATCCGTTATATTTTTACCTAATTGATCGATTAGGCCTTTTCTTTTCTTTGTTTGCTTTTGTCTTGTCCGAGTATTTGTATTTCCTTGTGCATGACCCTCGGAAGAAAAATTATTTGAAAATGCGTCTGCACCTGCAAATGGGAATCCCGAGAAAAGGTCTGATTGATTCATAACTTGACCTTGTATTTCACGAAAACACTCGTTGCAGAGATGCATTTCCATTCTTTGATTATTCATTTGCATCGATGCATTCACATTCGCTTCATTAACTCCACATTTTTGACATAGCATTTTCCATTCCTCCTCTTATAATGAAAAGCGTAAGCACCCGTTTAGCAACGTACGGACTGCGCCCACGTAGTGTGTGGGTGGTTCGATTTAATCGAACATTCCTACGTAGGAGATAAAGGAAACATGCCCCTTTATGGGGGTATGCCGACGTTGGCGTAAACCCGCTTTAGTCGGCCTTCCTTATAACCTGAGCCGATGTTGACTTATCGTGTCATAAGGTGAGGGAAGTCTCGCTAGTTGCTGGGTGCTGAAGCTGGACCGGCCTTCCCTCGTATAGGCAATAACGTGACCAACTTTCTTAAATTCTAAAGGACTAGAACCAAATTTGACTTTGACTTTCTTTGACCTTATGACTTTATTATACTCTGACCTTTTTTGACTTTCAAGTGTTTTGTTTCATTTTTTTCGTTCTAAAAAAAGAGTGAGAACAATATGCCCTCACCTGCAACCAGCTTACTTCTTCAGTTTTTCTTTCTGTCTTAGTTCCACTCTCCGAATCTTACCTGACGTTGTTTTAGGTAATTCTTCTAAAAATTCAATTTCCCTGGGATACTTATACGGTGCAGTGAGTGCTTTTGTATGATCCTGCAATTCTTTCACCAATTCTGGATTTGTTTTATCTACATTTTCTTTCAACACTATATATGCTTTCACAATGCTTCCTCTAATTTCATCTGGACTAGCAACAACCGCACATTCCTGAACGGATGGGTGTTTTACTAAAGCATCTTCTACTTCAAATGGCCCGATCGTATAGCCAGAGCTAATAATGATATCATCTCTCCTGCCTTCAAACCAAAAGTATCCGTCTGCATCCTTCCTTGCCTGGTCGCCGGTAATATAATAATCGCCTCGTCTTGATATGTTCGTTCTTTCCGTATCTTTATAATATTCTTTAAAAAGTGCAGGGCTATCTAATTTAACTGCAATATCGCCAATAACACCTGTAGGAACAGGAACACCATCTTCATCAATTATTTCTACTTCGTTACCTGGTGTTGGTTTCCCCATTGATCCAGGTCTCACTTCCATATCCTTCATCACACCTAATAGTAACGTGTTCTCCGTTTGTCCATAGCCATCCCGAACCGTTACATTAAAGTATTTACGAAAAGTATCAATCACTTCTACATTTAATGGTTCCCCTGCAGAAACGGCACTGTGAAGAGCCGGCAATTGATAATCATCTAGATTATCAACTTTTGCAAGTAATCGATATTCTGTTGGTGTGCAGCATAACACATTAATTTCCCTGTCCTGTAATAAACTCAAGTACCTCTTTGGATTAAACTGCCCATTATAAATAAAACCAGTTGCACCTGTTCCTAGGACGGATAAAAACGGACTCCAAATCCATTTCTGCCAACCAGGGCCTGCTGTTGCCCACACTTTATCACCCTCACCTGCACAAAGCCAATTTTCAGGTGCAGTCTGTAAGTGCGCGTATCCCCAACCATGTGTATGTACAACACCTTTAGGATTTCCAGTCGTTCCAGATGTATATGGTAAAAATGCAATATCATCACGTGTTGTATGTATTAAATCAAACTGTTCAGAGGCTTCATCCCTTAACCTGTCTAAGAATAGCCAATCTCCAGATGGCCCACCAACTGAAAACTTAATTAATGTATCATATTCCGTAATACCTACATACTGATTTGTATACGGATAGAAGCTCACAACTGCTTTCACTTCTCCATGTGCGATTCGATACTGAAGGTCTTTTGTCTTTAACATTTCAGAGCTTGGAATGATAATCAACCCCGCTTTCAACGCAGCTAAGTAGGTTTCATATGCCTCAATCATTCGAGGAATCATGATGAGAATCTTATCTCCCTTTTTCAATCCCTCACGCTTGAAAACGTTACCAATTTTATTCACATTTTTCATAAGTTGTTGATATGTAATTTCTCGGGTATTCCCTTGCTCATCTTCCCAAATAATTGCTTTCCGTTCTGAATCATGAGCAAACTTTTCTACTTCCATCACGATATTATAGTCTTTCGGAGCGATCAAATCTTCACGTTTCATTTTGCATTACTCCTTTATTTTGGATTATTTAAATTATAACAAAAATTATTATATTTTAAAAATATTATTTCACTCCATTAAAAAGAGGCTTAGACAATCGTGTTTTACTAAGGTGTAGTCCAAACTATTCTTTAAAATTCCCCATAACAATTCATGTTACTTCGGATTTTGTATAGATTGTTGTTGATTTCTTTAATTCAGAATAATTCTAAACACACCGTTCCGGATAAGTGGAGAGCGGTGACTCCATGAAAAAGAAAAGCACTTTTTCTCATGAAGATATTACGCTATCGAAGTCTTCCTTGTCCTGCGGGAATAGCACGTTTCCGAAGACCCCGGAAGAAGCGTTTTGCGTCACGAGGAGGCTTGTGCCGTGCCCGCGGAAAGCATCCGCCCGGAGCGATCTCGGACGGCGAGATTTGCTCCGATTTATGATATTCTTAATAAGTCCAAAGTTTGCATCAACAATGAATTTCGTTATAAAAAGTTAACATTCAAAGCTTCCTATTCTACAATCGTTCGTCTTTGGTGAGGAACATTTCAGTTAAATCCCAGATTTTTTTCTTATTCAATACTCCGCCACAATGTTAATGACGCATAACTCCTGTATGGGCCCCATAACTTACTCATATCAGTCAACGACTCTATCGTGGGCTTCCTATCCATCGCTAATAATCTCTTAACCGCATTTTGAATACCAATATCCGCTTTTGGGAATAAGTTTTTCCTGCCTAAACCAAAGAGCATCCAATTTTCAACCGTCCATGGCCCGACACCACGTATCTTCACCATTTCTTGTAGAATTTCTTGATCTGTTTTCTTTCCCATCTCTTCTAAATTAACTTCACCATTAGCTATCATCTTTGAAGTGTCGATAACATATTCCGCTTTTCTTCCACTAAATTGCAATTCACGTAACGCCGCTATTTCGATATTTGCTACTTTTTCAGGCGATGGATAAAACCACACACCATTAATCTTTTCACCGAAGTTTTCGATAAATCTAGTTGAAAGAACATATGCAAACTTCATGTTTAATTGTTGATGGATGATCGTTTTCATCAGGCAATAGAAAAGGTCAAACTCCCTAACGATTGGGGTTCCTGGATAGGTATGAAAAAGTTCCTCTAGGTTGGTGCCCTTAAAATGCTCTCCTACCTTGTTTAGATCAAAATCCCACTGAAAAAGATCGTAAATATAGCTAATAATCGAATCCTTCCTAGCATCCTCATCACTTGTAATGATAAATGCTGGTTTTTCTGTTGTTCCTACTGCTTTTACTTCCACAATATGTTTCCTTTCAAGAAAAACAACAGGCACCTTTACAGACCGTTCTTCTCTGTCCACGGTAATGATTGGGTCAAATGAAAAACGATATAATGTATAGTCAAAATCATACAGCGTAGATAACGTAATTCTTTCCGTCCACATACATTCGCCCCCCTTTTTACCCATACTATACCTAATTTTCTATACAGAGAAAAGCGAGACAGTTATCCCTGCCCCGCTTCTCTTTATTATAGCCCTATAAATCCATCTGGAAGAATATCCTTCATTAATAAATCATCTAAGCTTTTAAATGTATAGCCTTCCTTTTTTAATTCCTGAATGATTTTTTCCAATGCATCCGCATTGTCCGATGACACAGAATGGAGCAAAATAATTGCACCTGGATGTATTTGTGCCATTGTTTGGTCATAGGCATATTGCCACCCTTTTTGATTATCGGTCTGCCAATCCGAGAAAGCTAATGACCAAAATACATGTACCAACCCTAATTCATTAGCCCACTTCAGTGTTTGTTCACTAAACATCCCTCGAGGTGGTCGCATATACTTGATGTCATCTTGGTCAGAAATTCCAGCTACCGCTTCCTCTAATGCCTCAAGTTCTTTTTGAATGGCCTCTTTGTTCATTATCGTGAAGTCTGGATGGTGATAGGAGTGATTACCGATAATATGGCCTTCATCTACCATTCTGTTGATTAAATCTGGGGCACTTTCTACATAATGCCCAGTTACAAAAAAGGTCGCAGGTACCTTTTCCTTTTTCAAAACATCGAGAATTTCATCCGTGTACCCTTGTTCATATCCATTATCAAACGTTAAGTATACGACCTTATCACCAGATAAATCAGCATAATAGGAACCATACTTCTCAAGCATCGCCTGGTACTTCCCAATCTCTGGCACTTTATGTTCGGTATTCTTTGAGAATCCCCATCCATACCCACTAGCAGCCGCTGTATCCAATTGCAAAACTGCTATCGTAAAGGTAAGAAAAACGACAATTGAAGATATTATATTCTTACACATAACAACCCACCTATTTTTATCTTACCTTTCCCTGTCTCCATAAAATTATTCGGTGCCTGTCACTTGTCGGGATTTGTCGAACGGTGCTTGTTGTGTCCTATAATATAATTGCTGCGATCCAACCAAATATAAATAAAGGTATATTAAAGTGGATAAAAGTTGGAACACATGTATCCCAAATATGATTGTGTTTTCCATCAGCATTTAAACCAGATGTTGGTCCTAGCGTGCTATCGGAAGCTGGTGATCCTGCATCTCCAAGGGCACCTGCTGTTCCGATTAGTGCTGCTGTTGAAAGCGGTGAAAAACCAGCTGCCATACAGATCGGAACATAAAGCGCTGCAAGGATTGGAACCGTACCAAATGAAGACCCGATTCCCATTGTCACAACTAAACCTATGATTAAAAGTATAAATGCAATCAATGCTTTATTGTCCCCTAATATACCTGAAGATAACTCAACGAGTGCAATTACCGAACCTGTTTCTTCTAATACTGTTGCAAATCCAGATGCCGACAACATGACAAAAGCAATGGTCCCCATCATCTTGATTCCATCAGTCATGATCGTATCCCCTTTACTAAACGGAACAACGAGTAATACAAACATCATAACCAAACCTGTTAACGCACCTATAATCAAATTCCCAGTAATAATTTGAACAATAAACGCTGCTGCAATAGCAACCAACGTTAAGACATGTTTTTTATTAAACGTAATCGATGGTTTTTCCTCCATCACGATTGGAGCTTCAACAGAAACATAATCTTTATCTTTCCGATATGTAATAAATATCGCTATAAATAGACCTACAATCATTCCTAGTCCTGGTATAACCATGGATAATGCAACATCTTCCATTGAGATATCTGCACCATTTTGAACCATTCCTTTTTGGATTGCCTCATGAAATATAAGCCCATAACCAGCAGGAATCATGACGTAAGGTGTTTTTAATCCGAACGTCAATGATACTGCGACAGCTCTTCGGTCCATACGCATCTTATCGAATAACCTTAATAATGGTGGTATTAAAATTGGAATAAAAGCAATGTGTACTGGTACTACGTTTTGTGATAAAGATGCAACACCTGCTATTACGAGAAGTAGCATTGTTTTCTTACCAGTTAAAACACGGATAAGATAATTCACTAAAATAGAAGTTATCCCAGTATAACTAATCGCAACCGCAAATGCTCCTAGTAAAATATAACTCAACGCGGTACTGGATTGCCCCCCCATTCCACTAACAAACAATTCTATTGATTCAACCACTGACATCTCAGACATCATTCCAGCAGTAAGGCCAGCAGCAATAATTGCAATAATAACATTTACCTTTAATAAACTAAGGACTGTCATAATTAGTACAGAAACAATTACGACCCATTCCATATTAGCTTCCCCTCTCTATACTTAAACAAAATACTTTAATACTTCATTATGATAAAGTAATAAAGCGTAAAAATCAACCCTTAAATAAAATAAAACGCTCAGATGGAATGGGTAATCTGCGCGTTTACAAGAAAGTACTCTTAAGAAATAATTTACCAGCGTAATGCGATTAGTAAATCGCAGCAGTCTCCACCCTGCTCAGAGTTATCTAATAGTATTCGAATACCAGTTGGAGTAAAGGTAGTTGCAGTTTTGATTGTAACTCCTGTTGATTCAATTAACTCCTCAACTTTACTTTTGTCTGTCTTTTGCGCCGCACTCATTAATTCCCTTGCAAACACTGGATCTTCTACTATCTTATCTACTAGCAAATCAGCCTGCTTCATAAGTGCTTGGAATCTGCGTGCAGAGATATCTAATTGATGGATATCTACCTCTGGATACTGCACTTCAGGTCTTTGGTTGCTTGTTTGTTGTTCATGCTCATTATATTGAACAGGAACATATTGAATTGGTAAAGAATTTAACCGCGGATAATAATGTGGATAAACAACATATGGATTTGCGTAATAATACATGGAATTCCCCCTGCAAATTAAAGTAATTCCGTATAGCGTATGCCTATTAGCTTGGCAAGGTTAAGAGGTAACAGCATATCGGCGGTCTTCCTGAGACCTGCTCTCCATCTAGAGGTATATTCTCTCAGGAAATGAGCGTTCTTCCCAAGATATTTTATAAGGTTTATATCAATATTGAATTTAACAACAATTTATTAGAAAACAGGCTTTTATAAAAACCCAGAACCACAAAAAACTCCAAGGAACATTTCCTCAGAGTTTTTACCTTACTTTAATTGGAAAGAAAAGGATACATGGTCTTGAATTGGAATCCAACCACCAATTCCTTGTTTTGTTACATTCTTGATAACAATTGACTTCTTAGAACCTTTTAATTCAATATATACTTCACCAAATGTTACTTGCCCTTTTTCATTAACTGCTGGTGCATAAGCTTGTAAAGATCCATACTTTTCAGCAGGAATATTATAGGAGTTATCCTTTTTCGTGTTTTTTCCAATTACTGTATTGTAGGATAGTGGCAATTTTGTTTTCTCTTTCGCCTTTAGTAACATCATCTTCTTAATATCATCCGGATTGGAAATCTTATTTGTTAATGCTCCTAAAATTTCTTTCTCCTCTTGTTGAATATAATTCATTTCTTGATTGACGTCACCACCAAGATTATTGATTTCGTTCTTATTAATCTCCTGGTATTCCCAATTTATATTCGTCTCAAGTGATTCATAATTTAATGGCCAGCGTCCTAAATAAACCATGCCACGATAGCCAATTGCAATCGGCGAGGGCTTTAATGTTGTTTCATTAAGCATTTTAATTAAATCAGGATTATCAATTGAAGTGCTAACTTCTCCAATTAACTCTTTTGTTAACTCACTAGCTTCAATGACTTCCTGGTCTTCGGTTGAATTAGGGTAGGTGTTCTCCTTCGAAATATCCAATACATGGCTTGGTATATCATAAGGACTTTTACTTTCCTTCTTCTTCTCTTCTTCTCCAAAGCTTGCATTTGGCGACACGAGCGTATAAACAATAACAATTAATGCACTAAGTAGAATCTTCTTCATCGATGTCATCCCTTTTCATGTGTTTTCCTCTAGTTTTTTCTAAGGACAGAAAAAATATACACGATTGAAAACTTTAGAAATAAACGATTTGAGGAGCACTTCCATTAACCGTTGATTGAAGAAGTATGTGCAGCATCTCAAACATATGTATGGAGCTTTTATTGATGTATAAAAACGCTTCGCTTGGTTGTGTGAACTTCCCACTTCAAAATTAGAGGCTCTTTTTCTTTCAAAAAGAATATTATATATTGACTTCTTTACCATCCATGTTAATATAATAATAAATACTTATTAATAATTATTATAAATAAATATTAATTATTATTAGATTTAGTAAATGGAGGGATAAATCATGACTACGAGCACAATAGAAAGTCACCATCCAAAGAACGGTCCGTCAAGTAACTTTCTGTTAAAAGGCAAAGAACATATTGAGTTAATTGCAGCATTATTCAGTGGTCTTCTAATATTATTCACTTGGCTATTCGAAAATAACCTATCTGAATCAATGTGGGTCGTCCTCTATCTAGTCACATTTGGTATTGGAGGATTTGCCAAAGCGAAGGAAGGCATAACGGAAACCATTCGATCCAAACGTTTAAATGTAGAAATGCTCATGATTTTTGCAGCAATAGGCTCTGTTGCAATTGGTTACTGGACAGAAGGGGCTATCTTAATCTTTATTTTTGCTTTATCAGGTGCATTGGAAACATACACTACCAATAAAAGTAACAAAGCCATCTCTTCCTTAATGGAACTACAGCCTGAAGAGGCCTTGTTAATCGAAGGTGGCAAGGAAAGCATCGTCCCTGTTTCATCATTAAAAATAGATGATATCATTCTTGTACGTGCTGGAGAAAGAATTCCAGCAGATGGAATCATTACCAAAGGTTCCTCTTCCATTGATGAAAGTGCGATTACAGGGGAATCCATGCCCGTTAATAAAGTAAGAAATTCGGAAGTTTATGCTGGTACGGTCGCACTTGATGGATCATTAACCATTAAGATTACAACAAAACCAACCGAAACATTATTTCAAAAAATTATTCAAATGGTTCAGAATGCACAAGAAGAAAAATCACCCTCACAACTTTTTATCGAGCGATTTGAAGCCATTTATGTAAATATCGTTCTAATAGTAGTAGCAATTATGATGTTTTTACCATATCTTGTCTTTGGTTGGTCACTTTCTGAGAGTATTTACCGCGCAATGGTGCTTCTGGTTGTCGCTTCTCCATGTGCACTTGTTGCATCCATTTCACCTGCTACCTTGTCTGCCATCTCCAATGCCGCTAAAAAAGGGGTTCTTTTCAAAGGTGGAATTCATATGGAGAACCTAAGTAATATTAAGGCAATTGCTTTAGACAAAACTGGGACATTAACAAATGGAAAACCCAAAGTAACTGATGCTTACTTTAAAAAGGATGTTGATAGAGATTATATTACTTGTGTTGTTGGAGCTATCGAAAGTGAATCAACTCATCCATTAGCACAGGCACTCACGACCTATAGCAATGAAAACACGGATACAAACCAGCCAATCGAAGTCTTCGGCATGAAGAATATTAGCGGAAATGGTGTCACTGCATTTGTTGATCAGAAAAAGTGGGAAATCGGAAAACCTGATTTTGTTGGAATGGAACATGCTAATAGCTTTTTAGACGGAGTTGCTGGAAAATTGGCTTCAGAAGGAAAAACGGTAGTCTTTGTAAAAAGGCAAGATGACATTGTTGCTGTGTTTGCTCTAAAAGATACCGTACGTGATACAACGAAGGCAGCAATTATGAAGTTAAAGAATCTTGGCATCCATACTGTTATGCTCACTGGGGATAATGAAATTACGGCAAAAGCAGTTGCAGAAGAAGCGGGGATTGACGATTATATCGCAGACTGCCTGCCACAAGAGAAAGTGGAACATGTAAAAGCACTTCGAAATAAATACGATAGTATTGCAATGGTTGGTGATGGGATAAATGATGCCCCTGCCTTAGCAAGTGCTTCTGTTGGTATAGCCATGGGCGAAGGAACCGATGTCGCGTTAGAAACAGCGGATGTCGTTCTTATGAAAAGTGATTTATCTAAAATAACCAATTCAATATCCCTTTCTAATCGAATGAATCGGATTGTAAAACAAAATGTTATCTTTTCTTTAAGTGTCATTTTTATACTTATACTTACAAACTACGTACAAATATTAGACCTACCACTTGGTGTCATCGGACATGAAGGAAGTACGATTTTAGTAATATTAAATGGACTGCGACTTTTAAAATAGTTGGTAAAACTCGTCTCTAAACAGGCGAGTTTTTGTTATAATGAAATAAACAATTTAGGCTGTTTTCTAAAAGATTGTGTACACTATTTGTATAGACTTCGGATCTATTTAATTCAGTATTGTGCAAAACACATCATTCCGGAAACACACTTCGCTTTCCACGGGCGGCTGGTGAGCCTTCTTCGTGCTAACGCACTACGTAGTCTCACCTAGGCCTATCCTCCCGCAGAACAGGGAAAGCTTCGTCAGCATTTGCTTCGCACGCAGAAAAAGTGATTTTCTTTTTCAAAGAGTCTACGTGTCTTTCCTCCACTAAGGTGCCTGCTCTACTTGTCTAAAATTAGAAATATGCTGTTTTTTACAGAAAACAACTGTCCGAAACGTGATTATATGGACTATAACTATAAAAATATCTAGAGCAGGTATCATAGCGGAGGCAGAATACGAAGACTCCTACGGGAACAGCACGTGTCCGAAGACCAGGAAGAAGCGTTCTTTGCGTCTGAGGGGGCTGAGGCCGTGCCCGTGGAAAGCGAAGTATTCTGCCGCAGCGAATGACGACATAAACCAATCATAAGTGTAAGCGAGAGCTTAATTGCTTGAATTCAAATAGTCTACACTATCTATCAACTACAAAAAATTAAGAGCAGCAAACCTTACGAAAACAACCATTTTAAAAATAAGGATGGGACTTATGGGCAGAAGTGAAAAAGTTATATTAACAAACATGTGTATGATTTATGATGACAATGGAAGAATTCTTGTACAAGATAGATTGAATCCAAACTGGTCCGGCATTACATTTCCAGGAGGCCATGTGGACAAGGGGGAATCTTTCTCGCATTCCGTAATACGCGAAGTATATGAAGAGACTGGTTTAACCATTAAGTCACCTTTACTTTGCGGTGTGAAACAATTTCAAACAACGGAGGATGAACGTTACATAGTCCTTTTTTACAAAACAAATAAATTTGAAGGCAAACTTACATCCTCAGAAGAAGGAAATGTGTTTTGGTTAAAAAGAGAAAACCTCTACAAATATAAACTAGCTAATGACTTTGATAAAATGCTTGAAATATTTGAGTCAGATGACCTTAGTGAATTCTATTATAATAAAGAATCGGAACTACTAACCGTGCAACTTCTCTAAAAGATTTTTTTAAAACTATTTTCATTAGTGGGTTAAGCATATAAACTTAATTCAGAATTTCCCTAAATACGTCGTTCTAGCAATACACTTCGCTTTCCGTGGGGAGGCTTGAGGCATGCCCGCGGAAAGCGAAGTATTCTGTCGCAGCGAATGATAGCACATAACATTAATACATGTAAGCGAGAGCCACACCATCACTTTTTTAGCTCCTTATATTGACGGATAGTAGCATTAACAACACCACCAAATATAATAATTAATCCAAAAAGATAAAACCAAATCATAAGCACAATAACTGTTCCCAGGCTACCATATTTAGCAGAATAATTTGCAATTGCCGATACATAAAAAGAAAAACCATATGCAACGATTTGCCATAATACAGTCCCTAACATGGCACCCCAAACAGCATTTTTAAGATAGATCCTTTTATTTGGAGCCAATTTATACAGCGCTAGTAAAACAATGAAGAATACGATTGTTGAAATAACCCATCGCATTGCATCCCAAACTTGCAGAAATCCTGCTGATAGTCCGAAAAGCGAAAAAATATATTCCCCAATAATTCTACCAAATATCGGAAGTAATAAAGAGACGATAATAACAAGTACCATCGCAATTGTTAGGACAATTGCAATGAGTCGTGCGACTAAAAATGAACGACTTTCTTCTATCTCATACGCTCGGTTAAATGCCTTCATGATTGCATTGACCGCATTTGACGCTGCCCAAACCGTTCCGATAATACCAATGGATAATAAGCCACCATTTTGCTCATTCAACAATTGGTTTATGTTTGTATTAATTAACTCCATGATTTCCTTTGGTGCGTAATTACCAATAAATTCTATAACCATGTTTGAATCTATTGGAAGATAACCAATTAAATTAAGCAAGAATAAAAGAAAGGGAAACAAAGATAACAGGAAAAAATAGGCTAATTGTGCGGCTAATCCAAAAATATCGACGTCATCAATTCGTTTATATAAAAGCTTGCCAAAACCCATGATATTATTCACAAAACTCGCTCCTACAATCCTAATTAGTAAAAAAATCGACTTTATGTCGATTTTTTTACTTCGTTATGTAGCTAACTTATATCTATTTTCTAGTTTTTATTCGTTAATTTTTCAATCGTATCTTCTACTTGTTCCAATGCATTAATTGCATTATCCGCTCCACTAGAAATATTTTGATTTAGTTTATCCATCGTCTGTCGAACATTTTCTATTGCTTCTGATGGATGCTTTATGTAATAAGCTGAACTAGTCTTCGCATCATTCAATTTAAGTTTCGCATATTCTCTCGTATCCTTATCACATAATGCTACAACTGCTCCAACTGCTGCTCCAATTACAGTACCTACAATTAACCTACTTCTACCCAAAATAATCTCTCCTTTATTCTATGTAAGTGAATGTTGCTTTTTAATATAATTTAATAATTGCCTGCATCCTTCTGAAACCAACTCATACGTGTAATTAAAATTACCTGTATAGTATGGATCAGGTACATCCTTTTCATTACTATTTTCGACAAAATCCATTAATTTTGCAACGATAAACCCTTCTTTTGTGCTCCTTAAAGCTTTTAATTCTTCTATGTTCTGTTCATCCACCTGCAATGATATAATCAAAATCATCCCAATCCTTTTCCCTAATCTGCCTTGCAACAATCCCTTCATATGAGATTCCTTCGCGTTCTAAGATACCTCTTGTGCCTTGATGTGGTGTATTTCCAACATGCCAGCCCCCTAGTCCACTAGAATCCACTATCATTTTATCAGAAAGATTCTCCTTTTTCACCAAATCACGAAATATAGCCTCTGCCATTGGTGACCTGCATATATTTCCTAAACAAACAAAAAGAATACGAATCATACGAAATCCCCTTATGTCTTTTAATTCTATTATAAGCAATTTATAACACGATAAGCAAAAATATGATGTTCCCTGAATAAAACAATAGATATTATATGCCGTTAATTTAGAAAGTTTAGAATTTTACTTGACATTTTTATATTATTTTAGCAATATTTTAATATATAGAATATAAATCATGCTAAGAAGGGGGAAAAAACATGGAAGAGCTTATTGAAAAAGTCGGCAGCTTTGTCTGGGGACCTCCAACCTTAATACTAATTGTTGGCGCTGGGCTGTACTTATCATTTCGACTAGGGTTTATGCAATTTAAGACATTACCTTATGCGTTAAAATTAGCCTTTAGTCCGAAACGCCAAGACAAGGAATCGAAAGGTGATATCAGCCACTATGAAGCATTATCGACTGCTATGGCTGCTACGGTCGGTACTGGAAATATCATTGGGGTTGCAACCGCTGTTGTACTCGGGGGACCTGGTGCAATTTTATGGATGTGGATTACCGCATTGCTTGGAATGGCAACGAAATACTCAGAAGCATTGTTAGCGGTAAAATATCGTGTTATCAACAGTAAGGGCCAAATGTCAGGCGGCCCAATGTATTATATTGAAAGAGGTTTGAAACAAAAATGGTTGGCTATACTTTTTGCTCTTTTCGGTGCAATAGCCGCTTTCGGTATCGGGAATATGGTGCAATCGAATGCTGTATCTTCTGCCCTTAATGAATCGTTCAATGTACCAACTTGGCTAACTGGTATTGTTCTTACCGTATTTACAGGATTAGTAATCTTAGGTGGAATCAAAAGTATTGGAAGGGTTACTGCTTTATTCGTCCCAATTATGGCATTATTTTATATCCTAGCAGGACTTGTAATTATTGTAATGAATATTGAATTACTACCAGCAGCTATTGGATTGATCTTCTCAGACGCTTTCACAGCACAAGCTGCTGGTGGTGGATTACTTGGATCCGTAATCCGCTGGGGAGTTGCACGTGGTGTGTTCTCCAATGAAGCAGGTCTTGGTTCTGCTCCAATTGCAGCAGCTGCTGCAAAAACGGATTATCCTGCACGTCAAGCACTCGTATCCATGACACAAGTATTTCTAGATACAATCATTGTCTGCTCAATTACAGGGATTACCATCGTTATGGCTAACTTATACGCAGGAGCAAATGTAGACAGTGGCACATTAACCAATATATCCTTTACCCACTTCTTAGGTGATACTGGTGGTTACCTCGTTACCATAGCAATTGTATTATTTGCCTATTCGACACTTGTCGGCTGGTCATATTACGGCGAAAAGTGTTTTAGCTATTTATTAAGTGACAAAGCGGTTCCATATTATCGTGTAGTCTTTGTATTGGCTGTATTCTACGGTGCTGTTGAAACATTGGATATCGTATGGGGAATTGCTGATATAATGAACGCATTAATGGCTATCCCTAATATAATCGGCTTACTAGGACTATCTGGAGTAGTCGTATACGAGACAAAGAAATTTATGAAAGTTGCTAGAGAAGAGAAAGAAAAGGCGAAAGCAGAAAGAGTAACGTCCGCATAAAGAACAAGGCATTATCCACTTTTCGGATAATGCCTCCTTAATTTATGCAATCGGCTTAATACACATTTCATCGTTATTTTTTGCTGCATTCACATAATCACCAACATCATAGGCCGTCATTTCCTCTGTCTCAACCGAACGTAAAAATGCATTTGCTTCCTCCGGCCTAAATTTCACAGGTGCAATCCACTCATCTTCTCTTTCCTTTGGTAAAATGATTGGCATGCGATGATGAATTTCCTGCATAAATGGATTAGCCTCTTTCGTTAAAACAGTACATGTAAATAAGGTTTTATCCTTATCTACCCACTTATCCCAAAGCCCTGCGAATGCAAATACTTTTCTATTTTGAAGACTTATTCGTTTTGGTTGCTTTTGTCCATCATTTTTTTGCCATTCGTAGAAACTATCTGCAATAATTAAACATCGTTTTTGTGTCATTAGTCGTTTAAAGCTTGGCTTCTCATGTGCTGTTTCGCTTCTTGCATTAATCATTTTATAGCCAATTTTCTCATCCTTCGCCCATGAAGGGACAAGCCCCCAACGAAGAAAACCCGCACGCTTTTCTTTTCCATTATGAATAATCGCTAATACATTTTGTCCAGGTGCGATATTAAAACTGGTGTGATAGGAATCAATTGGGTGCTCGATATCGAACTCGTGTAAGATTTCTAATTCATCCGCTAATAACGTGTAACGTCCACACATCTCCTCGCCCTCCTTAAAAAATACTTAAATCCCATTGTTTTGCAATATGTCTAAGTAATCGTATTCCAGCAACACTATTCCCCTGCTTATCTAATGCTGGCCCATAAACACCAATTCCACATCCTTCAAGAAATGGTAAATCATCTTCCCTAATTCTTGGTGGAGCTACAGCAACGATTCCACCTGAAACCCCACTCTTTGCTGGTATACCTACATATGCTGCAAATTTCCCTGAAGCTTCATACATCCCGCACGTTAACATTAAAGCTTTAGCTAGGCGCGCTACCTGTCTCGGTATGATCTCCAATCCTGTCTTTGGGTCTTCTCCATCATTCGCTAAAATCATCCCCATTTGTGCTAAATCTCTTGTAGCTATTTCAATGGAACATTGTTTAAAATACGTTTCTAATGTTAATTCAAGTTCTGACTCCAGGAAACCCAACTCTACCAAATAATAGCCAATTGCACGATTCCTTACAGAGGTTTCACTCTCTGATTCGTAAACATCTTTATTTAATTTGGGCCTGAAACCTAACATACGCTCAAATAATTGAAATAGGGCTTCCAGCTTTTGATCAGATGTATCCCCATAAAGCATGGATGTTACCGTTATTGCACCAGCGTTTACAAGTGGGTTGAAAGGTTTTTTAACCTGTCTCATTTCCAAATGCATGATGGAATTGAATGCTTCACCAGTTGGTTCCACATCTACACGATCGAGTACGTACGGAATACCTCTTTCCATACATGCCACAATAAACATAAAAACCTTTGAAATACTTTGTATTGTAAAAGGAATATCAACATTTCCTGAGTGAATGTTTATTCCATTTTTACTAATAATGGATATACCAAGATGATTCTTGTCCGCTTCTTTTAGAATCGGTATGTATGAGGCTACCTCACCTTCCTCTGTTTGACGATGGTAAAAACTTACCCAGTCATCCACATAATTTTGAAGCCATTCTTCCGTTAATTTTGTATTTCGATTTACAGCACCTTGTACCAAGGTAACCACCTCACTTAATAATAGTATGTATAAATTCAGTTAAAAATTGCATGAGAAACGAAGGCAAATCTTCTTCCATAGCTTACCTTGAATATCTACATAATCGAGTCGTTCTTGTTGTGATTTTGTGAAAAGGCTAGTTAGCGATAAAGGGTATCGACATCATTATCCTTTCCAACTGTAACTTTTGCCATCTCTAATATCTTTTCTTTCTTTATTTGAAATAATCCTACAAAAAAGAGATAAGACAACTAACAGGTCCTTATCTCTTCTTTTCTCTTATCATGTTCTTACTACCTCTAATTCTTTTGTATCTATATCATATTCTACTAAGCTATTTTCTATAATTGCTTGTACTTTTGAAGCAACCTCTCCACTTTTCATATCCGTATACGTTTCAGGATAGATTGGATCATGAATTGACAATGTAATTGCCGAGGGAGTAATCCTTCCGTTTGAACCTTCCAACATTTGATAGGTTCCATCAATAGTAACAGGAACAATTGGGACATTCGATTTAAGGCCTAATCTGAAACTACCAGGTTTAAATTCATTAATTTCTCGACCTTCTCCCCTCGTTCCCTCAGGAAAAATCACGATGGAATGCCCTGCTTTTAAATAATCAATACCTCTATTAATTGCCTTCATTGATTGTCTCCTATCAGACCGGTCAATAAACACACAATAGACGAGTTCCATCCACTTGCTGATGATTGGCAGCTTTTTAATCTCCTTTTTAGCAATAAATCCAATTGGTTTTCCTAAGTATCCGAGCAATGCCAATATATCAAATAAACCTTGATGGTTAGCAACAAATAAAGCAGCCCCTTCAGGCAGTTTCTCCTGGCCTTTTACTTCAACCGTTGTTCCTGTCTTTTCAATAACCTTTCGGGATACAGTTTTTGGCGTAACAAACACTTCTTCATCTGTTATCGTTGCTGGATGATTTTTTAATCTATTTTTTGTTCTCTGTAATTTAAATACCGTACAAATAACAAGCAATCCTGCGTATAAGTAAATTCCTACTGTGCGAATCATGTGATGACTCCTTTCATTAACTATTTAATTATACAAAGGAACGCAATAAATATAAAGTACGATATAATTGCATATCCAATTTATATTTTCCACTTTTCTGATAAAATAAAATATGTAATATTTTTAGGAAGTAAGTAAAAAGGAGGAGAATCGAAAGAATGAGTAGCCCAATCAAAAACCAAATTAACACTATTTTTGTTCACGTAAGCGATTTAGAGAAATCGGTTAAATGGTATAGTCAATTACTCAATCAGACAATTGATTTAACGACAGTATCCAAACCTGTTCATAACTTAAGTATTACTCATTACACCGGTCTAACTTTGGATGCAGGTCCAATAGGTTATAAGAAAGAAATAGTTCCTTCTAAGTATCCATTGTTTAATTTTCATACACATGATATTGAACAATCTCTTGCTTATGTTAAGAAGTTAGGTCTTCAAGTAGAATCAAGTATCATTCAATTCGATGATTTCGCTTATTTTAACATTAGTGACCCTGATAAAAATATTATAATGATATGTACTGGTTAGTAGAAACAAACGAGAGATTCAGTCTACATCACCTTTATATTTAGCCATAGAAAAACTGCACCTCTACTTGTTCGATCGTGTCAAACAAGTAGGATGCAGTTTAATATGAACTATTTGCCGATAAATTGTTGTGTCCAGATATTTCCATTCTCAACATAACCTACACCAATATGGGTAAAGTTACCATTTAGAATGTTAGCACGGTGTCCTTCACTATTCATCCATGCATTTACTACTTCGGCAGGTGTTCTTTGACCTTTAGCAATGTTCTCACCTGCTGTGTTATAAGAAATGCCAAAGCTTTGCATCATATCAAATGGCGACCCATAAACAGGACTATTATGGTCAAAATAATTATTTACAGCCATATCATTTGATTTTTCACGGGCAACTTTACTTAGTTCTGTATCAATTTCTAAAGCAGATAAACCGTATTTTGCTCTTTCTTGGTTTGTTAATTCTACTACCTCTTGCTCAAATTGACTTAACTGAGAAACTTGCTGATTCTTTTCTGTTGGTTCTGTTTTTTCTTGTACAGGTTGCTGAACAGGTGCTTCCGCTTTTGGTTGTTCAACTGGCTTCTCGACTACTGGTATTTCTTCAACTGGCTTCTGTTTAACCGGTTCTTCCACAACGGTTTCCTTTTCTACTGGATTTTCTACTTTCTCTTCTTTCTGCTCATTAGGTACAGCTTGTTCTGTTAGTTGCTCGCTGAATGGATTCTTCCAATCAATTTGGTATCGATTCATTATCTGATTCACCAAGTTATAAATTTTATCATCGTCTATATTGCCACTCGAAAAGTTCCCATTTTCACCATTAATAGAGTAATAGATTTTATAGGATACATCTGAATGATTAACATCAGCTGATGCATCTGCCGATTGAAATGCTCCCCCGAATATCAATGCTGTTGATAGTGCAGTAACCATTCCTATTTTTTTCAACATTTTTGTTTCCTCTCCTTTAAACATTATTGTGAAAAGTTTGCTGTTTGCCTTGCAGGAATATCATAGCACGGAATTCTTGTAATAATTTTGGAAGGGATTTCCATCTATATTAATAAAGATTGATTTACACGAAGAACCTTTGTGTATCAACACAACAGAATATCCAAAATTAAGTTAGATTGGTAAAATTACTCTGGTATGGGAAAAAACTCAACGAAAATACTATTGACAACATCTGAAAATACCTCGTATATTACAATCTAGGTAATTTTGTAAATAAAATGTTACTTGATTTGAAAGCGCTACGTAGGTTAATTTTATATATAATAACAAAAGTAGACATATTAATGTAGAATTACTTTTACTATAAAATTGAAATAGCTGTTTTAACAATTGACATCATTGGAGGAAGTAATTATGTTTTCTAACGCAGAAATAGGTATCGATTTAGGTACTGCAAATATTTTAATCTATTCTAAATCGAAAGGCATCGTATTGAACGAGCCTTCCGTAGTGGCAATCGATATCCATACGAAACAAGTCGTAGCAGTTGGTACTGAGGCAAAAGAAATGATCGGGAAAACACCTAGAAATATCATACCAATAAGACCATTAAGAGATGGTGTCATTGCTGATTATGATGTAACCGCACAAATGTTAAAGGCTTTATTAAAGAAAGTAAGTAAAAAGGCTGGTATTTCTACGAGAAAACCGACTGTCATTGTTTGTACTCCCTCTGGAAGTACATCTGTCGAACGAAGGGCAATCCATAATGCCGTTACCAGTTACGGTGCAAAACAAGTTCACCTAATTGAAGAACCTGTTGCAGCAGCTATTGGAGCGGATTTACCTGTTGACGAGCCTATCGCGAATGTTGTCGTGGATATTGGTGGCGGAACTTCTGAGGTTGGTATTATTTCATTCGGTGGGATTGTCGCTTGTAATTCCGTGCGTGTTGGTGGAGATAAATTAGATGAGGAAATTATTCAACATATCCGTAAACATTATAACGTCTTGATTGGCGAGCGCACCGCTGAAAATATTAAAATGGAAATTGGTTATGCACATCCAAACCATAAAGAAGTAACAATGGAAATACGCGGACGTGATATGGTTACTGGCCTTCCCCAAACAATCACCGTTACTTCAAAGGAGATTTATACAGCGATAAAAGAATCACTGGAACAAATTCTGGATACAGTACGAGCAACTCTAGAAGAATGTCCTCCTGAGTTAAGTGGAGATATCGTTAATCATGGTATCGTCATTACAGGCGGCGGGGCATTACTGAAGGGGATCCAAGAATGGCTTGCAAATGAACTTAATGTTCCCGTTCATCTTGCACCAAACCCTCTTGAATCTGTTGCAATCGGTACTGGGAGAGCACTACAAATGATTAACAAACTAGAAAAGGCTGCGAAGTAAAAACTGATTCGTTCAGACTACGTGGAAAAATGCGAAATAGTAGCCTATAAATACACATCAAAAACAGCACAATTAACAAACGAATTAACATGCAAAAACGCTTGAAACCGAACTGCACCCAAATTGTATAACACAATCTAACAATTGAAGGTGTAGTTTTCTTTTTTTTTACTTTTTAACCCTTTGACTTTTAACTGATATTCTGGTCCCTTCGTATTTCAACCGAGTACTTTATTCGTTTGTAAGCCCGAATCTTATATGTAACTCTAGAAATGATCAGTATCTGATTTATGTTGGCAAATTAATATTTTTTTAATTTTACAAAGGAAACGTTTACAACAAACTAAAAATACGTTATAATCAAAATAATTCAAATCGTGTTAAAGCGCACTCCACGTTCACACGATTATAAAATTACTGTCTAAACTGTTCAGATTCCCTTTCCAGGTTTGTCCCGACAGTTGAGAGCCAGTTCAATTTTAATTGCAGTTTGTCTGTGATTACTTTGAACTGGCTATTTTTTTGTTACAGCATGGATTATTTCAGTGCCCAGCGACTAGCGCGACTTCCCTCACCTCCATACGTCGCTATACGGGCACTTGCACTTTTGATTAGAGAGGAGTGAGAAAATGTCTTTAGCTCTTTCGAATATTAGAGTACTTGATTTATCAAGGGTACTTGCAGGTCCATATTGTACGATGATTCTCGGTGATTTAGGCGCTGAGGTTATTAAAGTAGAAGCACCTGGCGGAAGTGATGAAACACGTTTTTGGGGACCACCTTTTCAACATGATGTAAGTGCATATTATCTCTGTGCCAATCGAAATAAAAAAAGCATTACCGTTGATTTAAAATCAAAGGAAGGCATAAAAATCATTAAAGAACTCATTCAAGATAGCGACGTCGTGATTAACAATTTCAAAACTGGAACAATGGAACGATTAGGCCTTAGCTATGACACACTTTCGAAACTGAATCCGAAAATTGTTTATTGCTCCATCACTGGATTTGGTGAAACTGGTCCTTACAAAGATATGCCCGGATATGACTTTATTATTCAAGCAATGAGTGGACTAATGAGTATTACGGGGGATGAAACATCTGGACCACAAAAAGTAGGCGTTGCTATTACCGATATTTTAACAGGTCTTTATGCAACGATTGGAATTCAAGCCGCTTTACTTGAAAGAACGCAATCAGATATTGGCCAAAAAATTGATATCTCTCTATATGATTCTGCTGTTAGTTCACTTGTTAATGTTGGTAGTAATTACCTTATGTCAGGCGCAGTTCCGAAGCCACTTGGGAATAAGCACGCGAATATTGTACCATATCAGACATTCAAAACATTAGATGGCGAAATGGTTATTGCAGTAGGAAATGATAACCAATTCAAAAACCTATGTAGAATGATGGAAAAACCAGAGATTAGTGAAAACAGTAAATTCAGGACGAATCCAGCTAGGGTTAAAAATAGGGAGCAACTCGTTCCATTATTACAGGATATTTTTTCAACCAAAACGACTGCATTTTGGCAAGGAAAATGTAATGAGAATAATATTCCATGTGGACCTATCCAGAATATCGAGCAAGTAATAAACGATCCACAATTACAAGCTAGAAATATGTTTCTTGAGGCAGACCATCCAACTGCAGGTCCTATTAAAATGGTTGGTAGCCCGATTAAATTATCAAGAACACCCGTTAAATTAAATGCACATCCGCCTGATCCAGGAGAACATAATAAAGAAATTTTTTCTAAATTAAAAAATATAAATGATAAATAAGGAGTCGATAAGAATGAACTTTGAATTCTCAGAAGAACAAGCAATGCTAAGAAAAACAGTAAGAGATTTTACAGATAAGGAAATCATGCCACACATTGCAGATTGGGATCGCGAGGGTAAGTTTGATCCAGATGTCTTTCCAAAATTGGCCGAATTAGGGCTAATGGGTGTTTGTATCCCCGAGGAATATGGTGGTGCAGGAATGGACTATAATTCACTTGCCATTGTTTGTGAAGAATTAGAACGTGGTGATACAGCCTTCCGTACAGCCGTTTCTGTTCACACAGGGCTTAATAGCATGACACTTCTACAATGGGGTACAGAAGAACAAAAGCAAAAATACCTTGCTCCACAAGCAAAGGGTGAAAAAATTGGAGCATTTGGTCTTACAGAACCTGGTGCTGGATCTGATGTCGCAGCCCTCCAAACAACTGCCGTAGATCACGGAGATTATTATGTATTAAATGGCCAAAAAACGTGGATTTCTCTTTGTGACTTTGCAGATAATTTCATCGTATTTGCCTATACTGGTGACCGCTCCGAAAGACATAAAGGAATATCCGCATTCATCGTGGAACGCGCTTTCGAAGGTTTCTCTTCTAAAGCAATTAAAGGAAAACTCGGGATTCGTTCAGGTAATACTGGAGAAATATTCTTTGAAAATGTGAAAGTACCAAAAGAGAATCTTCTCGGGAACGAAGGAGAAGGTTTCAAGATTGCTATGGCAGCACTTGACAATGGCCGCTTCACTGTTGCTGCTGGGGCAGTTGGGCAAATCATGGCATGTCTTGAGGCAAGTGTAAAATACAGTCATGAAAGAGAAACATTTGGAAAGGAAATTGGTCGCCATCAACTTGTACAGCAAATGATAGCAAAAATGGAAGCAGGCCTACAAATGAGTCGTTTACTCGTTTATCGTGCAGGCGAATTAAAAAATCAAGGAAAACGCAACACAAGAGAAACCTCTCTTGCAAAATGGCAAGCATGTGATTTTGCGAATGAGGCAGCAAACGATGCTGTTCAAGTGCATGGGGCTTATGGTTATTCTGATGAGTATCCAGTTGAACGCTACCTGCGTAATTCGAAAGCTCCTGTCATTTATGAGGGAACACGTGAAGTTCACACCATTATGCAAGCAGAATATGTTCTCGGATATCGAACAGACAAACCTTTGAACAAAATGCTACCAGCTTGGGATGGTCAAGCAACAGAGCTAGCAAAGTAGGATATGGTGTGTGGTGCGTATATCCTGAGATAAAAGATTTTATCCTGAGATAAGAGATTTTATCCTGAGATAAGAAATTATATCCCGAGATAAGAGGTTATATCCCGAGATAAGGAATTATATCCTGAGATAAGGAATTATATCCCGAGATAAGACATTTTATCCTGAGATAAGAGGTTATATCCCGAGATAAGACATTTTATCCTGAGATAAGGAATTATATCCCGAGATAAGACATTTTATCCTGAGATAAAACATTATATCCCGAGATAAGAGATTTTATCCTGTGATAAGGAATTATATCCCGAGATAAAACATTATATCCTGAGATAAAACATTATATCCTGAGATAAAACATTATATCCTGAGATAAAACATTATATCCTGAGATAAAACATTATATCCTGAGATAAAACATTATATCCTGAGATAAAACATTATTAACTTACACATACCAATTTGCACCGCGAAATTACCACGGTGCAAATTGGTACTAATTATTAGATGCTATTTTTCAGGATAATACCCACACTGCTATTCACCCTTTTTTTCTTCCCAAAGCCGTATACGTTCTTCATGACTCACTACTCTATGTATTTGGTGAAGCATCCATACATAGCCAAAAGAGTCCATAAATATCGCATTTGATATTCCGTAATCAGGTAACTCAGTAACGGCTTGTATCTCTGTAAACCCCAAACGCATTGCCTCCTGGTATGTTTCCTTGATATCAGGGACAGAGACGTTAAACCAAATTGTTTTAGGGTCATCTTGGGTCGGAGCTATCAACTGGAATTCTGGATTTTCATCCAACATATGAAATCGTACGCCATAAAGGGTAAAAACCGCTTCATTTTCACCTTTGGGTAAATCTGAAACCTCAACACGTTCAATATCAAATATCTTTTCGTATAATTCAAACGCCTTTAAACAATCTGAAACAACCAAATCAACTTCTACTCCTACCAATATGAGCACACTCCTTTTGTAATTTAGTAAATATTATTTACTTCATCTAAGTAAATTACACGGTTTTATTTATCCTGTAGCAATAATCTTACAACACAGATTACAAATTAAATCTTTCTGAGATTATTTTAGCAACTTCTATGGCACTTAATTTCGTATTATTTATTTTTATGTAGTTGTCTCTTTTAACTTCACCCTCATAGGAGTTCAATCTATATTCTTCCATCGTCTTCTTAAGTTCCTTTTCTGACCAATCAACGTTTCTTTTTGTAGGCTTGTGTTCTAGTCGATGCGGACTTTTATTCCTTTCAAGTCTCTCGTCAAGATCCACTTCTAATTCAACAAAATAAATACTTGCACCTTTGGCTTCAAAGATTTCACAGACCTTGTCTACATAGTCCCAATCCTCTTGTTGATCAAATGCCCAAACATAGGTGAATATCATTCCTGCCATTTCACTGTTAGCGACTGCCTTAAAGATTTCTTCCCTAAATAGATTGGACAATTTCCACATTTCTGGACTAAATCCTAAAAATGGCTCGAGTAATTCTATAGTCATATGGTTGTGAAACAGCTTCAAATCCGTTATTTTTTCTACTTCCTGCCCTACTGTCATTTTACCAACTGCTTGTGGTCCAAATATAAGTACGAACTTCATAAATTCCCTCCACAAATGTTTTAATTTCTAGGTTAATTAAAGATATCAGTTAAAAAATGTAAAAAATCAGTAAGCTGACCGCAAATAGCAAAAAAGCACCCTGAATAGTGAGGTACATTGCAAATTCAAAGGTTGAAAGTTTTCTTTGTTTCCTAGTTTTGTCCAAATATCGAAAATAAAAAGAGGAACAAATAACTAAAACCGATATAGAAATCGCACGTAAAATTTCTGCAAAGAGTATCAAGAGATTCACTCCTGCCTAATAAATTCCACTTTACAATCGTCTAAAAACGAAAAAGAACTATCGTAATAACGTTCTAATATTTCTAGTGTTCAAGCAATAGAGATTTAATTAAATAACTTAATCCATATAAGATAAAATTCTGTCTTTTAAACCTCCTATACTTGTATAAAGTATATACGTTTCTGCTTTTGTTTTGATTACCACTCTGTCTGTGTGTCCATAAGGATTGCCTATCCTGAAAGCTGATTTTTCTTCTCCACCATAAGTGTCATCATTAACAACATCGCAAATATTAGATAATGGTATATCTATTTTACTTAATTGCCACTCGATTCGGATGTTTTCATTAATTTTAGACACCTTCACTTCAAATATCCCCACTTCGTACACCCCATCTATATATTCAATTACGATAATTCACGTCAAAAGGCTATTCAGCTAAATCTAACTCATAATGATAAAATTCAGAATCCCTTTTGTATCCACTTTTTTCATATAATCGTTGCGCAGAGAAGTTATTCGGTGCTGTACTGAGGCTAAGGCTGTTTGCTCCTGCTTCCATTGCAAATTCTTTTGCTTTTTGTAAGAGCATTTCTCCTACCCCTTGATTTCTCGCTTCTGGATCAACATATAAGTCATTTAAAATCCACGCTCTTTTCATAGATATAGATGAAAATGTCGGATAAAGTTGCGTAAAGCCGGCATAATATTGTTTGTCTTTCACGACAAATATAACAGAATCCTTGCTTTCTATACGCTTTTCTATGTAAGCCCTCGCACCTTCTAGATCAGATTCTTGTTGATAGAACATCCGATACAAATTAAATAAATGTGATACGCCCTCTAAATCTTTAATTTCAGACTCGAATATTTCCATAATTCCCTCTCCTCTTAAACGATTTAATTATCGAATAATTTTACACCAAATTTGGATTTTTTGATATTAAATTAACTTGGGCTATGTAAGGAAAATCCTCCATCAACAAAAAATGACCACCATATCGGTGGTCATTTTTAATCGTTAACGGAACCCGTTACGCCCATCATGGATCCCTTTCTATCTTTATACTAATACCTTCAGTCCTTCTTTTCCTCATACTGCTTATACAAGTCCTTTAAAGCGGAGTTCAATGCATTCCCAGCCTTCCCTAAATAATGCTCCTGGATTACTTTCGCTGGCTGCTCAATTCCCTCACGCAAACTATAACCTCGAAGCAATCGCTCTACGAAATCCCTACCGTGTTCGGTTGCTAATGTACAATTAGCAGCAACAATCACACCGTACTTTTTATCAATCTCCGCAGTTATTGTTAATGTTTCATACATGCTTCTTGCAGCCATCCCTTGCGGCAGACGTGCATGCCCTGCTATAAATACTGTATTCATCATACTCAGACCTTTCTACCATTACTAGATTCATTGTTTGATGCAAGATGTATAGTGGTGTTAATTGTTTTTCTCTTGAATAATAACGCCTCTTTTTGCCATTTCTTTAATATAAATATCTCCTGGTACAACTTGTTCTGGTGGATAAACTCCTTTATCTTTTATTATGCCATTTCCTATCATTTGTGCAACTACTGAAATTGTGTTTGCTGTTGCTCTTGCCATTGCCGTCACCTGTGTATCCTTTTCTTTATACGTAGCCATTTCATATTGATAGGAATGTACTTTACCATCCTTTTCCCCTGAAACAATGACTCTTAATAAAACAACATCATCCTTTTTCCCAAGTTCTACGACTGGATCAAGCACTTTCAGCAATACCTCACGAGGATTTATATCATTGCCATTCACATTTACGGAATAGTCTTTACGCGTTAAATTTAGATCTACAAGCAGTTTAAACTTTTCAGCATGCCCTGGATAGCGAATCGTCTTATATTCTAGTGTTTCTAAATCAGGATAAGAGATGGATAGTGTTGAAGTACCTCCAGACGTGTGGAAAGCCTCTAAAGGTCCAAATTTCTCAAAGTGTACCGTCTCAACTTCTGACAGAGAGGGAATTTCTTGTTTCATTCCATTCCGAATAATTAAGGATGGGTCTGTGTAATGGTCGAAAACACCTTCCATGGAAAAAACATGATTATATTCTAATGGCGGCTCTGGTCTAACTGGAATTCCCCCAACAAATAATTTAACAAGCTGTGGATTATCCAACTTACTTGCACCATAGCCTGACAATATATTTATCATTCCTGGTGCTACACCTAAATCAGGGATGATTGTAACGTTTGCACTTTTTGCATCATCATAAAGAGCTAAAACCTTATCCGTAATATGTCCAATATGTCCACCAAGATCAATGGAACTTACTCCAACTTTAATCGCTGTTTTTGCTACAATTTCATTAAAGGAATAAAACAACGCATTAATAATAACGTCATATTGCTTTATAAATGCTTCCAACTCATTGATATTATGCGCATTTACTCGATGTGCAGTAATTTTGGAAGACTTAAACCCGCTACAAATGTTTTGAGCTCTGTTAAAATCAATATCAGCCAATCCAACGGCCGTTACGGCTTTACTTGCTATTAAATCTCTTGCCGCTTCTTTTCCCATTAGACCTGAGCCTAATACACCGATTTTCATCATCTTATCTCCTTTCATGAATCTTTCGAAAGTCCATTTCCATTCTACAATTATAAAAAAAACCTTACAGTTATAACTCCTCACATTATTCTATTTTCCATGCCCCTTACATATACCTGTAGTTGTGTTATACTAAGAAAATCATTTTCATCTTAGAAGGGATTAGAATATGCAACCAAAAAAACAACAATGGTCATCAAAAATAGGATTTATTTTATCATCAGCTGGGGCAGCAATTGGGTTAGGTGCCATTTGGAAGTTCCCCTATATGACAGGGATGAATGGCGGAGGAGCTTTCTTTTTATTATTTATTGCCTTCACCATCATTATTGGCCTACCTATCTTAATTGCCGAATTCATCATCGGTAGAGGCTCTGGAAAAGAGGCTGTTAGTGCTTACCAAACCCTTGCGCCAAAACGGATTTGGTCATTCATTGGTCATTGGGGAGTATTAGGAGCATTCTTACTGATGTCCTTCTATAGCGTTGTAGGAGGTTGGGTTCTTATCTATAGCATCCTCTCTATTCCAGGACTAATTATAAAAGAGGGTGCAAATTATCCAGAACTTTTTGGACAAATTACAGGTAACCCACTTATCACTATATTAGGTTTAGCATTATTTATAGTCATCAACATTATCGTTGTGTCATTCGGTATTCAAAATGGGATTGAAAAAGCTAGTAAACTATTAATGCCATTGCTTTTTGTATTCTTTATAGTACTCGTCATTCGAGCTATAACCTTTGAAGGGGCGATGGATGGAATCCGTTTCTTTCTCCAACCCGATTTTTCACAACTAACGACGGAAAGTATACTATACGCTTTAGGACAATCCTTCTTTTCATTAGCGGTTGGAATTTCTGTTATGGTGACATACAGTTCGTATTTAAAGAAGGACGTTAGTTTACCCGCAGCTGCGGGGTCTGTTTCCATTATGAATATCTTTGTTTCCTTGTTAGCAGGGCTTGCGATTTTCCCAGTAGTGTTTGCATTCGGACTTGAGCCAGCAGAAGGACCTGGATTATTATTTATCGTACTGCCCGAAGCATTTAGTATGATGCCTTTTGGTGAGGTCTTCTTAAGTTTATTTTTACTATTGTTTTTATTTGCTGTTTTAACTTCTTCTTTCAGTATGCTAGAAATTATTACTTCTGCATTCACAAATAAGAAAAATCGTTCACGTAAAAAAGTCGCCATCATTTCTGGCGTATTTGTATTTATTGCAGGAATCCCTGCAGCACTCTCTTCCAATGTGCTCGCAGACTTTAAAATACTCGGATTAACTATTTTCGATGCGACGGATTACCTTGTAAGTAATATCATGCTACCTGCTGGTTGCCTATTCATTGCCTTGTTTGTTGGATTTAAGATGGAGCAAACACTAGTTAAAGATGAATTCCTCAGTGCAAATCAGTTCTCTAATGGGGCATACCAAACTTGGCTATTGCTCATCCGTTTTCTTGTACCGATAACGATTGTTATTGTGTTTTTAAATGCGTTGGATATTATTTAATAAGCGCATTTTTTCCAGCTACCAAAAAGAGGTACAATTCATGAACGAATTGTACCTCTTTTTTTGTTGCTATTTAACAGTATTAATATAGGCGTTTTTTCACTCAGTTATTGAAAATTCAATTCGTAGTTGATGTAAACTTCAAACTAACTTCATTCAGATTTTCTTAAATCGGAGGAAATCTCGCCGTCCGGGAATATGGGGCGGATGCTTTCCATGCGGCAAGGCCCGATCCTCCTCGCGGAAAAAACGCCGCTGCGGGGTCTTCGGACACTTGCTATTCCCGTAGGATTCACCGCCCTCCACTCACCCAGACTAGTGAGGTAGTAGTACTATGCTCTTGATTTTCCGTATCCCAGGAGATAAGGGTTAGTAACTTAAACCCAGTCGAGGAAACACACGTAGGCTCCTGCGGGAGGACAGGCCTAGGTGAGACTACGTAGTGCGTTAGCACGGAGAAGGCTCACCAGCCGCCCGCGGAAATGGTGAAGTGTGTTTCCGTAACGGCATGTTTAAGACTATCCTAAATTAAGTAAGTCCACAATTTATACATATAACAACACAACAAAAAAACTAGCATTAAGCACACATCGCTTAATACTAGTTTATTTCCAATCCTTCAACTAAGACTATTTAAAACACAACGGCCCTTGCCAAAAGGGATACACATTGGTGTTCCGAACAAAGGATCACAAGCAACACTGCATTTCATTTGAAAAACTTCGTGGACTAAATCGCTCGTAATAATATCCTCTGGTTTCCCATGAGCGTGAATCTTCCTATCTTTCACTGCGATAATATGATGTGCATACCTGCTAGCCAAATTCAAATCATGCAACACCATAACAATCGTACGTCCATCCTTCTCATTTAAATCAAATAATAAATCAAGAACATCTATTTGATGTGTTAAATCTAAATACGTTGTTGGTTCATCTAATAAAAGGAGATCCGTTTGTTGGGCCAATGTTAAGGCAATCCACGTACGCTGCCTTTGACCACCAGACAATGAATCAACTAATCTATCTTTTAATGGTAGTAAATTGGTAACCTCAAGTGCTTTATAAACAGCCTCATCATCTTCTTTTGACCACTTCTTTGTGAATCCGCGATATGGGTGTCTACCTTGTTTCACCAATTCGTTTACCGTTAACCCTTCAGGAGTGATTGGACTTTGCGGTAAAATGGCTAGATTTTTTGCAATTTCTTTTGTCTTCATTTTTGCAATATCTTCACCATTTAATACGACATTACCATTCTTTGGCTTCAACAAACGTGCCAATGAACGTAAGATAGTAGACTTTCCACAGCCATTCGCACCAATTAAAACGGTGATTTTGCCTTCAGGAACGACTAGGTTGATATCATCAATAATAATATTATCTCCAAATCCCAATGTTAAATCATTCGCTGTTAATGATCCCATGACCTCGCCTCCTAATAGTTAGGTGAATTCCTGAAAAGCCCACCATTTCACCGACATCTTTATCTACATTGTATTTGCTTTTTGACGATTAGTCAATGATAGCAATTTTCAATTAGTTAGCAGTGACGTCTAGAGAAAATGCTGCCTTTTTATGAAGACAGCATTATTTTTTACTTCACTAATGTATTTAACATGGCATCAATCGTAAGCTCTGAAGCAATCAGTCCTGTATTCGTCCAACTGCTCGTATCATTCAATATATACACATTTCCATTTTCAACCGCTGATGTACTTTGCCATACCGAACTATTTTCTAATGTTTCGATACCTTGCTCACCTTCTTCCGCAAGTAAGAATACATGATCAGCATCGAGCTCTGATAGTTTTTCAATCGAAATTGGGTTCCATTGTACTTCAGCATCACCCAATTCTTCAACGAGCTTTGGATAGTTAATACCTAATTCTCCGTAAAACATATCGGCTGTATGACGATTTTTCTCAAATAGGAAAAATTGATCACCCGTAACCCACATTGCAGCTACTGTTTCGTCACCAATAACATTCTTTATTTCTTCGCTAGCACTCGCAACTTTTTCTTCATAATCATTTAATGCTTTTTCAGCTGCTTCTTCTTTCCCTAGCAACTTGCTAAATACTTCAATTTGTTTTCGCCAATCACCCGTTGTTTCTTCTGTCATGACATAAGTTGGTGCAATTTTGTTATAATCATCATATGTTCCTTCATAGCTATCCATGCTATTTTCTAATATAATAAGGTCTGGTTCATAGCTAAGCACTTGTTCTAGCGGCATATTCCATTCTATTTTAGGAAGTTCCTCTAGTTCTGATTCAAGATGGTATTGCAGCATTTCACCAATTGCCCATTTCGCAACTGGTGTCACACCAAGCGCGAGCAAAGCATCCTCATGAAATGGAGCGAGAATTTTTTTAGCACCTGCTGGGATTGTTACTTCACCCATCGCAGAATCGATTACAATTTCAGAAGGTTCCTCCGTACTTTCCGTTTCCGATTCTTGCTCAGAAGGTGTATTATTATCTCCGCAGGCTGCTAATAGCACAAGAATGCTAATGATAGCGGTTAAAAAAAGATTACGATTACTAAAATATGTATTCAAACTAGTCTCTCCTTTATGATACAATTTACGATAATGATAATCATTTTCATTTATAAAGTCAATCCATTTTTATAATCTTAGACAATAGGAGAAAAAGAATAATGTTAACGATGATTAAACATTCAACTAAACTCAAAATGATAATTAATACGATTGCAATAGTAGCTCTTATCATCGCAATTGCTGTATCCATCTCCTATGGTACAACAGCTATTCCACTTGAGACAGTATGGCAGGCTGTCTTTTCTTTTGAGGCTGATGTAACGTCACACCAAGTTGTACAGGAATTACGATTGCCACGTGCACTTTCAGCTGCTTTAGTCGGCGCCTTTTTAGCTGTTTCAGGAGCTATGATGCAAGGAATAACTCGAAATCCTCTTGCTTCCCCTTCTATTATGGGGGTTACGGATGGTGCTGCCTTTGCACTAGTTTTAATGCTTGCCTTTTTTCCAGCAGTAACTAATTTTGGAACAACAATTGCTTCTTTTGTAGGTGCAGGATTGGCTGTTACGCTTATCTTTATGATAGGATCCTTTTCTTCTGGTGGACTAACTCCAATTAAATTAGCATTAGCTGGTGTTGCCATTGGTACCATGCTACGATCCATTTCATCCATTTTTTCCTTACATTTTCAATTGGAAAAGGAGATGGGATTTTGGCTTGCTGGTGGGCTTGCTGGAACAAATTGGACATCAGTAAAAATACTTTTTCTTGCAGGAATCATCGGTTTAGCAATTTCCTTTTCTATAGGGAAATCCATCACGATCCTTAGCTTGGGGGATGACATGGCAACAAATTTGGGGCAAAACAATGTACGCATTAAAGCGCTAAGTGTCATAGCAATTCTCATCCTAACTGGCGCTGCCGTTTCCATTGCAGGAGCAATCGGCTTCGTTGGTCTTATCGTTCCACATATTACGCGTTTTATTATGGGAACAGATTACAAATGGATTATTCCATCATCTGCAATCTTTGGTGCTCTTTTACTTGTATTATCTGATATCGTTTCTAGGTTAATTAATGCACCATTTGAGACACCGGTTGGTGCTATCACCTCACTTATTGGTGTACCTTTCTTTCTATACTTAGCACGAAGCAGTGGAGGTGGCGTAAAATGACACAAAGTAACAAGAAGAAACAAAAAAAGTTTTTTTGGTTTATCATGCTCCTGCTTGCACTAATTATTATCATGTTCTTTATTAGTCTAAGTACAGGAGTCATTAATATTACACCAAAAGAGGTAATGGATACCCTTTTCCAAAATGGCTCGGACCGGCAAGAGCTTGTTCTATTTGAATTCCGTTTACCAGGAATTATATTGGCAATCCTAATTGGGGCAGGATTAGCTATTTCCGGTGTCATCTTACAAGGTATTACTCAAAATGAGCTTGCAGATCCAGGCATTATGGGAATCAACACCGGTGCAGGTTTTGCAGTCGTGTTATTTATCTTCTTTTTCCAAGGAAGTCTGCCAGTTAATAGTACATTGTCTGTTTTTATTATGCCAATTGCCGCATTGTTGGGAGCTATGTTTGCCGCCTTTCTAATCTATGTACTGGCGTGGAAAAAAGGAGTAAACCCGATTCGACTCGTCCTTGTTGGTATTGGTATCAATGCAGCTTTTAGTGCATTCATTACTATTTTTCAATTAAAAATGGATCCACAGAATTATAGACAAGCAACCATTTGGCTCTCGGGTGATATTTGGAATGCTAATTGGAGCGCTGTACTCTCGTTGCTACCTTGGATTATTTTGCTTATTCCAATCGCTCTCCATAAGGCAAGTACATTAAATGTATTAACACTCGGAGATGACCTCGCATCCGGCCTAGGTTCAGATGTTGAAAAGGATAGACGTACATTACTATTTATTGCCGTAGCACTCGCCGGAGCATCAGTTGCTGCAGGTGGTGCAATTGCTTTCTTAGGGTTAATTGTTCCACATATTGCAAGGAAAATTATTGGTCCACTACATCAATATATTATTCCAATATCGACACTCATTGGGGCATTACTTTTAATTGCAGCAGACACCATTGGAAAGAACATACTAGCACCAACTCAAATCCCTGTTGGAATAGTTGTATCGATATTAAGTGCACCATATTTTGTTTACTTACTAATGAAAACCAAGTAACACAAGGAGGATTTTCTATGAAAATGGAGATATATGATGTAACGATTATTGGTGGTGGGCCTGTTGGCTTGTTTACCGCCTTCTACAGTGGTATGCGGGAAATGAAAACGAAAATTATTGAATACCTGCCATACCTAGGTGGAAAGGTTTCCTATTTCTACCCAGAGAAAATCATCCGCGATATTGGTGGACTTCCACAACTCTCTGGGGAAAAACTAACCGATAACCTTACCCGACAAGCAATGACATTTGAACCTACAGTCGTGCTGAATGAACAAGTAATGCACCTTGAAAAGTTAGAAGATGGTACATTTAGGCTTACAAGTAATACAGGTGCTAAACATTATACAAAATCAATTATTCTTGCTACTGGATTTGGTACATTGAAATCTGTCAAACTAAATTTACCGAACGCTGAGAAGTTTGAAGAAAATAGCATTCATTACGCTATCAAACGTTTATCTAATTATAAAGGAAAACACGTTCTTATATCTGGCGGTGGAAATAGTGCGGTTGATTGGGCGAATGAACTGGAACCGATTGCTGAAAAAGTAACATTGATTTATCGGAAATCTGCTTTTTCTGGAATTGAAAGTAACATCACGAAAATGATGCAATCTTCTGTCGATGTCCTTACACCCTATGAACTTACCGAATTAAAGGAAGAAAATGGTCAACTATCTGGTGCAATTATTAAAGAAGTTGGAACAGACCTTCAAAAGGAAATCGAACTCGATAATCTCATCGTTAATCACGGATTTCACATTAATCTCGGCCCGATTGCTGAATGGGGAATGCATATGAAGGACGGCACCATTCTCGTTGATGATTCTATGTCAACATCGATTCCAGGAATTTTTGCCATTGGTGATATCGCAAACTACACGAATAAATTAGGGTTAATAGCTGGTGGATTCAACGAAGGACCGATTGCAATAAATCGCGCAAAACAATACATATCGCCAACAGAAGAATTGGCACACCTATTCTCAACAAATTTCGAAGCTTTTACAAAAGATTAAATCACTTTAAAGCAAAAAGTCCCTGAAACCATTCAAGGACTTTTTGTTTTAAGTTTAATTAGTAGTTGATGTAAAACTCGGACTAATGGTATTCATTTTGTGAAGCGCTCACTCACACGTATGAATGTAATGTGTTGCCATTCGCTCCGGCAGAATACTTCGCTTTCCAAGGACACGGGCACAGCCTCGGGCCAACACGAAGGCGTTGCCACAAATTAAAAAAAAGTAACAAACAATGTGAAGACAGCCTTGTTTTTAATTAATCTTCATCAAATTGATAAAGTAATGTATATCTAGTATCATCAAGTAATTCTGCGACATGAATTCTTACGCCATGTCCAAATACTACTTCATCCTCTGTCATTGCAACTATCATTGCTTTTGTATTACTTTTTACATCCATGTAAATATCTCCAACAACTGGCTTTAATGAATCATCGTTTTCTACTAAATAAGAAATCGATTCATCCTTTAACTGTTGGTCTTCTGGTACAAGGCTCTTATCATAATATGAAATTTCCTGACTTGCTTCTGCTTTACCTGGGACCATCACAACATACTCATGGTGTTTCACTCCGTTATCTCTCGTCGTAACCACATTTCCATCCTCAATACTTTCTACTTTCTCAATTTCATTTAAAGAGTAGTGATCTAGAAAATCTGGGGCTGGTTTTACGATTAGAATGTAATCACCAGGTTTTGCCTTTGCATTTTGATCAATGGTATACCTTTTCCCGTAAAATATGAATGTGTCATTATGCTTTGGTCTATAAAGTTGGATTTCACTAGCCTGTGTTAGTACTTGTTGCATATCTTTTAAACGGTATAAATGGACCGATTTTTTAAACATTGCTTTTACACTATATACTTTATGCAATTCATTTTTATAGAAAACGAACTGACCCTTCCTTACTTGTAATAATTTCATCTTTTTCCTCCTTGTATATTCTAATATATATCATTTCAAAATAAGTTCGGTTAAATCTTATCATCCCATATTTCAGGTAATTTTAAACATATCATATATGTATCAAATCAACCACTTATTATGTTCCCTTGCCCAGCTTTATTCAAACATCCATTCCGACTCTCTTGAAAATTGAAACCTTTTTTCATCTTAAGACGTATTACATATTAGTCTAATGAATAGGAGATGGATCTATGACAGGAATTTTAACAACAACTATATTATCCTTTATTTTATATTTCGTAGTAAGCATCCTTGTTCTTTTAAAGAATAAGAAAAAAGACTCTAAGCCAATAAGAGCAATTGGAATAACTTTTATTATCTTATTTGTTTTTACAGCGATTGGTGTCTACATCGTTTTACCAGCCATTACAATTCCAAATATGGCAACACTTAATTTAATTGTTGCATTTATAGGATTGGTTAGTATTTATGCATTCACAAGAACCAAACCTTTTTCAGGTGAAAGTAAGCAATATGACATTATTACTGCTGGAATTATTATAACATCTCTTATCGCAATTATTGCATTTGTTGTGCTTGGAATCAATGCATTAAATGATTCCTACGAGTCTATTGCGAAATCAGAAGTGGATGAAGCGAAACCATTGGATAAAGATGCTACACCAATCGTCGTATCACCTGAATTTGCCCGTAACAAAGTGCAAAAAGCAATGAGTGTTGTCCCAAATACACAGTTCTACGATTTGGGTAAATTACAAGTACAAAAAGTAAACGAGGAAATCGTTTTTGTTGCACCAGTTGAATTTTCTAGTTTTTGGCGTTACTTCCGTGGGAAAGAAACAGAAGGTTATTTCACCATTTCTGCAACGGATGTCAATGCACAACCTGAATTTATCGAAAGCAAAATGAGCTATACAAATTCAAGCTATTTTAACGATAATATCAATCGTGTGATTTACGGTGCGCATCCAAATTACATTCAAAGTGGGGAAGCACAAATTGAAGTGGATGAAGATGGAAAACCATGGTATGTTCAGACATTATACAAACCAATCGGCATAACGAATAAACCAGATATGTCCGATTTGAAAGTAGCAGTAGTGGATCCTGTTACAAGTGATGTTTCACTTTACCCAGTAGCAGAAGCACCTACATTTGTCGACGGACCAATTAGCTCAGAAATTGCTTCTGATGAAAATAATTATTTTGGAAAATACGTTCATGGTTGGTTTAATTCATTGTTTGGTAAGAAAGATGTAAAAATACCAAATGAGTCTGGAACCGAAAGCAATGTTACACCAATATTTGATGAAAATGGCGACATGCATTACTTTACCGACATGTCTTCACCAAAAGAGAACATCGATTCTGCCCTTGGTTACACATTAATAAACGCACGTACCGGAGAGCTTGTCTACTATAATGGGGCCAAAAATAATGGGATCATGGATAGTAAAGGTGCAAGAGAAATTGTTGATAAAGAATTCCCAGAAAAGAACTGGACTGGATCGATGCCAGTATTATACAACATCGATGGAAACCCAACATGGGTAGTAAATGTACTTGACCCGAACGGACTATTCAAGCATTATGCTTATATTAAAGCTGCTGATGCCGACTTTGTTGTGTTTGGTGATACAGCAAGGCAAACCCTTGATGCATATCGTCTGGCACTTGCACAGGATCCGAGTAATGTAGAATCAACTGGAGAAACTGCATTAGACAAACGTGATGGTGTCATTGACCGAGTTGTTGTAACTACGCAAGATACAGGACAACTTGTACAATTTTTATTAATTGGAGATAAAACGATCTATACTGTCAATTCATCAAAAGCACCATTATCCGTTTTCTTACAACGCGGTGACCGTATCGAACTTGAAGCTAATATTTTAGACAATGGTACAGCAATTGTAGAGAATCTTGCGATTGAGGGACTAGCGGAATAACAATATATCCGTCATATGTATAGAGCAAAACACACGTTACTTCACAATAGAAATAACGTGTGTTTTTTTTAATATATACTTGTTCTTATTTCTTGAAGAATATCTCACAACCCAGTGACATTACTCACATTTATTTGAATGAATATCTATTTTTGATTTTCTATTTCCTCGACTAGCAAGGATAGCTCTTCCCATCGTTCCATCTTCTTTTCCAATTCCGTCTCGGTTATTTGTTGCTCAGCATATAGTTTTTGTACCTTCTCGGAATCACTACCAGCTTCGACAATTTCCGCTTGTAGTTCACTAATTTTTTCTTCTAGTTCCATAATAATATCTTCTATTTGTTCATACTCTTTCTTCTCATTGTAAGAAAGTTTACGCTTTTTCTCTTTAAGTGGTTTTTCACTTGTTTTTTCTGGTTTTGTTTGCTTCTTAACATCTTGCTTCTTTTCTAAATAATCACTGTAGTTACCGAAAAAGTGACTAATGGTACCTTGGCCTTGAAAAACAAGCAGATGGTCAATAACTCTATCTAGGAAGTAACGATCATGAGAAACGGTAATAACGACACCAGGAAAATGATCTAAATAGTCTTCTAGGACACCTAATGTTTGTGTATCTAAGTCATTTGTTGGCTCATCTAAAAACAAAACATTTGGTTCGGTCATTAAGACTTTTAACAAATACAGTCTTCGTTTTTCTCCACCTGACAGTTTACGAATATAGGTGTACTGCACATGTCTTGAGAATAAGAATCTCTCAAGCATCTGTTCAGCAGTGATGACTTGTCCATCCTTTGTATGGATAACTTCAGCGACTTCTTTAATATAATCAATCATACGCAAATCACCATCAATCTCGGCATTACCCTGCGTATAGTAACCAATCTTTACCGTTTCACCAATTTCAATCTCCCCATTATCAGGAGCGATACGATTTGCCATAATGTTTAGCAATGTAGACTTTCCTGAACCATTTGATCCGATAATCCCAATACGATCCCCTGGAATAATCAGATGGCTAAAATCATGTATTAACGTTTTATTCGCAAAGGACTTTTCTATATTTGTTAATTCAATGACTTTCTTCCCTAAACGCGTTGAACCAACTTGGAATTCTAGGTTCTGATTTTTCGTATCAAACGTCTTTCCTTTCATTTCCTCTACTCGTTCAATTCTAGCCTTTTGTTTTGTTGAACGGGCTTTTGCTCCACGTCTTAGCCAGGCAAGTTCACGTTTTAATGTGTTTTTATGTTTGGCCTCATGGGCAAATTCTAGTTCTTCTCGTTCTGCCTTTTTTTCTAAAAATAATTCGTAATTTCCATCATAGATATAAAGATTACCTTTATCTAATTCAAATATTTTCGTTGTAACCCGATTTAGGAAGTACCTGTCATGGGTAACGAGTAACAAAGAGCCTTTATACGTTTGTAAATACTTCTCCAACCATTCGACCGTTTCATTGTCTAAATGGTTTGTCGGCTCATCAAGAATGAGTAAATCAGCTGGTTGAATGAGTGCCTTGGCTATTGCAACTCGCTTCCGCTGACCACCCGACAATTCAGAAACTTTTTTATTGAAATCTGTAATTCCTAGCTTTGTTAATACCGTTTTAGCAGCAGTATTTGCTTCCCAAGCCTCTTCTTCATCCATCTTTTGTTGCAATTTTAAAACATTCTGTTGAGCCTCTGTACTTGTTGGATCAAGCTCGAGTAGAAAAAGCGCCTCTTCATAAGCTCGAATGACCTTCATGATCGTCGCTTCTCCATAATAGATTTGCTGTATGACCGTTAAGTCAGGCTCCAATGTAGGATCTTGTGCTAAGTATTCAATACGATAGTCTTTGGAATGACTGATTGTTCCCTTCTCAGCAGAATCAATGCCAGCAATTACTTTTAGAAATGTTGATTTCCCAGTACCATTGACACCAATTAATCCAATCCGCTCTCGCTCCGCAACCCGGCAGGAGATATCTTGGAACAATACTTTTTCACCGTATGATTTATATAAATTTTCAATTGTAAGCATAGATAGACCTTCCTTTGGTAAAAAACTAATTCTTCTTCTCTTTTCTTTCCTTTAACCATGTTTTAATAGTAATAACTATAATAAATAACAGCCATGATGTAACTAGATAGAAAGTATATCTACTTAATGATGTCGTCATATCATTATAAAAGACTGCCATGGCTATCCAAATAACACCAATAAAAAATAGTTGTCCAAGTAATAGTTTCATTCTAATCTCCCCCGTAATTCTCTTAACTCTACTACACTAGTTTAGCTTAGTAGTTGAAAATATGCTACTTGCAAAAAGGATATAAAAAGTCGATAGTGCGTAATTTTTTTACACTATCGACCCTTCCATTAGTTTTCTACCATTTTAATCAGATTGGCCATTTCTATTGCAGAAACGGCAGCTTCTGATCCTTTATTTCCAGATTTTGTTCCGGCTCGTTCAATTGCTTGTTCAATTGTTTCCGTTGTTAACACTCCAAAAATCACAGGTTTTCCAGTTTTTACTGAAGCGTTAGCAATTCCTTTTGCCGCTTCATTACAAACAAAATCGAAGTGAGGTGTTGAACCTCGAATAACGGTACCCAATGCGATGACCGCATCATATTTCTCCATTGCTGCAAGTTTCCCTGCGATTAATGACAATTCAAAGGCGCCAGGTACCCATGCAACATCAATATTTTCTTCGGCAACACCATGTCTTTTCAATGAATCTATTGCACCATCCAACAACTTATTTGTAATAAATTCATTAAACCTCGCTACAACAATCCCAACCTTTAAATCCGTTCCTACTAAATTTCCTTCAAAAATATTTCCCATTTTTCTATCCCCTTACCATTTGTTTTTGACTTTTTCTATATTCGATTAAATCTGCAATCGTGATTAACTTTAAGTCGTACGCCTCAGCCATTCCTTCTAAATCAGGCAATCGGGCCATTGTGCCATCCTCTTTAATAATTTCACAAATGACTCCTGAAGGAAAAGCACCACATAAGATAGCTAAGTCAACTGCTGCTTCCGTATGACCTGGACGAGTTAGAACCCCACCATCCTTTGCGATTAAAGGAAATACATGGCCTGGCTGTTTAAAATAGGTTGACGACACGTCAGGTTCTGTTAATGAACGTATGGTTAATGCTCTTTCACTGGCACTAATTCCTGTAGTTGTGTTTATATGATCGATAGAGACTGTAAACGCCGTTCCTAACGGGTCTGTACTATTGTTACTCATCAAAGGTAAATTTATCTTCTCTGCATGTGCCTTTTGTATTGGCACACATACCAAACCTTTCCCATGTGTAATCATCAAATTAATCAATTCTGGTGTTGCCATCTCAGATAATGCTACAAGGTCACCTTCGTTTTCCCTATTTTCATCATCTACTACAATAATGGCTTTTCCACCTTTTAAATCTGTAATTGCTTCTTCAATTGTGTTTATCAATTCTTTCACATCCTTTACATAAAGTGAAACTCAATCTGCAGGTGTTTTTTTCTGCAGATTGTTAGTTGAACAGAATCAGGAATTTACGGGCTGTTTATACCATTAGGGGATCACATTTGGCACAACTCGATATTCATATTTTGATTTTCTCGTGCTTAGATTACAGCCCGTTAATCCGTGATAAAGCCATTATTTTTTAAAAGCTCTTTATCGATGTCTTTTTTCTCCTGACTACTTTCTCTATGAAGCATTTGTTGAACATGTTTTGCCAGCAAATCGCATTCGATGTTCACAATATCCCCTTCCCCTTTTTCGCCAAGGATTGTTTTTGAAACTGTATGAGGAATGAGTGAAATAGTAAACGTGTTTTTTCTAACTCCAAAAACAGTTAAACTAGTTCCGTCCACAGTAATTGACCCTTTATACATGACATATTGCGATAAATTCTCCGCAATCTCTATATCGTAGTAAACTGCGTTTTGTTCTTTCTTTTTCTTCACAATTTTCCCAATACCATCAACATGACCCGAAACAAAATGCCCTCCAAACCTTCCATTTGCTGCCATTGCCCGTTCCAAATTTACTTTTGAACTGGGTTTTAAGACATTTAATGATGTTGATTTAATCGTTTCTGGCATTGCATCTACTTGAAAGTTGTTATTTGTATAATTAGTAACAGTCAAACAAATGCCATTCACAGAGATACTATCACCAATAGTTACATCTTCAAGGATTTTCCTTGACTGAATTGTTATCTGTACCGCTTGTTCAGAAACCTTTTGTAGCTTCTCAACTGTACCTAATTCCTCAATAATTCCTGTAAACATCCCTTATTCCCTTCTTTCTTTAAAAGGTTTAACGCAAAAAAAAAGCCTCTGAGATACTCCTCGGAGGCTTTAAATAGTAAAATGAATTTTAGAAAACATCACAAAAAAACGGTATGTATGACAAAAATACATAAACGTATTGCGTTGTTTATTGTGTCTAAAATTCCTTCTCCCATCCAGACTTTAACTGTCGGTCCTGGAATTTCACCAGGTCCACCGATTGGTTTTCACCAATGCGGGTCACGGACTTTGAAGCATTGCTTCATCACCGCCGGTAGGGAATTTCACCCTGCCCCGAAGGAATTGCGTATATAATTTCTATCATTGTAACATTATCTATTGATTACTTGCAATATTTAAATTTGCTATTTAAACCTATTCCATCTTCTCTAGTTCCTCTACCATTGCTTCATATGTCAATGCTCCCAGAGCCTTATGGCTAATCTCCCCTTTAGAAGTAATCATGTATGTTGTTGGAATTGGTCTTATGCGATAGATATCCGAGGCTTCACCATTGACATCCAATAATACATCGAACGTAAAACCAAACTCATCCACAAATTTCGCAGCGTTTTTCTCATTTATTTCAGTATGTGTCACATTAATTGCTAAAACAACTACATCGTTATTTTCATGGAACTTCTGCATGTCAGGCATCTCTTCTCTACAAGGTGGACACCAAGTTGCCCAGAAATTCAGCATCACAGGTTTACCACGGAAATCAGATAGCTTTACTTTTTCACCATCCAATGTTTCTAATTCAAAATCAGGTGCCTGGTTACCTATTTCAAGTCCAACTTTTCCCTCTGCAGAAGCTTGTTCAAGGGCAAATATAGATAAGATTAACCCAAATAATACTGTAAATATTCGTTTCTTCAATTTATTTCCTCCGCTCACTTTTTTAACTATTATTGTTCCACGCTTGTTTTTATTTCATGCTTAAGAATTTGTCGATATTTCTTGGTTTTTTGTTATAATATGAGTAACATCATTTTGTATGTGACATATTAATAGGACAAGGAGGAAAAGCGAATGAGCGATGAAATTGCTAATCAAATTTTGGCAGAACTTAAAGTAATTTCTGGAAAAGTAAATAATATAGAAAAGGAACAGAATAGCCTTAAAGATGATGTGAATAGCCTCAAGAGTGATGTGAAAGTTCTTAAAGACGATGTAAAAAACCTTGATTCAGAACAAAAACAAATTAAACTAGCTGTTGTTGAGAATAATAAAATATTAAAAAGGATTGAATTAAATCAAGCTAGTCAACAACAAGTGATAGACTTACTCTCCCCACGTTCAATCCAACAAGAAGCCGACATAAAACAACTTCAAGTTTAACTAACCTACATTCTTAATTTCCCGATATTAAACGTAATATTTAGCATACAAAATGATGTTTCTACAACTAACTACAATAAAAGGGGTACACATATGACACTTCCAAAGGGCAAAGAAAACTGTCTTACAGATGTTCAAGGCGTCAAAGTTGGACATGTTACGTTATATGAAAAAATGAATAATGAAAATACCGTCTGTACAGGTGTCACAGCCATATTGCCACATGGAGGGAATCTATTTAAAGACAAAGTCCATGCCTCAAGTGCGGTAATTAATGGCTTTGGAAAAACAGTGGGCCTTATCCAACTTGATGAACTCGGATTTTTAGAATCACCTATTATGTTAACAAATACATTTAGTGTTGGATCTGTTTTGCAAGGTACATTACAGTATATGCTGGCGGGAAATGAAGAAATTGGTGATAGCACTGGTACGATAAATATTGTTGTTGGAGAATGTAATGACGGATATTTAAATTCGATCAGAAAACAGGCTGTAAAACCCGACCATGCGATTCAAGCAATTAAGAATGCAACGACAGAACCCGTTAAAGAAGGGGCGATCGGTGCTGGGAAAGGAATGGTTTGCTTTGGATATAAAGGTGGAATTGGCACCTCTTCACGAGTAGTTACTGATAGTGGTGAAACTTACACAGTAGGCGTGCTTGTACTAAGTAATTATGGAAGTCGTGACGAGGCATTATTTGCAGATTTCCCTAAAAAGCAACTAGACACTCCAGATGGGTCAATTATGATGATTGTGGCAACAGATGCCCCACTGTATGATAGGCAATTAAAGCGCTTAGCAAAACGTTGTGCTGCTGGCCTTGGAAGAACAGGCAGTCATATTGCGCATGGGAGCGGTGACATTGCTATCGCATTTTCAACAGCACAGACCCATAGCCATGACACAGATTCTCCTACTGAATTAATGACATTCGTCCGTGACAGTCATCAGCTAATGAATAGACTTTTTCAAGCTGTAACAGAGGCAACGGAAGAAGCAGTCATTCGCTCCTTAAAAATGGCAGAGACAACAGAAGGTCGAAACGGTAGAATGGTGGAAAAGGCTCCACTTTAATATGTCAATAAAGAAGAGGCTGGGACAAAACGAAAACCTTCCAATCAAAAGACGAATATTATAGCATAGGAATCTCGGAATGTTAACTTTCTACAATTGAATGTTAATTCATAGTTGATGAAAATAATGGACTTATTT
>NZ_RBZO01000022.1 GCF_003628445.1 Oceanobacillus bengalensis
CATCCCGAAGGATGTTTGCTTGCTTCCCGCGCTCGACTTGCATGTATTAGGCACGCCGCCAGCGTTCGTCCTGAGCCAAGATCAAACTCTCCAAAAAAGTTTGTATCTGATTAACACCAATTAATCAGACGAGTCTTAGCTTTTAGAAGTGTTACCTTCTATAGAAAGAAACTAGCGTTTCTTTTGTATAATAAATCATACTGGTTGTTTTGTTCAGTTTTCAAAGAGCAATTTATTTTTTGTGACAAAACATAATTTATCACGTTTTTCATCAGTTGTCAACACCTGTCGAAGTTTATCTCAAAACTTGTTGAGTTGTTTTAACTGACAACGAAATTTATAATATCATAGATTATTTAGTTGTGCAATAGCAAATAAATAAGACTTATAATTCAGACTAGCCACCTTCACTTCAGGGTGCTAATCTCCATCAATACCAATATACGTTATTTCTATCTATTTCCACTACGTTTCAGTATATACTTCATACATTCTTGTTCTGTTGCGAGCCTGCGCAATAACTGAAAGAGTGTTTGATACCTTTCTCGCATGACACGTTTCACATTATGATCTATCCTCGAATCTTCTAAATCAATGAGTGTCTCTTCTAATTCCCTCTTTAATAAGTATTCTATTTCTCTTTGTTCCATTTCGTTTATCAATAATCCCATCATTGTTCTTCACCTCAGGAAATAAATTAACTTACACAACTTCTTTAATATTGTGTGACTTTGGCGGTTATGGTTCATATGTAAAGTCATGTAATACCACTATTCCCAATTTCAGTTTTTTTCAAGCACACATTATAAATTTATATTATTACTTCTTAAGAGGCTTGTTCATATTTCTTGTTATCCTTCATAGAATTTATTAAAGGAGTACTGTAGTTGGGGGGATATTAATGAATAACTTTTATGTATTTAAAATTAAACACATTAAACGGTGGCTACTTATCGTGATATTAGCATTATTTACAGCAGTTTTATTAACTATTGGGGAAAATGGGGTGTTATCTGTTTTTTCTAAGGAAAAACCCGTGGCACTTACGAAGGGAAATGCAGACGAACCAAATATTGCTTTAACTTTTAATATTAGCTGGGGGGAAGAACGAGTTCACGATATTCTGGAGAAATTAGAACAACATCAGGTACAGGCTACCTTTTTCGTAAGTGGAGAATGGGCAGAAAGACATCCGACTATCCTTGAAAAGATATCCGAGGGAGAACATGAGTTAGGGATGTTGGGTTATCGTTATAAGAGCTATCTTGACCAGGAAATTGACCAGGTAAGAAAAGATTTAGCTTATGCGAATGAAATCTTTAATAAACTAGGTTATGAAGAAATGAAACTGCTTAGACCACCAAGTGGGCAATTTAATGAGGATGTTCTTGAATTAGCAAACCAGCTGAATTATAACGTGATTCACTGGAACGTTAATACGAATGATTGGGAGAATCCTGGTACAGATGCAATTGTTGACACAGTGATGAAAGATACAACAAATGGAGATATTATTTTAATGCATGCTTCAGATTCTTCTAAACAGACAGCTGATGCACTAAGTACGATATTACCTGGGTTAAAAAACAAAGGATTCCAATTTGTTTCCATGACCGAACTAATTAACCAAGCACATGCCGATTCAGAATTAGTAGAATAAAAAAACCATCAGCTGATGGTTTTTTTTATGCTTTCTTAGCATTCTTGCTAGTTTTCGTATTCTCTTCTTTTTTCTTATAATCCTTCGTGACTTGCGGTAAAGCGAGTAGTTGGTATGTGTTGCAGGCTAAAAGTGGGACAATCATCAACCAAGCATAATCTGTACCTTCAACTTGGAGACCTGGGACCCACTCTACTGACGTTATAACTACCATTAGAAAGAGTGCTGGAATAAATGCCTTCTTATTCGTTGCTTTTACTTTTACCTTAGCAACAATCCATCCATAGGCCAAAATCCCAAAAGCCATTAAAACAAACCAAAACAGAGACACATCGCCATTTGCTCCTTGATATGGGAAGTAGATGAGGTCAAATATAACAAAAGCAATTAACAATACTTGGACGGCCCCCCAAAACGAGCGAAATAAGTTTAGACCAAAACGATGGATGAATAAATACGCAAAAAAGCCAGTCATGCTCACCACACTAAAAGTTAAGCCCAAACCAATATTAAATAAAATTAACCCTAAAAGTTCCATAAAATTAAATGGATTTAAATTTGCACCATAGACATCTGCTTGTACAAAAAAACTAATAATTAAGCCAGCAGCTCCACCAATTAGCGCTGTTCTAAACAAAAAGTTGACTAAATTCCGGAAATTCAATATAAAATCCTCCTATTATAAGGCAGAAATATAAGTACATCCGTATTTTATCATGAAGGGAGACATTTTTCCTCAATTAAGTGTATAGTTTGTTTATTTGTCACTCATATTAAACATATAAGGAAGGAGGAATTCCTATTGTATCGATTCATTCCAATCTTAGTTATAGGATTTTGCTTCTTGTTGTTAACTGCCTGCGGAGGTGGTGGAGGAAATGCTTCTGCAAGTGAAGGTGATTATGAACAGACAAAGAAGATGGTCGTAGATATATTACAGACAGAAGAAGGAAAGAAGGCATTAACTGAAATACTGTCTGATGAAAAAATGAAAGAAGAGCTTGTTTTAAATTCTGAAGTAGTAAAACAAACGATTAATGAGACGCTTGTTTCTGATAAAGGAAAAGAAATGTGGCAGGCATTATTTGAAGATCCAAAATTTGTCGAAGGTTATACGAAATCAATGGAAGAGCAACAAATGGACCTACAAAAGAGTTTAATGACTGATTCCGAATACCAGAAAAAGATGCTGGATTTATTGCAAAACCCTGAAATAGATGAGCAAATGTTAACCGTGCTAAAAGGGCAACAATTTCGGGCACACTTAGAGAAAACCATTCAAGAAACACTTGAGACACCAACATTCCAAGCGAAGATTCAAGATATATTATTAAAGGCTGCCGAAAAGCAAGGACAAGGCGGCGGTGGAGAATCTGAAAAAAGTGGTGGCGGTGGAAGCGGTGAAGAAGAGAAAAACAGCGGCGGCGGTGGCGGTGAATCATAAACGAAAGAGGACGCTACATAGGCGCCCTCTTTCGTTTTATCCTTCTATTTTTGCAATCACTTTTGCAGCAATCTTATGGAACTCTTTACCATTTGGATGATCTTCTTGGTATACAGAAGGTGCAAATTCTTCTTCATCCATATATGGTTGTTGTAGCTGTAGTTGACCTAGAACCTTAGTTTCCAATACTTCAGCTAACTTTTTGCCCCCGCCTTGTCCAAATACATGCTCTTTTTCTCCGGTTTTCTTACTTACAAAATATGACATATTCTCAATAACACCTAAGATTTCGTGTTCTGTCTTCATAGCCATTTGTCCTGCTCGTGCTGCAACAAAAGCAGCTGTTGGATGTGGAGTAGTAACTATAATTTCTTTACACGATGGCAACAGTTCATGTACATCCATCGCAATATCGCCAGTACCTGGTGGTAAGTCGAGTAATAAATAGTCTAAGTCTCCCCATTCTACTTCAGAAAAGAAACTATTGATCATTTTACCAAGCATTGGTCCACGCCAGATGATTGGTGAATTATCCTCAACAAAGAAACCCATTGAAATGACTTTTACACCAAAACGCTCAACAGGGATAATCTTCTTCCCTCTGACAACTGGGCGATTTTCGATTCCCATCATATCAGGAACGCTAAAACCGTAGATATCCGCATCGATAACACCTACTTTTTTACCAAGTCGCATGAGTGCCATCGCAAGGTTTACGGTTACAGTTGATTTCCCAACTCCACCTTTACCACTAGCAACTGCGATAAATTTCGTATTTGAATTTCCACCCATTAATGTTGATTCTTGCTCTTGCTCTACCGCTGCTTGATATTCTCTAATTACCTCATCTGGCAATTTTTCAAAACGTAAGCCCACGGTTGTAGCACCATTTCTTTTTAGAATGCCAACAATCTCCTGTTGTAATTGCATTTGTTCTCCGGTATTTGTTTTTGATATGCCAACCTTTACACTGACATGTTTCTTTTCTTCCTTTATTGTTACTTCTTTAATACCACCAGACTCTTGTAATGTTATATGTAAAAACGGGTCTTTGACAGGGTTAAGTAGTTCAACCACTTCTTCTTTTGTTAACATTCTAGTCACCATCCCTTAAATTAAAGCGTTTTATTTATGTCAATAGCTAGTATAACATAAATAACGAAAAATCTAAGTGATGTGCATCAATCATTCCGCTTCTTCTGACTTTTCTTCATCCTCTGTACTATATCTTAAAACGCCTTCATAAATACTTGCTGCGAGTTTGTCCTGATAGTTGTCATCTTTTAATAATTCACGTTCTTCTTCGTTTGATAAAAAGCCAATCTCAACTAGCGCACCAGGAACTTCTGCATGCTTTAATAAATACATACCATTAATTGCTAATGCCTCTCGTTTTGTATTCTCTAGGTTACGAATAATTTCCGCTTGGATCACCTTTGCTAAATGTTTGCTCTCATCAAACTGTGGGTAATAAAAGGATTGTGCCCCCCTCCATTTAGTAGATGGTAGCGCATTTAAGTGTATACTTAAAAAGAAATCTGCCTCATTATCCTTGATAAACTGTAGTCGATTACGAATATCCTCATTTTTCCTTCGTGATAATCCTTTTGTACTTTCTGCAGCTAAATCCTTATCAACTTCCCTCGTTAGGAAAACATTCGCACCAGCTTGCTCTAAATAATTTTGTAGCTTCTTAGAAACATTCAGTGTTATTCCCTTTTCTAATGTTCCATCCGCTCCTACTGCCCCACCATCAGGTCCACCGTGGCCTGGGTCAAGTACAATATTCTTTCCCGATAATGGTAGAGAGAATTCCGAATCCCAGGCATCTCCACTTTTTGTAATAGGATATTGTATAAGGAAAACCAATATTGCTAAACCGACTACCCATAAGCTTATTTTTATCCTTTTCGTCATTTTATTCTCCCCTTAACCTTTGCTTCCATTATTTTATGGGACAAGGCCAAGGTTTATGACAACGGAATGAATCGTCATGGATTTCATGTAAACGAAAATATGGTATGCTTTAAAAGAATTCGTTTAAGATATACTTATAAGAAATTAGAGTGGAAAGGGGGATATATATGCTTTGGTTAGGTATTGGTGTATTAATAATTGGTGTAGCATTACTAATTGTAGCAATCGCTATAATAAAACCACTACTCAAATTATCTGGTGTCTTTGGAAGCCTACAAAAGACGACAGATACCTTGCCGTCTACCGTTCATGAAATTACGACGCAAGCAAAGGGAGCTATCGGTACAGGAGTTGATACACTTCATCAAGTAAATGAGCAAGTGAAGGAACTCAGCCCGCTTTTTCACACGATTGGCGATATTGGACGTTCCACCAACAAATTAACTTCTCAGATTGTAAGCAAAGTTACACACACAGAAGAAATAGATGCAGATGGAACAGCTCATAAAAGCAATGGTCTACAGGGGCTTTACGGGTTGATTGCACTATTATATTTATTATTTAACGGAAATAAAAAATAGGCTGTACAAATCGTACAACCTATTTTCCCTATTATGACTTCATTTCCTTACGTTTCTTTAGCCAGTAATATGCAAGTGCAAAGGTACCATATATACCACCCGCTTTGTCCTTCTCCGTTCCATCCGCTTCCCCTTCTGTTTTTGTTTTAACAGATTCTGTCGCATCGACTAAAGAGGAAGAGAATTTCCGTGTCACCTTACCAACATCACCAACAACATAGAATAATGGGCTAAGTTGTCGTAGTTTATCATTTACATCTACTAATGTATTGTTGCTTTCGCTAATCATTCCTGCTGTTTCTTTCATAATATCATCTAGCTGCTTAGGTAATTGCTCTACCGTTTTGTCCACACCTTGTAGTACATTTGCTAAGTTATTTAAAGCATGTCCAATAAAAATGGACAAAATAAGTACCGCAATTCCAATAATAATTACTCCAATACCAATTAAAGTCATCTCTAATTACCTTTCCCTTCAATTAAGAATGATTTGCCTTTTTCCACTTTGAAAAAACTTGTGTAACAGCCTCTCCCCATTTTACTCCCTCTACAACCTGTTTTATTTGCTTCTTGAATTGATCTCCGCTTACCTTTTCCTGATAGTTTTTATAGGTTGAATTGAGGGTGTTGATTGATTTACCAACATTATGTACAGAATCAAAGACGCTATCTGTTGCTTTTATATTTTCTCCCATTTCATCAAGTATTTTATTTGTTTCTTTTAGTGTATTGATTAATTCTGGTGTAACATATCCGAATTGCCTTTCTACTTCTTTCAAAGTAGTGCCAAGTGATCTTGTAACAGTTGCTACTCGCTTTAATACCAGCGAAATATAAATGACCGCTACAAAGAAAGCAATAGAACAAAGTAAAATGCCAATATAGATTGCTTCCATCTACCGTCCCTCCTTCTAGAGATATTATACCATTTGTAATTATAATTAAAACACGATGATGCATCATATTCTAGGCTAAGATTCTTTCTAATTAGTCATCATTAATACCTTTTCCAATTCCTACTATTTAATGCGATAAACAATACTGTCCTGTAAAAAGGCTTCAGGAGAACCCCAAAGCCTTTTCTAGTTTATTTATTATTACGTTCTTTAATAATTTCACGCCATTCCAAATCTCCACGTTCCATTGCATGAATGATTAATTCAGCTGTACCCATATTGGTTGCTAGTGGAATGGAATACACATCACAAAGCCTTAATAAAGCAGATATATCAGGTTCATGCGGCTGTGCAGTTAGAGGATCTCGGAAAAAGATAATAACATCCATATTATTATCTGCAACAAGTGCACCAATTTGTTGATCTCCACCTAATGGACCTGATTGAAAACGGTGTACAGACAGTCCAGTATTTTCGGAAATTCTAAGGCCTGTAGTGCCTGTAGCATATAATTCATGTTTCTCTAGACTATATTTATAAGCTTGTGTAAATCGAACCATATCATCTTTCTTTTTATCATGAGCAATTAATGCAATTTTCATTGTACGTCCCCCTGTTAACCGTTCTGGCAATACACTTCGTTTTCCACGGGCGGCTGCTGAGCCTTTCCTCCCGTAGGAAAAGAAAAGCTTCGACAGCATTACATCGCACGAAGAAAAAGTACCTTTCTTTTTCAGTCTACGTGTATTGCCTCCACTAATTTAGCTCTTCCTGATATTAGTACATTTATTATTTCATTTTATTAGAACCACTCTGCGTGAAAGACGCCTTCTTTATCTTTACGTTCAAAAGTATGTGCGCCGAAGTAGTCACGTTGTGCTTGAATTAAGTTAGCCGGTAAATCACTAGAGCGATAACTATCATAGTAGGCAATCGCACTAGAGAATGTTGGAACTGGAATGCCATGTTTCATTGCAATTGTAATTACTTCACGTAATGCCGATTGATAATTTTCTACGACTTCCTTGAAATATGGATCTAACATCAAGTTAGCCAATTCGGCTTCGCGATCAAATGCATCCTTAATCTTTTGTAGGAATTGTGCTCGAATAATACAACCACCTCGCCAAATCATTGAGATGTCGCCATATTTAAGATCCCATCCATATTCTTCTGACGCTGCACGCAACTGTGCAAAGCCTTGTGCATAAGAAGTAATCTTACTCATATATAATGCCTTTCTAATTGCTTCAATTAATTCTTTACGGTCACCTTCATAAGTTACTGCTTCAGGACCATTTAATACCTTACTTGCTTTTACACGTTCATCTTTTAAGCTTGAAATAAAGCGTGCAAATACAGATTCGGTAATTAGTGGTAGTGGAACACCTAAATCTAATGCATTTTTACTTGTCCATTTACCCGTACCTTTTTGGCCAGCTTTATCCATAATGACGTCCACAAGCGGTTTACCTGTTTCATCATCTTTCTTCGTAAATACATCTGCAGTAATTTCAATCAGATAACTATCTAATTCACCTTTATTCCATTCGGTAAATACTTCATGAAGTTCATCTGCATCCATTCCAAGTACGTTCTTCATAATATGATAAGCCTCAGCAATTAATTGCATGTCTCCATATTCAATCCCGTTATGAACCATTTTAACAAAGTGCCCAGCACCATTTGGTCCAATATAGGTTACGCACGGATCACCTTCTACTTTTGCTGAAATAGCTTCAAAGATAGGTGCAACTAATTCATATGCTTCCTTCTGTCCACCAGGCATTAAGGAAGGACCTTTAAGTGCGCCTTCTTCTCCACCCGAAACTCCTGTACCAATAAAGTGGATTCCTGATTCATCCAATTTTTGATTACGGCGCATCGTATCTTCATACAATGTATTACCACCATCAATTAAAATGTCGCCTTTCTCAAGATATGGCATCAAGGAATCAATGGTTGCATCTGTAGCAGGACCAGCTTTCACCATCATCATAATTTTACGTGGCTTTTCTAATGATTGAACGAACTCTTTAATCGTCTTCGCTCCGACAAAGTCCTTGCCTTTCGCTTCATTTGCAAGAAACTCTTGTGTTTTTTCATATGTACGGTTATATACCGCTACTGAATTCCCTCTGCTTTCGATATTTAATGCTAGATTTTTGCCCATTACAGCTAATCCGATAACACCAATCTGTTGTTGTTTAGACATAGGTCATTTCCTTTCTGTTTAAAATGCATTATTTTTATACCATATATATACCAAATCTACATACCAAGGCAAACAAACTATTTATTTGGTCCATTATACTTTTAATTATATTATTATACCACTATGACGTATAAGGTGCCAGGAACGAAAAAGACCCTTTCCACCGAGGTGAAAAGAGCCTAGAACTGTAAACAGTTAAATTATATCATTGTAGCATGGAGGGCTATTTAAAATATAAAATAAAACCCATAGTAGACTATCCTTTACGACTCATGTCCAATCAATTGAGTCATGAAGTATTTAAGATCCTGCGAGGCCTTATTAAGATTCTCAATTTCACCCATGAAATTGGTGATCAATTTGGCTTCTTCCTGAGTAGAGTCAGCAATCTCCTTGAAATCGGTCTGCATCCCCCTCATCGTTTCCTGAATGTTTTTCAAAGTATCCTCAATATTTGTTGTGGCACGCTTCGTTTCTTCGGATAGTTTACGAACCTCATTAGCAACAACACCAAAGCCAGCTCCAGCACTACCGACCCTAGCAGCTTCTATCGATGCATTTAAACCTAGAAGATTAGTTTGGTTGCTTATCCCCTTTATAAAATTGGTTACCTCATTTACCTTTATCGACTCATCGACCGCATTTTGTACGTTGGAGGATATTTGTCCCGTTGTCGCAGATAGCTCCTCTGAATGAGCGGCTATGTGCTGAACCGTAGCTAATAAGGTGGTTGTGGTATTTTCAATTGTAATAATAATATTGTTAAGCTGCTGTTGGTTTCTCGTACTTACAGCAACATTTAATCCAGCTATAAGCTCACCCTGCTCATTAGTAATAGGGATGGAAATACTATCAAAAGGGATGCCGTATTCCTCTTCTGGCACTTTTACAGTAACCGTATTTACAGGATCGACCATCCCAAAATTTTTATATTTAGGTGGTAATGGCTCCCCTGGTTGATGCTTAAAATCGAGATCAGCACTTGGAGAATAGAATACATATTTTTCATGATCAAAAATGGTGAGCATAACTTCCTCACGCATAATCTTTTTTATAATTGGAACTGAATGAATGATAGATTGAACAAGATCCATATTAAACTTCCTTCCTGCAAATAAATTATATATAAAGATAGTATCAATTGAATAAAGGTTTACACAGTAAACAACACATAACCCTATGGGACAATAATACATTTCAAAATAAAAAGGATCCCCAACTTAATTGGTTAAGATCCCTTAAATAGTTAATATTAATACGTTGACAGCTGAAGTGTTCGACGACCTCTACAAACTTTATATAAGATTTATAGTAAGTTATACAATAAGGTCAAATTTTAACATAAAAAAAACTAAGCTTCAACTTTTCAGGCGTACCCAATTATTTCCATCCCCTCTTGTTCCAGTTAATAGATGCTTGCCATTCTATCATGTTAATTTGTTTTTTATCTTGCTGATTGTATTCAACTATTGATATTGTTTCCATATCAATTTCATTAGTTCATTGATCGCATGGTCAAAACTGTCTTTCATTCTTCCTAAATATCTGCGACTATCTTCATACTCTGCTAGTAATTGATCCGCCCAATTCTCTAATTCCTGATTGTTCATTTTACCCACCCCTCAAGTGTTTTACAATAAAAATAGAACACCAAATAACGCTTAGTGCGTCATTCAGTGTCCTCCAGTTAACTTGTAGAACATAATGTTAATTTACTTTAAATCCTAGCTCATTAACCGTAAATTTTTTATTCTCCTTTTGACGGTTAGTAATGAAAAAGCCCTCTTCTATACCAGTCAAAATGGTTAGAAAGCTCTGGTCAACTTTTAATTCATCCATCAACTCAGTGACTGAATACAAACCTTCATCAAAAAGTAACTGTAAGATACTTTTTACCTTAGTCGGCCGCTCAATAGGTATTTGATTATCTAATGGCTCGTTGACTTTATATCCTTTTTTATTGATTACCATATAGAAATATCTATACTTTTGATAATCTATGACCCCTAATTTAAAAGCCCTAATTGCAATAGCTTGTAGTGAAACCCTCCATTTTTGTTTCATATCAATATAGGAGTCTGGATTAGATTTTTTCACTATATTGCTACAATCTAGTAGAAATTGCTCTTCTGGCAAAAGAAATTCAGACGCAAAATAATTGGCTTCATCTTCAAGAGCTCTATAGTTTTTCTTGTCTTGCATTGTAAACTCTACTTTATAATGTAGCATAAGGTGTCCAAGTTCATGCGCCAAATCAAAATTCCTTCTTACAGCTGATTTTTTAATTGATCCTAAAATTATAAACGGTCTATGATCTTCACTCCAAAGACTATATGCATCAATTGTATCACCAATTTCTTTTTCGAAAACAAATGCTCCTGACTTTTCTAATAAGAAGAGTAAATTTTTATTAGAGTAATTATCTAAACCTATTTTTTGACGAACTAATTTAGCAATACATTTAATTTGAGCGTTTCTATCCATGTCTGGATTATTATTCATAAACAAAATTGCATCATTTCTCAATTCCAGAAGAGTATTCTTAGGGTAATTAATCTTACCTTCAACTTTTTTTAAAAAAGCATCAAGGAATCTCACATGCATTGATTCACTTTGAGATTTATTTAATGAATTAATTGTCTCAGATCTATATGCGATGTTATCTACTTGTATATTTTGCATATCTGATTCATCTAGTATATCATTATTCAAAAAATATGATGATTTAACATGAAAAATTGCTTTTAGTTTATTTACTACTTCTAATTTTGGAGAAACGTATCCATTTTCGTACTGCCAAATAGCCTGTTCAGTAACATTGATTTTATCCGCCAACTGATTTCTACTCATATTATTGAGTATCCTAATGTTGTTCAAGCTTTTACCTATGAACACAGGCTATACCTCCTTATTTCTTAACTTTTCCTATCTATCTCCTTGGTTTCCTCATTTATACCAATATCGAACCTATATGCATCATAGTTATTGTTAGAATCCACATCATTTGATAATACTTCTTTTAATTCATCATCGATTTGAATACTTTCAGGATTAATATATGTTGTTAAATCATCGATTAAATAAGCTTTATTATCAATAGGATTTGGCATAAATAGAGAAATTCCAGAAATTAACTGACTCTCATCAATTTCATATGTTATTATATAGAAACGATCATAATTAGATTCTATTTTTGCTATCTCAACATTATCTTCTTCACTAAGAAGATTGTCTTCAAAAAGTTGCAGTTGCACCGAGTCGTTAGTATTATCTGTTTTTATATTGGAAAAGTCTATCTCTGAATTAATTTTCATTAAGTTTTCCATATAAGACATTTTTCCATTTCTTATTTTTCCATTAGCATCTCTTCCCCGATCAACCTGTTCCTCATGAAAATATCTCGAATTTTTCACGATAAATAATATCTTTTCATCTTGATGTTGGAATTGTAAGTATTGCCACGTTAATCCTGCCTTAGCTAGTTTACTTTCAACACCATATGGTTTGCAAGCCCTAGCTACTTGGTCATCAATATGATTACCTTTAACCCAAGCATACGCACCACTAACTTTCATTTTCCTTGCTTTTTCTCTTCGTATTTCAAGATATTCACGATACCCTTCCATTAAACCATCGACTATATATTCATTTAATTCTGTAGATAATTTAAATTCTCCCATAAGCATAATCCCCCCATATTCTCTCTAAAACTTCAACATTAATACCATTTTATTAAAGAAAATATGATTTGTATATACTTTTCTTAAAGTTTAATACCTAAGCGCACTCTGTATGTCATACGGTACGTAAATAGGCGTTCATATGGTGTGTGCGTAAGAAATACGTATGATGGAACTTCTCGAATGGGCTTCCCGCGCAGAAGTCACACAAAAAGCCGTCTAATTAAGAGTAACCAGCGGTTTTCAAGCGGGTCTTGCATCGGTCGATGGTTTTTCTTGATTTGCTCACTACGCTCGTATAACCGCTCTTTCCTTCCCACTTGAAAATCGCGGAAAACCTCTTCTTACAAACAGCGCAGTGCCTTTCTCAGCAGATGCCATAGATAACTATTTGCGCCTTCTGGTGGCATACACTTGCCAGTTTGTTGTTTGCAGCCCGTGCTTCGATCCCTCTTCTCTGCTCCATAAGAACAAAGAGGGCAAACCCTTGGTATATAAGGTTTATTAACATTTTAAGAAATATACAGATAAATTCTAAGTGTATTGAATACATCGCAATCCATTTATATCAACGTTTAATGTAAATTCCAATGGATAAAGATGTAAAGGAAAGTATTGAAAATGATATTACTTGAACCAATTTGAACCAAAATGATAGATGTTAGTTGAATACTTTTTACGAATAATGATTGAATGGGCCACAAATGGGCACAAGTAAAAACCCCCTGTCACAAATACTGTTGTAACAGGGGGTTAAGGTATTATTCGATACTGTCTTCCATCTTAAACTTGATTCTCTTAAACTTCATCTTATGTCATACCTATTCAAAAGGCTTATTTATATGCTTTCTAAAAGTAAGCTTTCAAACATATTCATACTTTTTCAATCTGATGGTACATGAATGGGGCATGAAGGCAATAATACTTATTCTAACGTATTTTACCGTAATGCGGCCCGACACCTTTTTCATTCCACAGTTCAAGAAGCTGTGAAACAGTTACCATCTGATACCCCTGCTTATCCAGTGAGGTCAATAGCTGTGGCAATGCATCTGCAGTTGAAGGATGAATATCATGCAGTAATACAATTGATCCTGGTGCAACATTGGACATCACTTCCTCATTTACTGCTTCTGCACTACGGCTTTTCCAGTCAAATGAATCAACTGACCACATGGCAATAGGAGCTTCCAAATCTGCTGCAGCCTTTTCTACATCACTGTTCGATGCACCATAAGGCGGACGTAATAAGGTTGGAGCCTTACCGGTCGCTTTTTCAATAATATTGCTGGATTGTCGCACCTCTTCTTTGATTTGATTCAACCCTAAGATCGTTAAGTCTTGATGGTTCATTGTATGGTTTGCAATTTCATGACCTTCTTCCGCCACCTTAGCAGCAAGGGATGGATAATATTCCACCTGACTTCCAAGCATAAAAAATGTTGCTTTGGCATTATACTTTTTCAGTGTATCTAAAATTCTTGGTGTCACTTCCGGATGTGGACCATCATCAAATGTTAATGCAACGTATTTTCCATCCGGGTCAAGTTTCGCTATGTCCTCCGGATGCTGTTCTTCTTCCTTGCCTTTTTCCTTTTCAGGAATCTTCACATCTATTTTTTCCGCGAATTTCTTATTGAGATACGGTTTGATTTTCTTCATTGGAATTTCCACTTTTATTGCACCCGCTGCACCTGCTGCAATTTCATATTCATCAAAATAAAATGTCATGCCCTTACGACTGACTGACCACTCCCATTTTTCGGGGTCCTTTAAAACTTTTTCTGCCATATCATCAAAGATATAGATGCTGATTTCTTGATTGCTGTGTAACTCATCCAAAATAAGCTTTTGGATGTCCTTGACCGACGCTTCATTCAACTGAAAAACATCATCCAGTTGTAAGAGTTTGTTTTGATTCAGATCAATGACGAATGACTTCATTTTTGTCATTCCGTTAGCTCCACCTGTTATATGATACGCCTCGAATTCGAGCGTATAGATTTTATCGGCTATTTTTTCCGTTTCTAATTGTATATTTAAGTGCGCACGGAAATCATTCTCCTCAAGCGTGTTTTTATGTTCTTTTATACTGGTTGTAAATTCTTTTTTCTGTTGGTCAATCCACTCATCTATGGGTTTATTAATCTGTTTGTTTTCTGTATACGGCTGACTGACTGAAAATGTATAGAGATTCGTTTCTTTCGTCTTCGTTTTGATGTTCAAACCCGGATAAACGCTGGAATCTGCAATTTTCTCATTCGGTTCATTCGGTTCAGAAGATTCCTTTAAAACCTGGGCAATCGCTTGATTTACTCCAAAAGTAATACCAAAAAGTAGAAAAACAATAACAATCCATCCAGGTAATTTTATACGTCTTATCATGATAGCTCATTTCCTTTTAATTATTAGTTTAATAGAATACTATTTTATCATAATCAAAGCTATAAACAAAGAAGCGAATTGTATCAGCTTATTCGTAAAAGCCCTGTTAAAGAAACGATTATATTTTTAGCTTTGAGCGTTTTAAGCAATTCGAACTTTTAACGGAATTAAACATTAAAAAAACGACTTTTCACGTTTTAAGGGATAATCAGGCATCATTTTAATTGCTCAAAATATAGACGATTGCATATGTATCAAAAGGACACATAAACATACAACCACACACAATATTATCTAGAATTAATGGCAATCGAGTAGAGGGAAAAGTTAAGTAACTTTCCGCCCCTCTCAATGCCAGTTCCTTTGTCTGTTAATGAACGATGGAGTACATAGCTACTAGATATAACCCAGTAACCTTTTCTTGTATTCGACCATTCATAAGCTTTTTGTTTATCGACACCTAAACTACTTAGTCTTTCTTTTTTCGTGCGTGGATTTTTCCACTGCTTCCAGATATATTGTCTAATCCTTCGTTTCAGCCAGCCATTGAGATTCTTCAAAAATCCTTTCATTTCCCCTATGCCATAGGAGTTTATCCACCCAGTCATAAGTTGCTGGACTTCTTTTAGAATCACTTCAAGACTTCGTCCACGATTGCCTTTAGTGATTCATTTTAGTTTCTCTTTTACGGTCACTTTTGATTTGTTATGAGGACGAATTTTAGCCCCTTTCTTCGTGGCTAATAGACAGAAACCAAGAAACTTTCGTTTCAAAGAGCTTCCAAAATTACTACCGTTCGGTCCTTCATGTTTCGTTAGTTCACATTACTATGACCTCTGCTGACTTCTTGTGATTCACCAAAACGTCACCGCTTTGGTTGTGCTAATTCGTTATCATTCAACTCCCACCGCACCCCCACAAGACCTCCCTCTTGTAAGAGCGAAAACTTTCCTCCCATGTAACAGCTAGATTTACTGTATAAGTTTCAGGCAGTGTTGGACTTTGTCTTGTTCGCAGACTTATCCAACCTAATTCAGCCTTCTATCTAGTTTCTGTTCGTCAGTTCAGGAGTTTGCGTCCAGCTTCCTTCAGCCACTACCTCACGATGGCCACCTTGCCTTTCGCTAACAGTTCCTACTGCCAAGCCTGTAGTGGACTTTCACCACCAAGTTTTCGCACATGCAGGGCGCACGAAAAAAAGCACCAGCAAGATGCCGATGCTTTAAATCTGTTAAGTGCTTTATAAGGTTCAAGTCGATTTGAACCAACTTGAACCAAAAAAGCTCTGTAAACACTGATATATCATTGTTTCTATTAACGTTTTGAGAATTGTGGTGCACGACGAGCGCCTTTAAGACCGTATTTCTTACGTTCTTTCATGCGAGCATCACGAGTTAAGAATCCAGCGCGTTTTAATGTAGAACGATATTCTGGATCTGCTTCAAGTAGTGCACGAGAAATACCGTGACGGATTGCTCCAGCTTGACCAGTAAATCCACCACCATGAACGTTTACTAATACGTCATAAGTGCCTTCTGTTTCTGTAGCAGCTAAAGGCTGGTTAAGAATTAGAAGTTGTGTTTCATATGGGAAATAGTCTCTTGCATCACGACCATTAATTGTTACATTACCTGTACCAGGTACTAAACGTACACGTGCAGTTGAGCTTTTTCGACGACCTGTGCCGTAATATTGTACTTGTGCCAATTGTTTTACCTCCTTTTATAATTACCCGCGAAGTTCGTAAACTTCTGGTTTTTGTGCTTGATGATTGTGCTCAGAACCTCTGACCACGTGTAATTTCTTAGCCATTTTACGACCTAAAGGACCTTTTGGAAGCATACCTTTAACAGTTCTTTCCAACATTTCCTCTGTGTATTTTGTACGCATTTCACCAGCAGTACGTGCTCTTAAGCCACCTGGGTGGTTTGAGTGATTGTAATACATTTTATCATTAAGTTTGTTACCAGTTAATTCAATTTTCTCAGCGTTAATGATGATTACGTAATCACCAGTATCAGCATGTGGAGTGTAAGTTGGTTTATGTTTCCCGCGAAGGATTGTAGCAACTTCACTTGCTAGACGACCTAGACGTTGGCCTTCAGCATCCACAACAAGCCATTTGCGTTCAATATTATTTTCATTCGCCATGAATGTTGTGCGCATATTTTTTCCCTCCATATATCGTTCGTTCATTTTAATTTTCATGTCAGTTAATCTCAATTATTCTTCGATTTCTTATATACAACATAATTAGATTCCGGGGCTAATCATGGTTTTAAAGAAATAAAATGCCATAGATAATAATATAACAGATTGATGTGGAATGTCAAGTTTATCAAGGAATTTTTCTACTCCATTTCCTTATATATAACATTCCATAAATGTAATCCATGGGCATCTATTGTTTTACCAACAAGTTTGCGATCATTTCTTTCTAATAGATATTGAATATCTTCTGGCTGTCTCCTACCCTGACCAATATCTAATAAAACACTCACCATAATTCTTACCATATTGTATAAAAATCCGCTACCTCTAAAGATAAATTCAATTTCAGAAGCTTCCTTTTTTACAGATGCTTCATAAATGGTTCGAACCTTACTTCCTTTTACAGTAGACTTCGTAGAGGAAAAAGTCGTGAAGTCATGTGTCCCTTCTAGATAACGACATGCTTCTTCTATCTTTTCCATATTGAGTTCATATGGAAAGTGATAACTATAATGTCGCTTAAATACATCCGCTTCTTGGCAATTTAAGACAAAGTAATGGTATTCCTTCTCTATTACGCTATAACGCGCGTGAAAGGCTTCTGTGACCTTTTCAACACTACGAACACGAATGTCATCAGGTAACTGTGTATTTAAAGCATGTAACCATCCTCGTTCAGGAATGCCTAAATCAGAATCAAAGTGAATAACTTGACCTCTTGCATGAACACCTGCATCTGTACGACCTGATGCTGCAATCGATATACTTTGACCTTTATGTATTACCTTTAAGACCTTCTCGAGCTCTCCTTGGACTGTTCGTTTATTCGGCTGTCTTTGGAAACCATGAAATAACGTACCATCATATTGCAACGTACATTTTACCCTCTCCATCCTGAAACCAGCCTTTCTTAAGCATATGTTCTTGTATAGAATAAAACGGCAATCACTGATAAAAAAATAATATAAATAATCATATCTAATTTACCTATTTTTAATTCTCTTAATTTAGATCTTCCCTCACCGCCCTGATAACCACGCGCTTCCATAGCCATTGCGAGCTCTTCCGCCCGTTTAAACGCACTAACAAATAACGGGACAAGTAATGGGACAACTGCCTTTATCCGATCTTTAACGGGACCTGTCTTAAAGTCTACGCCTCTGGATGCTTGCGCCTTAGATATTTTTTCTGTTTCTTGCATCAAAGTTGGAATAAATCGAAGCGAAATTGACATCATTAAGGCAAGTTCATGAACAGGAAACTTCACTTTATTAAGTGGTCTTAGCATATCCTCTATCGCATCTGTAATCTCAATCGGTGTCGTTGTTAACGTTAATAGGGAGGTTACTAGAATTAATAGGAAGAACCTTATGGAGATAGCTACCCCTTGAACGACCCCACCTGTATAAAATTCAAAGTGCCAAAAGTCAAAGAAGACCTCACCCTCCTTCGTTACAAAGAGGTGTAGTATAAAAGTGAATATAACCAAAAACCAAATAGGTGTTAAACCTTTTATAATAAAACGAAGCGGTACTCTAGATAACATAACGCTCGCTAATGCAAAAATGACTAAAACGCTATAGCTCGGTACGTTATTCGCGAAAAAAACTACAAAGATAAAGAAGAATATAATTGTAATCTTGGTTCTCGGGTCTAATCGATGTACATAAGAATCTCCTGGAACATACTGGCCTATAATTAACGAATTCATGATGACTCAGCTCCTCTTACGACATGCTGAATCGTTTCTGCAAGTTCTTTTATTGTCTGTTTCTTAAAGGGTAGTGAAGTACTAAACTTATGATTAAATTTCATTAAGAATTGTACAATTTCTGGAACATCTAATTGAACTTTATGTAGTGCATCTTTCTGGGTAAAGACTTCTTCAGGTTTGCCTTCCATATATTTCTTCCCATTGTTTAAAATAATGACATGGTCGGCATATTTTAATGCATCTTCCATACTATGTGTGACAAGTACTGTAGTAAGACTTTGCTCTTTGTGTAACTGATAGAACATGTCCATTATCTCTCTTTGACCACGCGGGTCAAGACCAGCAGTTGGCTCATCTAATACGAGAACCTCTGGCTTTACAGCTAACACACCAGCAATCGCTACCCTGCGCATTTGTCCACCACTAAGGTCAAATGGAGAACGTTGTAAAACATCAGTAGGAAGACCTACAGCTGGGACGATCTCTTCCATACGTCTCTTTATTTCCTCTTTCGGGATGCCAAAATTGTCTGGTCCAAAGGCAATATCCTTTTCAACCGTTTCTTCAAATAATTGATGTTCTGGGTATTGAAAAACAACACCAACACGACTGCGCAATCCCTTCATATCATTCGGCTTCTGTTCCTTAGAAAGAGAGTAGTCACCAATTGATACGGTACCTTCTGTTGGAATAGTAAGGCCATTAAGATGGCTTATTAGCGTTGATTTACCCGAACCTGTATGCCCAACGATAGCAACATAGGAGCCCGATTTAATTTGAAAGGTTACATCTTGCAGTGCTATATGTTGAAATGGAGAATTCGGCTGATAAATATAGGTTACATTTTCGAATATAATGTCCATAAGTCCTCCAACAACTCTTCGTGATTTAATGGTTCTCTTGAGATAGATAAACCAGACTCTCTAAGTTCATCTGCTAAAATTGCTACAAATGGAATATCAAGTCCAATTTTTCTTAACGCATCTTTTTTCAAAAAGATATCTCTAGGTTTTGACACGTCCCATACTTCACCATTATTCATTACAATAACACGGTCGGCTTGTACGACCTCTTCTAGATCATGCGTAATGGTGATTAAAGAAAGTCCTTTCTTTCCTAATAGGTTAGAAACAGTCTGCATAATCTCTTTGCGCCCTTTAGGATCAAGCATTGCAGTTGCCTCATCCAATAATAGAACCCTAGGGGAAATAGCGAGAACACCTGCTATCGCTACACGCTGCTTCTGTCCGCCAGAAAGTCGGTGTGGCTCTGTTAGTCGATAATCCTGCATACCAACAGCATTTAATGTACTTTTAATGCGCTCAATCATTTCACTTCTTGGAACCCCGCGATTTTCCATACCAAAAGCAACATCATCCTGTACGGTCGCTCCAACAAATTGATTATCAGGATTTTGAAAGACCATTCCTACCTTTTTACGTATTTCCCAAATGGAATCCTCATTTACTTCCCTGCCATCTATTAGGATCTTTCCTTCCCCGGGAAACAGCAAACCATTAACTAGCTTTGCAATTGTAGATTTCCCTGAACCATTATGACCGATAATTGCTACCCATTCATCTTCATAAATATCAAAAGAAACATTTCGCAAGACCCAAGGACTATCTTCACTATAGCGAAATGAAACATTTATAAATTCAATCAATTTCTTGCTCATGCAGCAGCTCTCCTCTATCTCTACTATCTCAACTTCCTAATAATAAACATGGCGGTTTTCGTAATGTTTCTAACTTCTTAAGAATTTTAGTTGATATATTGAGTCAAAAACAATCTTATAGAAAAGAGCCATAACTATAAATATAGACAATGATAACATGAATATACTTTTTGCGTATACAAAAAAAGGGCTTGGATTCACCTCATAAGAGAGTTTGAGTCCTGCCCTTGCCGCATGTTGTTATTAAACTAACTCGATGATTGCCATTTTCGCTCCATCACCTTGGCGTTCGCCTAGCTTAAGAACACGTGTATATCCACCTTGTCTATCTTCGTAACGTGCAGCTACATCATCAAATAATTTTTGTAATACATTATTTTCATCGTCAGCTTCTTTGTTATAAAGGAAAGCTGCAGCTTGACGACGTGCGTGAAGATCACCACGTTTTCCTAAAGTAATCATTTTGTCAACAATAGACTTTAGATCTTTCGCTTTTGCTTCTGTCGTTTCAATGCGTTCATGAATAATTAAATCAGAAGCAAGGTTACGAAGAAGTGCCATACGGGCATCTGTTGTACGTCCTAATTTTCTAGCCATGGACTATCCCTCCCTTTCCCTGTAAATCTAGGTGACTGTCATATTCAGTCGTCTTCGCGTAAACCTAATCCAAGTTCACTTAATTTTACTTTTACTTCTTCTAATGATTTCCGTCCTAAATTACGAACTTTCATCATGTCTTCTTCAGACTTGTTAGCAAGCTCTTGTACTGTGTTAATACCAGCACGTTTTAAACAGTTGTAAGAACGAACAGAAAGATCAAGTTCTTCAATGGTCATTTCCATTACTTTTTCTTTTTGATCTTCTTCTTTTTCAACCATAATTTCAGCATTCTTTGCTTCGTCCGTTAGGCCAACGAATATATTAAAATGTTCTGTAATAATTTTCGCACCTAATGAAATTGCTTCTTCAGGTCGAATGCTACCATCTGTTGATACATCTAGCGTCAATTTATCAAAATTACCATTTTGACCAACACGTGTGTTTTCAACTTGATACGTAACACTTGATACTGGTGTGAAGATCGAATCTATCGGCACAACACCAATTGGCTGATCATCACGTTTATTTTCGTCTGCTGGGCGATAACCACGACCTCGTTCAGCAGTGATTCTCATATGCAAATTACCTTTAGAGCTTAATGTAGCAATATATAGATCTGGATTCAGAACTTCTACATCGCTATCGTAAGTAAGATCTCGGGCTGTAACTTTCCCTTCACCTTGAACATCTAACTCTAATGTTTTCGGTTCATCTGAATAGATTTTCAATGCTAATCGTTTTAGATTTAACACAATCTGTGTAACATCTTCAACAACACCATCAACCGTTGAAAACTCATGTAGTGCCCCATCAATTTGAACGGATGTAACAGCAGCACCTGGAAGTGAGGATAGTAAGATACGACGCAAGGAGTTTCCTAGAGTGGCACCATATCCACGCTCGAGCGGTTCGACTACGAATTTTCCAAATGTAGCATCTTCGCTAATTTCAATCGTTTCAATTTTTGGTTTTTCTATTTCAATCATTAAATAAAACCCTCCTTCAAAACGTCGAAACCCCGGCTAGACAACTGTCTAACCGAAATTCCTCAAATAGGCAGTAGGCGTTTCTGCACTACCTCAATATTCTACGTACTGTTTTATCATAGATGCTGTAGATGAAATAATATTTCAGCTATCATAACCCATTATAGACAGGGTGACAAATTCTATACGGTAAAATTATACGCGACGACGTTTTGGTGGGCGACAACCATTGTGAGGGACTGGTGTTACATCCACAATTGCTGTTACTTCCAAACCTGCCGCTTGAAGGGAACGAATTGCAGCTTCACGTCCAGCACCTGGGCCTTTAACTGTTACTTCTAAAGTTTTCATGCCATTTTCCACTGCTGTTTTAGCAGCAGTTTCTGCAGCCATTTGTGCAGCAAATGGAGTAGATTTACGAGAACCTTTAAAACCTAAAGCGCCTGCTGAGCTCCAGCCTACAGCATTTCCTTGTTTATCAGTAATCGTAACAATTGTGTTGTTAAAAGTAGAGCGGATATGTGCTATACCTGACTCTATATTCTTTTTCACACGGCGTTTACGTGTGTTTGTTTTACGTGCCATAGTTTTACCTCCTATCTATTATTTCTTCTTGTTAGCCATTGTCTTACGAGGGCCTTTACGAGTACGTGAATTGTTCTTCGTGTTTTGTCCACGAACTGGTAATCCACGACGGTGGCGTAAACCTCTATATGATCCAATTTCAATCAAACGTTTGATGTTTAATGAAACTTCACGACGAAGGTCACCCTCTGTTGTGTAATGGTCTAATTCTTTACGAATTCTAGCTAATTCGTCTTCCGTTAAATCACGTACACGAGTGTCTTCTGAAACGCCTGCTTCTTTAAGGACTTTCTGTGCAGTTTTTTTACCAATTCCATAAATATATGTCAATGAAATGACTACACGCTTATCACGTGGAATATCAATACCTGCAATACGTGCCATTAGTTGCTAGCACCTCCTTATTAACCTTGTTTTTGTTTATGTTTTGGATTTTCACAAATAACCATTACTTTACCTTTGCGCTTAATTACTTTACATTTCTCGCAAATTGGTTTTACAGATGATCTTACTTTCATCAGTTTTACCTCCTTATTATATGGAGAGAGTCTATTTATAACGGTACGTAATTCGTCCTCTTGTTAAATCATACGGAGAAAGCTCAACCGTTACTTTATCACCAGGTAAAATACGAATAAAATGCATACGAATTTTACCAGAGACATGTGCCAAGACCGTATGTCCGTTCTCAAGCTCAACATTAAACATTGCATTAGGCAATGTTTCCGTTACGGTACCTTCTACTTCTATTACATCATCTTTCGCCATCGTGTAGATCTCCCTTCTTCAAATCAGTCACAATCTCACTCATAAACTTAGAAATGGCAAATCGCAATTTTCCATTTGTGACCCGACCAGTTTCTAGAAGGCTGTTTTGGACTTCTGGGGAAATATAATCCATTATCTCAATGTGATGTAGATTCTTTTTCTTTGGTCTATTCGTTTTCCGCCTTTCCCCATCTGCTATGAGGACATAACGATCATCCAGACGTTCTATGATTATCATGTATTGACCCGCTTCACGGCCTTGTAAAATGCGAACAACATGACCCAACAGCGGAATCTGATCACCTTCGTTCAACAAGATCACCTGCACTTAGGCTATAGTTAGATTGTCACCTATAAAGGTTATTCAAATTGTTAAAATTACTTTGACACTCATTATAACGATTAAAAAATAGAAATGCATCTATTCCGAGTTATAAGAGTAGAAATTCTTTACTTATTTAAAGAACGTTGGATATCATTAAAAACATCATCAATCTCTTGATCTCCGTTTACCTTAATAAGATATCCTTTATCTTCATAAAAATCAAGTAACGGTTGGGTTTGCTCCATATTAACAGCTAATCGTGTTTTGACAGTTTCTGCTTTGTCATCATCACGTTGAATTAACTGTGAACCATCTTTGTCACAAATACCCTCTTCTTTTGGAGGATTAAATACAACATGATATGCAGTTCCACATGTTGGACAAATTCTTCTACCAGTTAGACGCTCCAATAATTTCTCTTCTGGTACTTCTACATGTACGACAAAATCAATTGATTGGTCCATCTCAGCTAACAATAGTTGTAAGCTATTAGCTTGGGCAATTGTTCTAGGAAAGCCATCTAACAAGAATCCATTTTTACAGTCATCTTTACTTAAACGTTCTTTCACAATTCCAATTGTCACTTCATCTGGAACAAGTTTTCCTTGATCCATAAATTCCTTAGCTTTTTTTCCTAAGTCAGTTCCTTCTTTGATAGCTAGACGGAACATATCCCCAGTTGAAATATGAGGGATATTATATTTATTATTAATTTTCTCTGCCTGTGTACCTTTGCCAGCACCAGGTAATCCCATTAATATTAAGTTCAACGTTTTCCCCTCGCTCTTTCGTGGCAGCAGGAAATTATTTAATGAATCCTTTGTAGTGACGCTTCACTAATTGACTTTCTAATTGTTTCATTGTTTGTAACGCAACGCCTACAACGATTAGTAAACTCGTGCCGCCGATTTGTACTGCGGTAGGTAGATTAGCAAGACCACCTAAGATCATAGGTAATACTGAGATAGCTGCTAAATAAATCGCACCTACAAACGTTAATCGGTTCATCACTCGATTTAAATAGGTTTCCGTATTCTTACCAGGCCTAATTCCTGGAATATATCCACCTTGTTTTTGTAGGTTCTCTGCCATTTGTTCAGGATTAACTTGAACAAACGTATAGAAATATGTGAAGGCTATAATTAACGCAGCATACACACTCATACCTACTGGCTTTGTATAATCAAATATTTCAGTAATTGTTGCTGCAACTCCGCCTTCAAAGAAACTAGCAACTGTACTTGGTGCCATCATAAATGCAATTGCAAAGATGACTGGAATAACACCTGCTGCATTTACTTTCAAAGGTAGATGTGTAGAACCTCCACCAACTGGTGAACGATTTACAAGTTTCTTAGCATACTGAACAGGTATTTTACGTAACGCTTGGTTGACGTAAACCACACCGACAGTAACTGCTATAGCTACGAGAGCAATTAAAACAACAATAACTATATTTATGAATAGCTCATCACCAGGGTTAACGAAATACTGGCTATACAGCTGCGCAACTCCGTTCGGAACAGCTGCAACGATACCGGCAAAAATAAGAATAGAAATTCCATTTCCTACACCATTAGCAGTAATTTGTTCACCAACCCACATTAAAAATGCTGTCCCAGCTGTTAACACAATTGCAATAACAAGGAATTTCATAAAGTTAGGATTCTCTATTAGTAAACCTCCCGCTAATGCGTTAAAACCTATGGACATAGCAATAGCTTGAATAAATGCTAAAACAATAGTGAAATAGCGTGTGAACTGTGCTAGTTTCTTACGACCCATTTCACCTTGTTTCTTCCATTCAGTAAATTTAGGCACAACATCCATTTGCAATAATTGCATGATAATCGAAGCTGTAATATAAGGCATGATCCCCATAGCAAAAATTGAAAAGTTTTGTAGTGCTCCCCCACCAAAAGTATTCATAAAACCGAAAACATTCTGCTGATTCATAAAATCGATGGCATCATTATTCGTAAAAGGTACCGGAATAAATGTACCAAGACGGAACACAATTAACATCAGCAATGTAAAAATTATTTTCCGTCTAATATCAGCTACGCGCCAAAAATTGGAGAGTGTGCGAAACATTAAATCACCTCAGTCTTACCGCCCGCTGCCTCAATTGCTTCTTTTGCAGATGCAGAGAACTTATGAGCTTTTACTGTTAGTTTTTTTTCGATAGCACCATTACCAAGCACTTTAATGCCTGCGTTAAGTTTGCTTACGACACCAGTTTCAAGTAAAAGCTCAGGAGTAATGTCAGTGCCTTCTTCAAAGCGATTAAGTGTTTCTATGTTAACAATTGCATACTCTTTACGGTTAATATTCGTAAAACCACGTTTTGGTAAACGTTGGAATAGTGGCATTTGACCACCTTCAAAACCTGGACGTACACCGCCACCTGAACGTGAATTTTGACCTTTGTGGCCTCTTCCAGAAGTTTTCCCATTACCAGAAGACATTCCTCGACCAAAACGGTTTCTGTTTTTACGTGAACCTTCAGCTGCTTTTAACTCATGTAATTTCATGCGAGCACCTCCTCTTTATACATTGTATTAATTAAACTTCTTTCACCGTTACTAGATGAGATACTTTATTGATCATACCACGTACTGCTGGAGTATCTTCGAGAACTACGGATTGGCGGATTTTTTTCAAGCCTAATGCTTCAACAGTTTTAACTTGTTTATCCAATCTACCAATAACACTCCGTGTGAGGGTGATCTCTAAATTTTTAGACATAATGTTTCCCTCCTTATTATCCTAACAGTTCTTCTATAGACTTTCCACGTAATTTCGCAACGTCTTCTGCACGTTTTAATTGACTTAAACCGTTCATTGTTGCACGAATCATGTTGATTGGTGTGTTCGAGCCTAAGGATTTAGTAAGAATATCACCAACACCAGCCAATTCTAAGATTGCACGGACTGGACCGCCAGAGATAACACCTGTACCTTCATAAGCAGGTTTCATCAATACTTTACCAGAACCGAATACTCCATTGACTTGATGTGGAATAGTAGTTCCAACGATTGGCACACTAATTAAGTTTTTCTTCGCATCGTCAACAGCTTTTTTAATAGCTTCAGGTACTTCTTGTGCTTTACCAGTACCAAAACCAACATGACCGTTCTTATCTCCGACCACTACTAAAGCAGCAAAACGCATGCGACGTCCACCTTTAACTACTTTTGAAACACGGTTAATCGAAACAACGCGTTCTTCAAGATCTAATTTATTTGGGTCGATACTTGTTCTCATTAAATGGTTACCTCCTTTTGATTAAAATTCAAGCCCTGCTTCACGTGCAGCTTCTGCTAAAGCTTTCACACGACCATGATAAAGGTATCCTCCACGGTCAAATACCACAGATTTAAAACCTTTATCTTGAGCACGTTTAGCAACCAATTCTCCGACTTGTTTTGCTGCGTCAACATTACCTGGTGACTCAAGGTTAATTTCTTTATCAGCAGTTGATGCACTTGCAACAGTTATTCCGTTTATATCATCTATTAATTGAGCATAGATGTGTTTATTTGAACGATATACGTTTAAACGAGGACGGACAGCAGTCCCTGAAAGCGTTCTGCGTACACGGTTATGTCTTCTTTTACGTACAACATTTTTATCAGGTTTTGTGATCATCTGAAGTCTCCTTTCTGCGTCTAACTATTACTTCCCAGTTTTACCTTCTTTACGGCGTACATATTCACCAACGTAGCGAATACCTTTTCCTTTATAAGGCTCTGGTGGTCTGATTGCTCTAATATTTGCAGCTACAGCACCTACTAGTTGCTTATCAATACCTTTAACAGTTAGCTCTGTATTTTTAGGAACATCAATTTCGATTCCTTCAATTGCTTCTATTTCAACTGGATGTGAATATCCTGCATTAATAACAACTTTATTTCCTTGTTTTTGTGCACGGTACCCAACACCAATAATTTCAAGTGATTTTTCAAAACCTTTACTTACACCTTCAACCATATTATTAATAATTGTACGAGTTGTGCCGTGTAATGCGCGATGATTTTTGTGATCGCTTGGGCGTTCAACATTGACAACATTGCCTTCAACTTTAACAATCATATCTTGGTGTAGTTCTCGACTTAGTTGACCTTTAGGCCCTTTTACAGTAATTGTATTACCATCGAGTTTAACTTCAACACCATCAAGAATTTCAACCGGTTTTAGTCCTATACGAGACATTCCTTGCACCTCCTCTAAATAAAAAAGTTAATTACCAAACATATGCTAAAACTTCGCCGCCAACAGCTTGTGAACGTGCTTCTTTATCAGATAACACACCTTTTGAAGTTGATACGACAGCGATGCCTAAGCCATTTAGTACGCGAGGTACTTCATTAGCTTTAGCATAAACACGCAATCCTGGTTTACTAATACGTTTAATTCCAGTAATTACACGTTCTTCATTCGGACCGTATTTAAGGAAAATACGCAGAACACCTTGTTTATTATCTTCAATTACCTCATAGTCTTTAACGAAGCCTTCACGTTTAAGAATATCAGCAACTTCTTTTTTGATATTAGAAGCTGGAAGCTCTAATTTTTCATGTTTAACCATGTTTGCATTACGAATACGAGTAAGCATATCTGCGATTGGATCTGTCATAACCATTACTAATTACCTCCTTCCCGAATCGGGGATTACCAACTTGCTTTTTTGACACCAGGAATTTGACCTTTATAGGCAAGTTCACGGAAACAAATACGGCAAAGTTTAAATTTACGAATTACAGAATGTGGACGACCACAACGTTCACAACGAGTATATTCACGTACTTGATATTTTTGTGGGCGTTTTTGTTTCGCAACCATTGATTTTTTAGCCACAATTTTCCCTCCTTGTACTAGCTCAAAGCTTATTTTTGGAAAGGCATGCCTAGCTGAGCCAAAAGTTCACGAGCTTCTTCATCGGTATTAGAAGTTGTTACAATAACAATATCCATACCGCGAACTTTATTTACTTTATCGTAATTAATTTCTGGGAAAATTAGTTGCTCTTTCACACCTAATGTATAGTTACCACGGCCATCAAAAGCTTTTTTAGAAATACCACGGAAGTCACGTACACGTGGAAGAGATACTGAAATTAGCTTTTGTAAGAACTCATACATGCGCTCTCCACGAAGTGTAACCTTCGCACCAATTGGCATACCTTCACGTAAACGGAAACCAGCGATTGACTTCTTAGCGCGAGTAATAAGTGGTTTTTGTCCAGAAATTAACGAAAGTTCTTCAACAGCACTATCCAATGCTTTAGAATTTTGAACTGCATCACCAACACCCATGTTGATAACAATCTTTTCGATTTTTGGTACTTGCATTACAGATTTATATTCAAACTTATTCATTAAAGATGATACAACTTCATCTTGATATTTTTGTTTTAGTTGGTTCATCATGTCGGCCTCCTTTCACCAGCGAATTATTTATCTAAAGGTTCACCGGACTTTTTAGCAATTCGGACTTTCTTTCCGTCGCGAACTTCATACCCAACGCGTGTTGGTTCACCGGATTTTGGATCTATTGGCATAACATTAGAAACATGAATTGGTGCTTCAATGTTAAGAATTCCACCTTGTGGATTTTCTTGAGAAGGTTTCGCGTGTTTTTTAATCATGTTAACACCTTCTACAAGAACGCGATCTTTTTTCGGAAAAGACTCCAAGATTACGCCTTCTTTACCACGATCTTTACCAGATAATACTTTTACTTTATCACCTTTTTTTACATGCATGCTTTACGCACCTCCTCAGGCAATCAATTTATATGCTTATAGAACTTCTGGAGCTAGAGATACGATTTTCATGAATTTAGCATCACGTAATTCACGTGCAACAGGTCCGAAGATACGAGTTCCTCTAGGACTTTTATCATCACGAATAATTACGGCAGCATTTTCATCAAAACGAATATATGATCCATCTTTACGGCGCGCACCAGATTTGCTACGTACGATTACGGCCTTAACAACCTCACCTTTTTTAACAACGCCTCCTGGTGTTGCTTGCTTTACAGAACAAACAATTACGTCACCAATATTAGCTGTTTTACGACCAGATCCACCTAATACTTTGATGGTTAACAATTCACGAGCACCAGAGTTATCTGCAACCTTTAAACGAGTTTCTTGTTGAATCATAACACTGTGACCTCCCTTCGGATAAGAACCGAGTCAACATTTTAATTATATAATTACAGCTTCTTCCACAACTTCTACCAAACGAAAACGTTTTGTAGCTGATAATGGGCGAGTTTCCATGATACGAACAATATCTCCAACTTTTGCTTGGTTGTTTTCATCATGTGCTTTAAATTTCTTAGAATACTTAACGCGTTTTCCGTATAATTTATGGTTTTTGTAAGTTTCAACTACTACAGTAATCGTTTTATCCATTTTATCAGACACTACGCGACCAGTATAAACTTTACGATTGTTACGTTCTGTCATACGAGGCTAACCTCCTCTCTTATTGAATCAGTTATTTACGTTTAATTCTCGTTGACGTATAACGGTTTTCATACGTGCAATTGCTTTTCTCACTTCACGGATACGTGCAGTGTTTTCCAACTGACCTGTAGCAAGTTGGAAACGTAAATTAAATAATTCTTCTTTTAAAGATTTTACTTTTTGTTCAATTTCGGCAGTGGTTAGATCTCTAATCTCATTAGCCTTCATTGTTTTCACCACCAATTTCTTCACGTTTTACAAATTTAGTTTTAATCGGTAGTTTATGAGAAGCAAGACGCAACGCTTCGCGAGCAACTTCTTCAGATACACCAGCGATTTCAAACATGATTTTTCCAGGCTTAACGATTGCAACCCATCCTTCGGGAGCACCTTTACCAGAACCCATTCGGACTTCTAAAGGTTTTTTCGTATATGGTTTATCTGGGAAAATTTTAATCCAAACTTTACCGCCACGTTTCATATAACGAGTCATTGCGATACGAGCTGCTTCAATTTGACGACTTGTGATCCATGCAGGTTCTAAAGCTTGGAGACCATATTCACCGAACGATACGGTTGTACCGCCTTTTGCACGTCCAGTTAATTTACCACGATGTTGTCTACGATATTTTACACGTTTAGGCATTAACATAAGTAATAAGCCCCCTTCCTTTATTTTCCGTTTTTAGTTGGAAGGACTTCACCACGATAGATCCACACTTTAACACCTAACTTACCATAAGTTGTGTCAGCTTCAGCTGTGCCATAATCAATATCAGCACGTAAAGTGTGTAGTGGTACTGTTCCTTCGCTATAATGTTCCGCACGAGCGATATCTGCTCCAGCAAGACGACCAGATACTTGTGTTTTTATACCCTTCGCACCACCACGCATTGCACGTTGGATTGCTTGTTTTTGGGCACGACGGAATGAAATACGATTTTCTAATTGACGAGCAATATTATCAGCTACTAATTTAGCATCAAGATCAACTTTCTTAATCTCAACAATATTAATATGAACTCGTTTGCCAGTTAAAGCGTTTAGTGATTTACGTAGAGCTTCTACTTCTGAACCGCCTTTACCGATTACCATACCTGGTTTACCAGTATGAATAGTAATGTTTACTCGATTAGCCGCACGTTCGATTTCGATAGAAGAAACAGCAGCAATCTTTAAGCGATTTTCAAGATATTCTCTAATCTTAATATCTTCGTGTAGTAAGTCTGCATAGTCTTTACCAGCATACCATTTGGATTCCCAGTCTTTAATGATACCTACGCGAAGACCTGTTGGATTTACTTTTTGACCCACTAACTACCCCTCCTTCTTTTCTGTCACAACCACTGTAATGTGGCTTGTGCGTTTGTTTATTTTGCTTGCACGTCCTTGCGCACGAGGACGGAAACGTTTCAACGTTGGTCCTTCGTTAACATATGCTTCAGATATTACTAGATTATCTGTGTCCATTTCATAATTATGTTCTGCATTAGCGATAGCGGAATTCAATACTTTCTCAACAACGGGAGAAGCACCACGCTGTGTATGACGTAGAATTGCAATTGCTTCGCCAACATTTTTTCCTCGAATTAGATCAACGACTAAACGAACTTTACGAGGAGCTATACGAACAGTTTTCGCAACAGCTTTTGCTTGCATCTTTCAGCACCTCCTCATTTAACGTTTTGTTTTCTTGTCATCCGCTGCATGCCCTCTATACGAACGGGTTGGCGCGAATTCACCTAATTTATGTCCGACCATATCTTCAGTAACATAAACTGGAACATGTTTACGTCCATCATAAACTGCGATTGTATGACCAATGAATGAAGGGAAGATTGTTGAGCGACGTGACCAAGTTTTTACAACCTGTTTCTTGTTATCATCATTTAGCTTTTCAACCTTTTTCAATAGATGGTCATCTGCAAAAGGTCCTTTTTTCAAACTACGACCCATGGATAAACCTCCTTCCGCAAGTGGAGACGGGGATTATTACCCGTCTGTATTTCGTTTATTTTTTACGTTTACGAACAATATATTTATCAGACGGTTTGTTGCGTTTTCTAGTCTTGTAACCAAGTGTTGGTTTGCCCCATGGAGACATAGGTGACTTACGACCGATTGGCGCACGTCCTTCACCACCACCGTGTGGGTGATCGTTAGGGTTCATTACAGATCCACGTACTGTTGGGCGGATGCCTTTCCAGCGTGAACGTCCTGCTTTACCTATACGGATAAGCTCATGCTCAAGGTTACCAACTTGCCCGATTGTTGCACGACAAGTGCTTAAGATTAAACGTGATTCTCCAGACGCTAAACGTACAAGCGTATATTTTTCTTCACGTCCAAGGATTTGTGCTTCAGCACCAGCAGATCTTGCTAATTGCCCACCATTTCCTGGTTTCAATTCAATGTTGTGAATGATAGTACCAACAGGAATGTTTTGAAGTGGTAAAGCATTTCCTACTTTGATATCTGCTTCTACGCCAGACTCAATAAGTTGCCCTACTTTTAATCCTTTTGGAGCTATAATGTAACGTTTTTCACCATCTACATAATTAATTAATGCGATGTTAGCTGTACGGTTTGGATCATATTCGATTGTAGCAACGCGTCCTGGTATACCATCTTTATCGCGTTTGAAATCGATAATACGGTATTGACGTTTATGACCGCCACCTTGATGACGAACAGTTAATTTCCCTTGGTTATTACGTCCGCCACGTTTGCTTAATGGACTTAATAGGGATTTCTCTGGTCTGTCTGTAGTGATTTCAGCAAAATCTGATACAGACATGTTTCTACGACCGTTTGAAGTTGCTCTATACTTTTTAATCGCCATCTTTTTCCCTCCTTCACTTTTTGTTGATTAGCTTTCAAAAAAGTCTAGTTCTTTACTATCAGCAGATAGTTGCACAATAGCTTTTTTGCGATTTGGGCGATAACCACCGTAACGGCCCATTCTTTTAAATTTACCTTTAAGATTTATTGTATTAACCTTTAAAACTTTCACTCCAAAGATTACTTCAACAGCATCTTTGATTTCAGTTTTATTTGCTTTAGGAGATACTTCAAATGTATATTTCTTTTCTGCCATTAAATCAGCTGAATGTTCAGTAATGACAGGGCGCTTTATAACATCACGTGGATCTTGCATTATGCGAGCACCTCCCCTGCTTTTTCCGCTGCATCTTTAGTTAAGATAAGCTTGTCATGCGAAAGCAAGTCTAGTACGTTCATTTCTTCTACTGTTAGTACTTTAACAGATTGTAAGTTGTTAGCAGAACGTACAACAACCTCATCTTTATTTGCAGTTACGATTAATACTTTCGTATCTACGCTTAAAGCATTTAACATGTTAATAACTTCTTTTGTTTTTGGAGCTTCGATTGAAATTCCTTCTAAAACAACCAAGTTATTTTCATTTACTTTTGAAGTTAGTGCGGATCTAAGAGCTAAGCGACGAACTTTCTTTGGAAGTTTGTAGCTATAGCTTCGTGGTGTTGGTCCAAAAACAACTCCACCGCCGACCCATTGTGGAGAACGGATTGAACCTTGACGCGCGCGACCAGTACCTTTTTGACGCCATGGTTTACGACCACCACCGCGTACTTCGGAACGGTTTTTAACATCATGTGTTCCTTGACGCATAGATGCTCGTTGCATAACTACAGCTTCATGTAGTACATGTGTATTTGGCTCAATACCAAAAACCGCATCGTTTAACTCAATATCTCCAACATTGCTTCCGTCTTGTTTGAATAGTGCTACTTTAGGCATGACATATCCTCCCTTCGTTCGTTTGATTAATTACCTTTAATCGCACTTGTGATTTTTACATAAGATTTTTTTGCACCTGGTACATTACCTTTAATTAGTAGCAAGTTACGTTCAGTATCTACACTAACAACTTCAAGGTTTTGGATTGTGATTTGTTCAGAACCCATATGTCCCGGTAATTTCTTCCCTTTTCTAACATGTGATGGGTAGTAAGCAACACCCATTGAACCTGGCGCTCTATGGAAATGAGATCCGTGTCCCATTGGTCCACGTTGTTGTCCGTGGCGTTTAATAGCACCTTGGAATCCTTTACCTTTAGAAGTTCCAGTTACATCAACTTTTTCGCCAGTTTGAAATAATTCAACGCTAATTTCTTGACCTACTTCATACTCATCAAGATTAACGTCACGGAATTCACGAACGTAGCGCTTAGGGGCAGTGTTTGCTTTTTCAGCATGACCTTTTTCCGCTTTATTAGTACGTGATTCCTTTTTATCAGCAAAACCGATTTGTATTGCTTCATATCCATCATTTTCTAATGTTCTCTTCTGCAATACGACGTTTGGCTCAGCTTGAACAACAGTTACAGGGATTAACTCTCCGTTTTCAGTAAAAAGCTGAGTCATGCCGATTTTACGACCTAAGATTCCTTTCGTCATCCGTTACACCTCCTATATTTAAACACAGTTTTATAATTTGATTTCAATATCCACACCAGATGGTAAGTCAAGACGCATTAACGAATCAACCGTTTTTGGTGTTGGATCAACAATATCGATCAGACGTTTATGTGTACGCATTTCGAATTGTTCGCGTGAATCCTTATACTTATGAACCGCACGCAAGATAGTATAGATTGATTTCTCTGTAGGTAGCGGAATTGGTCCAGAAACATTTGCTCCTGATCTTTTCGCAGTATCTACAATTTTTTCAGCAGACTGATCTAAAACACGGTGATCATACGCTTTTAAACGGATTCTAATTTTTTCTTTTGCCATTATTTTCCCTCCTTTTCGCCCATATCCATATAGACATTCTCCGTGAAAATTCCTTGACCACCCGCCATGGCAAAGGGGCCGGGTGTGCCAACAACCTCTCACTTCATCGCCTTTTAATGACCAACATTAATAGTATATCAGATTCAGTTGGCCAGTGCAACCTTAATATGAAGCTTTTTATTAGTTACACATCTAGGTATTATACACAGTTCCATCACCAAAAGCAAGTAATGCTATGAATAATTTTATAAGTACTATCATACATATAATACTAATTTAGATAAAACGGTGCAGAAATACCTCCGCATTAAATAGTAGCATAAGATCAAGTGTCTTACTACTGGTAATAGATGGGCTATATATCTGTAGATCTTAATCATCACAACAAATAAAACAGGTAACGCACGGATGCGTTACCTGTTTTAGATAATTATTTTTGAATAGTAGTTACAACACCTGATCCTACTGTACGTCCACCTTCGCGGATTGAAAAACGAGTACCGTCTTCAATAGCGATTGGAGAGATTAGTTCAACGATCATTTCAGTGTTATCACCAGGCATTACCATTTCAGTACCTTCTGGAAGGTTGATTACACCAGTTACATCCGTTGTACGGAAGTAGAACTGAGGGCGGTAGTTAGTGAAAAATGGAGTATGACGTCCACCTTCTTCTTTTGATAAAACATATACTTCAGCTTTGAAGTTAGTGTGTGGTGTGATTGAACCAGGTTTAGCTAAAACTTGACCACGGTTGATATCTTCACGAGAAACACCACGAAGCAATGCACCAATGTTATCTCCAGCTTCTGCATAGTCAAGAAGCTTACGGAACATTTCTACACCAGTTACAGTTGTTTTGCTTGATTCTTCAGCAAGACCAACAATTTCAACTTCATCCCCAACTTTAATTTGACCACGTTCAACACGACCAGTTGCAACTGTACCACGACCAGTAATTGAGAATACATCCTCAACTGGCATCATAAATGGTTTGTCGTTGTCACGTTCTGGAGTTGGAACGTATTCATCAACAGCAGCCATTAAATCAACAATTGCTTGTTCGTATTTTTCGTCACCTTCAAGTGCTCTTAGTGCAGAACCACTAATTACAGGAACATCGTCGCCTGGGAAATCGTATTCTGACAATAGATCACGAACTTCCATTTCTACTAATTCTAGTAATTCTTCATCGTCAACCATATCTACTTTGTTTAAGAATACAACAATTGTAGGTACACCTACGTTACGAGATAATAGAATGTGCTCACGAGTTTGTGGCATTGGACCATCAGCAGCTGATACTACTAAGATAGCACCATCCATTTGAGCAGCACCAGTGATCATGTTTTTAACATAGTCTGCGTGACCTGGGCAGTCAACGTGTGCATAGTGACGAGTTTCAGTTTCATATTCAACGTGTGAAGTAGCAATTGTAATTCCACGTTCTTTTTCTTCTGGAGCTCCATCAATTTGATCATAAGCCATTGCTAAGCCTTTACCACTTTTCTTAGCCATAACAGTAGTAATTGCAGCAGTTAGAGTAGTTTTACCATGGTCAACGTGTCCAATTGTTCCAACGTTAACGTGACTTTTCGAGCGGTCGAATTTTTCTTTAGCCATTTATAGTTCCTCCTTTAAATAAATAAAAGTATTTTTTAATTTATGTTCAGCTAAGAAATTCTATTAAAATTCTTAGTCTTCACTAATTGTTATACGTTACATCGGAGAAAAAATCAATTATTCTCCAGCGTTTTTCTTAATAATTTCTTCAGAGATTGATTTTGGTACCTCTTCATAGTGATCAAAATGCATTGTGTATGTTCCACGACCTTGTGTGTTTGAACGCAATGATGTTGCATAACCAAACATTTCGGAAAGTGGCACAAACGCTCTAATTACTTGAGCATTACCACGCGCTTCCATACCTTCCATACGACCACGACGAGAAGTTACGTCACCAATGATGTCACCCATGTATTCTTCTGGAACAACAATTTCAACTTTTTCAATTGGTTCTAGAATAACAGGGTTACACTTGTTTTTAGCAGCTTTAAGCGCCATAGATGCGGCAACTTTAAATGCCATTTCATTTGAGTCAACGTCATGATAGCTACCATCGAATAATGAAGCTTTTACATCGATTAATGGATAACCAGCTAATACACCGTTTGCCATTGATTCTTTAACACCTTGCTCAATAGCAGGAATATATTCACGTGGAACAACCCCACCGACGATTTTGTTTTCAAATTCGAATCCAGCTCCAGCTTCGTTTGGCTCAAATTTAATCCAAACATGACCGTATTGTCCACGTCCACCTGATTGACGAACGAATTTACCTTCGACATCAGCAGTAGCACGGAATGTTTCACGGTATGCAACCTGCGGAGCACCAACATTTGCTTCAACTTTAAACTCACGACGTAGACGGTCAACAATAATATCAAGGTGAAGTTCACCCATACCTGAGATAATTGTTTGTCCAGTCTCCACGTTTGTTTCCGTTCTGAAAGTTGGATCTTCTTCTGCTAGTTTAGATAATGCAATACCCATTTTATCTTGGTCAGCTTTCGTTTTAGGTTCGATTGCTACTGAGATAACTGGTTCTGGGAATTCCATTGATTCTAAGATAACAAGATCTTTTTCATCACATAATGTATCACCAGTTGTTGTATCTTTCAAGCCAACTGCAGCCGCAATTTCACCTGAGTAAACGATAGAAATTTCTTCACGGTGATTTGCATGCATTTGTAGGATACGACCAACACGTTCACGTTTGTCTTTAACAGAGTTTCTTACATATGAACCTGATTCTAATGTTCCAGAATACACACGGAAGAATGTTAATTTACCAACGTAAGGGTCAGTCATAACTTTAAATGCTAGTGCAGAGAATGGTGCTTTATCATCTGATGGGCGGGTTGTTTTTTCTTCTGTTCCTGGAACGATACCTTCGATTGCAGCAACGTCCGTTGGAGCTGGAAGATAATCAATTACACCATCAAGCATTAATTGAACACCCTTGTTTTTAAATGCAGAACCACAAAATACTGGGTAGAATTCTACATTTAATGTAGCCTTACGAATTGCTTGTTTTAATTCTTCGTTGGAGATTTCTTCTCCTTCAAGATATTTCATCATAAGCTCTTCATCAGACTCAGCAACAGCTTCAATTAAGTTAGCTCTTAACTCTTCAGCTTGATCTCTAAGTTCTTCTGGAATCTCACGTGATTCAGCTTTTGTCCCTAGATCATCTACGTAGAAGTGTGCTTCCATGTTGATTAGATCGATAATTCCATTAAACTGATCTTCAGCACCAATTGGCATCTGAACTGGGTGTGCATTGGCACCCAAGCGATCTTCTAATGTTTTTGTTGAATAAAGGAAATCAGCACCGATTTTATCCATTTTATTAATGAATACAATTCTTGGTACACCATAAGTTGTAGCCTGGCGCCATACTGTTTCCGTTTGTGGTTCAACACCTGATTGAGCATCTAGTACTGTTACCGCACCATCTAAAACACGTAATGAACGTTCAACTTCAACAGTGAAGTCCACGTGACCTGGTGTATCAATGATGTTAATGCGGTGTTCTTTCCATGCAGCAGTTGTAGCAGCGGAAGTAATTGTGATTCCACGCTCTTGCTCCTGCTCCATCCAGTCCATTTGTGATGCACCTTCATGTGTTTCTCCAATTTTGTGAATACGTCCTGTATAGAAAAGAATACGCTCGGTAGTTGTAGTTTTTCCCGCATCAATATGCGCCATAATACCGATATTACGTGTCTTTTCCAAGGAGAACTCTCTAGCCATGTGTTTTTCTCCTTTCTAATAGTGAATTTTGCTGTTTGCTTATTACCAACGATAGTGAGCAAATGCTTTATTTGCTTCAGCCATCTTATGCATTTCTTCACGTTTCTTAACAGAAGCTCCTGTATTGTTTGAAGCGTCTAAGATTTCATTAGCAAGACGTTCTTCCATTGTTTTTTCCCCACGAAGACGTGAGTAGTTTACAAGGTAGCGTAGCCCTAGTGCTTGGCGTCTTTCAGGGCGAACTTCAACCGGTACTTGGTAGTTTGAACCACCGACACGGCGAGCACGAACTTCAAGAACAGGCATTACATTCTTCATTGCTTGTTCAAAGACTTCCATCGGGTTGTTTCCACTTCTTTCTTGAACAAGTTCGAATGCGCTATAAAGAATTTTTTGTGCTTTTCCACGTTTACCATCTGACATAATTTGGTTGATTAATCTGGTTACTAATTTAGATTTATAAAGCGGATCTGGTAATACATCGCGTTTTGGTACTGGACCTTTACGAGGCATATCGCATCCTCCTTTCTATTGTGTGTTCACTTATTAATTTATTTTTTCTCTTTTGGTCTTTTAGTTCCGTATTTAGAACGACTTTGCATACGACCGTCAACACCTGCAGTGTCAAGCGCACCACGAACGATGTGATAACGTACCCCTGGTAAATCCTTTACACGACCACCACGGATAAGAACAACACTATGTTCTTGTAGGTTATGTCCAATCCCTGGAATGTATGCAGTTACTTCCATGTTGTTAGACAAACGCACACGTGCATATTTACGTAATGCAGAGTTCGGTTTTTTAGGTGTCAAAGTACCTACACGCGTACATACACCACGTTTTTGTGGAGAGTTTTGATTTGTAAGTGACTTTTTGAAGCTGTTATACCCTCTGTTAAGTGCTGGAGAGTTAGATTTTTTTGTTTTGCTAACTCGACCTTTACGTACTAGTTGATTAATAGTTGGCATTATTATGTCCTCCCTTCAAATGGTTTTATTACATTAACTTAGTGACTAGTCTATTTTTATACATCCTGTAATCCCACACATCCAGGCGGTTCATTTTTTAGCAAAAAAACGTAGCGGATAAATCCACTATAAAATCATTATTTTTTCACTGCTACAGTAGATGCCCCAACATCGATACCACAAGCAATACCTAGTTCCTTCTTGGATTCTACATATTTACAAGGTATTTTCAGTTGTGTTGCTAAACTAGTAACCTTCTGTGTTATATGCTCATCAGCATCTTCAGCAATAAACACTTCACTTATTCCACCATTTTTCATGGCTTTAAGTGTTTGTTTTGTTCCAATTATTAAGCTCGGCTTAACATTTGTTACTCTTTCATAAGACATTCTTCGTATCCTCCAAAGTAACAAGAATAAATCGGAAGCACCTTGAATATAGTAACATTCTATTATTTTTATGTCAATATAAATTAGGATTTTTTTGCTTCCGATTTATTTTCCACTTGTTATAAAGGTTTTCTTAAATGACTATCGTTTATTGCACTGTTTCTGTTTCTATTTCTTCTACTTCTACCTCTGGTTTATCTAAAATTGGCTTAATGCGGCGATATTGTTGCATTCCCGTACCCGCAGGAACCAATTTACCAATAATAACATTTTCCTTAAGGCCGAGGAGTTCATCACGTTTTCCTTTAATTGCAGCATCTGTAAGTACACGTGTTGTTTCTTGGAAAGAAGCAGCAGATAGGAATGAATCTGTTTCCAAGGATGCTTTCGTAATACCAAGTAATACTGGTCTTCCTGTTGCTGGCTGTCCGCCATTAAGTAGAACCTTTTTGTTAGCTTCCTTGAACTGATGTAATTCAAGTAATGATCCAGGCAATACATCTGTTTCACCAGAATCAATAACACGGATTTTACGTAACATTTGTCTAACCATAACCTCTACGTGCTTATCTCCAATTTCAACACCTTGCATACGATATACACGTTGTACTTCTCTTAGGATATAGGCTTGAACACCGTCCACACCTTTAACACGTAATAGATCTTTCGGGTCAATTGAACCTTCTGTAAGTTCTTCACCAGCACTAACATGTTCGCCAATGGATACCTTTAGTCTTGCATTATAAGGTACAGTATAAGCCCTTTGCTCAACGTCACCTTGAATCACGATTTCTTGCTTATCCTTCGCTTCTCGAACTTCGAGAACATTACCGTGTATTTCTGTGATCACTGCTTGACCTTTAGGATGACGCGCTTCAAACAATTCCTGAATACGTGGGAGACCTTGTGTGATATCATCACCAGCTACCCCACCAGTATGGAATGTACGCATTGTTAACTGAGTTCCTGGCTCACCAATAGATTGAGCAGCAATAATACCAACAGCTTCCCCAACTTCCACATCAGAACCAGTTGCTAGGTTACGGCCATAACATCTTTGGCATACACCATGTTTGGTATTACAAGTGAAAGCAGATCTAATGTTGACTTTTTCAATACCACCATCAACAATTTCTTTTGCTTGATCTTGAGAAATTAATTCATTTTTAGTTACAATCACTGAACCTGTTTCAGGATGTTTTACTGTTTCGAATGCAGTACGCCCTACTAATCGGTCAAATAACGGCTCGATTACTTCTGTACCATCCACTAATGCGGAGACTATTAGGCCGCGATCAGTTCCACAGTCTTCCTCACGAATAATAACATCTTGCGCAACGTCAACAAGTCGTCTAGTTAGATAACCAGAGTCCGCTGTTTTAAGTGCTGTATCCGCAAGCCCTTTACGAGCCCCGTGAGTTGAAATAAAGTATTCTTGTACGGTTAAACCTTCACGGAAACTTGATTTAATAGGAAGTTCAATAATCTTACCTGCCGGGTTTGCCATTAGTCCGCGCATACCTGCAAGCTGCGTAAAGTTAGACGCGTTACCACGCGCTCCAGAATCACTCATCATAAAGATTGGATTTCGTTCACTTAGTGACTTCATCAGTTTATTTTGAATGGTGTCTTTCGCTTGGGTCCAAATGGAAATAACACGATCATAACGCTCTTCTTCCGTAATTAGACCACGACGGAATTGTTTCAACACATTATCAACTTTCGCTTGTGCCTCTTCAAGGATTTCCTCTTTTTCTGGCAATACGATAACATCCGAAATCCCAACTGTCATACCAGCCTTGGTAGAATAGCTAAAACCAAGGTCTTTCATTCGATCAAGCATTTTAGATGTTTCTGTAATTTTAAATCGCTTAAATACTTCAGCAATAATGTCGCCTAAGAAGCCTTTCTTGAACGGCTTAACAATCTCACGTTCTTTAATCTCTTCCTTAACATTTGTACCATTTTCAACGAAGTACGTTTCTGGTGTTTTTTCTTCAAGATTACCTTTTGTTGGTTCGTTGATGTATGGGAATGATTCCGGTAATATCTCGTTAAATATTAATTTACCCACAGAAGTCAACAATAATTGTGACTGTTGCTCTGCTGTAAATGTCTTATTATTAACACTTGAAGCTTGCACAGCAATTCTTGTGTGTAAATGTACATACCCGTTATGATATGCCATTTTTGCTTCATTGATATCTTTAAACACAGCACCTTCACCGATAGCGCCTTCTCGTTCTAATGTTAAGTAATAGTTTCCTAAAACCATATCCTGGGACGGCGTAACGACTGGTTTACCATCTTTCGGATTGAGTATGTTTTGTGCAGCTAACATTAATAAACGAGCTTCTGCTTGAGCCTCAGCAGATAGTGGAACGTGAACAGCCATTTGGTCTCCATCAAAGTCAGCATTATATGCCGTACATACTAATGGATGCAAACGAATCGCACGACCTTCAACTAATGTTGGTTCAAATGCCTGAATACCTAATCTGTGTAAGGTAGGGGCGCGGTTAAGCAATACTGGATGCTCTTCAATAACATCTTCAAGTACATCCCAAACATCTGGATGAACACGCTCAATTTTGCGTTTTGCTGACTTAATATTATGAGCAAGTCCTCTTTCTACAAGCTCTTTCATAATAAATGGTTTGAATAATTCAAGTGCCATCTCTTTTGGTAATCCGCATTGATACATTTTCAGATGTGGACCAACAACGATTACAGAACGTCCAGAGTAGTCAACCCGCTTACCAAGTAAGTTCTGACGGAAACGACCTTGTTTCCCTTTTAACATGTGCGAAAGTGATTTTAACGGACGATTACCAGGTCCTGTTACAGGACGTCCTCTACGACCGTTATCAATTAAGGCATCTACAGCCTCTTGAAGCATACGCTTTTCATTTTGTACAATAATACTAGGTGCGCCTAAATCGAGCAATCGTTTTAAACGGTTGTTACGATTAATTACACGACGGTATAAATCATTCAAATCTGATGTTGCAAAGCGTCCACCATCTAGCTGAACCATCGGCCTAATCTCTGGTGGGATTACTGGTAGTACATCCAAGATCATCCACGCTGGTTCATTACCAGAATTACGGAAAGCTTCTAGCACTTCTAGACGTTTAATGGCTCTTGTTCTACGTTGGCCTGAAGCAGTTTTCAGTTCTTCTCTCAAGGAGTCTACTTCTTTTTCTAGGTCAATATCTTGCAATAATTTACGTATTGCTTCTGCACCCATTTGGGCCTTAAACGTATTGCCATACTTGTCGTAATATGCACGGTACTCCTTCTCAGATAGCAATTGTTTTCTCTCTAAAGGTGTATTTCCAGAATCTGTCACAATATATGCAGCAAAGTAAATTACTTCTTCTAGCGCTCTTGGTGACATATCAAGAAGAAGCCCCATACGGCTAGGGATTCCTTTGAAATACCAAATATGTGAAACAGGTGCGGCCAATTCAATGTGCCCCATTCGTTCACGACGCACTTTTGACTTCGTAACCTCAACACCGCATCGATCACAAACAACACCTTTATAGCGTACACGTTTATATTTTCCGCAATGACATTCCCAATCCTTTGTTGGTCCAAAAATACGTTCGCAAAATAATCCATCTTTCTCTGGCTTTAGTGTACGATAGTTAATTGTTTCTGGTTTTTTAACCTCGCCATAGGACCATGACCGAATTTTTTCTGGTGAAGCCAAACCTATTTTCATATACTCGAAATTATTTACATCTAGCAAGGAGCCTTCCTCCCTTTTAATGTGCATTTATTAATCAATAATTCGTTTAACTAGAGGGTTAAATCACTTATGACCAACCCTCTAACATTCATTACTTTTCTTCAACTTCTAGATTAAGTTTATTCGCTGATTGACTTTCATCTTCCTCAAGCTCTCTCATATCAATCTCATTCTCTTCACTATTAAGCATCTTAACGTCCATGCCTAAACTTTGTAATTCTTTTATTAATACTTTAAATGATTCTGGCACACCCGGTTCAGGTACATCGTCACCCTTAACGATAGCTTCGTACGTTTTCACACGACCAACAATATCATCTGACTTAACAGTTAATATTTCTTGAAGTGTATATGCAGCACCATAAGCTTCAAGTGCCCATACTTCCATTTCACCAAAGCGCTGCCCACCAAATTGAGCTTTACCACCCAATGGTTGTTGCGTTACTAGTGAGTATGGTCCAGTTGAACGAGCATGCAATTTGTCATCTACCATGTGAGCAAGTTTAATCATATACATAACTCCTACAGATACACGATTATCAAATGGCTCTCCCGTTCTTCCATCATAAAGGACAGTCTTGGCATCTCGAGACATGCCTGCCTCCTCTAATGTTTCATATACGTCTTCTTCAGTTGCTCCATCAAATACTGGTGTCGCAATATGAATACCTAGTTGCCTTGCTGCCATACCTAAGTGCAATTCAAATACCTGCCCGATATTCATACGTGAAGGTACACCAAGTGGGTTAAGCATGATATCAACCGGTGTTCCATCTGGTAAAAATGGCATATCTTCCTCAGGCATAATTTTAGAAATTACCCCTTTGTTTCCGTGACGTCCAGCCATTTTATCGCCTTCATGGATTTTACGTTTTTGAACAATATAAGCACGAACAAGCTGATTTACTCCTGGTGGTAACTCATCGCCGTCTTCACGGTTAAATATCTTCACATCGAGTACAATTCCGCCTGCACCATGAGGTACACGTAATGAAGTATCACGAACTTCACGGGCCTTCTCACCAAAAATAGCATGTAGGAGACGTTCTTCTGCAGAAAGCTCTGTAACGCCCTTAGGTGTTACCTTCCCGACTAAAATATCTCCATCTGTTACTTCTGCACCAACACGGATAATACCATTCTCGTCTAAATTCTTAAGCGCCTCTTCACCAACATTTGGAATATCACGAGTAATTTCTTCTGGTCCAAGTTTTGTATCACGGGCTTCTGATTCATACTCTTCAATGTGAATCGAAGTGTATACGTCATCTTTAACCAATCTTTCACTCATAATGATTGCATCCTCATAGTTGTAACCTTCCCAAGTCATGAAAGCAACCAAGACATTTTGACCTAATGCAAGTTCACCGTCTTCCATTGATGGGCCATCTGCTAATACTTCACCTTTTGTAACACGGTCACCCTTCGCTACAATTGGTCGTTGATTAATACATGTTCCAGCGTTAGAACGGATAAACTTTTGTAATTTATACCGGTCAAGATCGCCTTCTACTTCTTTTCCATCAACTTCCGCAATGCGGCGAACAAGAACTTCTTTTGCTTCAACACGTTCAACTATACCTGGATGTTTACATATTAAGGCTGCACCTGAATCTTTCCCATCAACATACTCCATACCTGTACCGACAATTGGAGACCTCGGTTGCAACAAAGGTACTGCTTGACGCTGCATGTTGGCACCCATTAGTGCACGGTTAGAGTCATCATTCTCTAAGAACGGAATACACGCTGTTGCAGCTGATACAACCTGCTTCGGAGAAACATCCATGTAATCAATTTTCTCACGTTTTACAACGATGTTTTCTCCACGAAAACGTGCAATAATTTCTTCATTCTCAAAATAATTATCTTCTGTTAACAACGAGTTTGCTTGGGCTACAATAAAGTTATCTTCTTCATCAGCAGTTAAGTAATCAATTTGCTTCGTTACTTGCCCTGTTTCAGCATCCACACGACGATATGGTGTTTCGATAAACCCAAATTCATTCACTTTTGCATAACTAGATAATGAATTAATTAGACCGATATTAGGTCCTTCCGGTGTCTCAATTGGACACATACGGCCATAGTGTGAATAGTGAACATCTCGCACTTCAAACCCAGCACGCTCACGAGTAAGCCCACCAGGTCCCAAAGCTGATAAACGGCGTTTGTGCGTTAGCTCAGCCAAAGGATTTGTTTGGTCCATAAATTGCGATAGCTGTGAACTACCAAAGAATTCTTTAATTGATGCAATAACCGGACGTATATTAATTAACTGTTGTGGTGTAACACTTGATGTATCTTGGATAGACATTCGCTCACGAACAACACGTTCCATACGAGATAACCCGATTCGGAATTGATTTTGTAACAATTCACCAACCGAACGAAGTCTACGATTCCCTAGATGGTCAATATCATCTGTATCTCCTACTTCATGAAGTAGATTAAAGAAATAACTAATAGAAGATAAGATATCAGCAGGAGTGATATGCTTAAATCCTCTATCAACATTCCCATTGCCGGTAACCGTTAGTACACGTTCACCACTAGGATCTGTTGGGTCATAAATTTTAACCGTTTGAAGAATGATTTCATCTTCCAACACGCCATCATGTGGTTGGAAAGTCTTTTCACCCACCATATCTTCTTTGCGTTCTAAATAAGGAATAATCTTATTTAGTAATTTACGCTCTAATTTATCGCCTTTTTCAGCTAGAACTTCTCCTGTTTCAGGATCAACAACTGACTCAGCTAAAACTTGATTAAACAAGCGATTTTTAATGTTTAATTTCTTGTTCATCTTATAGCGACCAACCCGCGCCAAGTCATAACGTTTAGGGTCAAAGAACCTTGAAACAAGTAGACTTTTGGCATTTTCAACAGTTGGTGGTTCACCAGGACGTAAGCGTTCATAGATTTCTAATAACGCTTTTTCCGTCGTTTCTGTGTTATCCTTTTCAAGTGTATTACTAAGGTATTCATTTTCCCCGATTAGTTCAACGATTTCTTGGTCCGTTCCAAATCCTAGCGCACGTAGTAGTACAGTTATAGGCAACTTACGTGTGCGGTCAATACGGACATACGCAACATCCTTAGCGTCGGTTTCAAATTCCAACCATGCTCCTCGGTTAGGGATAACAGTTGCCGTAATACCCCTTCTTCCGTTTTTATCAATCTTCGCATTAAAATAGACACTCGGCGAACGTACAAGCTGTGAAACGATTACTCGTTCAGCTCCATTTATCACAAACGTCCCTGTATCTGTCATTAAAGGAAAGTCACCCATAAACACTTCTTGCTCTTTCACTTCACCAGTTTCGTTATTAATTAAGCGAACCTTAACGCGAAGTGGCGCATTATACGTTACATCCCTTGATTTTGATTCATCTACATCGTACTTCGGTTCACCTAAACTATAATCCACAAATTCTAGTGATAGGTTACCCGCGAAATCCTCGATAGGAGAAATATCTTGAAACATTTCTCGTAATCCTTCCTCCAGAAACCAATCATAAGAAGAAGTTTGAATTTCGATTAGATTTGGTAATTCTAATACTTCACTAATACGCGCATAGCTTCTGCGCTTTCGGTGCCGTCCGTACTGAACTAGTTGACCTACCAACTGCTTCACCCCTTAAATGATACGTTTTCGTAAAATGATCTTAAAAAGGTTTTTATATGGAAAAAACATAACTGGATGAAACCATAAACCAGTTTTGTTTTTGAAACCAACTATATTGCTAGTTCAGACAAAAGCTGAACTGTAATCCTTACATGACAATATGTAAAGGTTTAAATCGGTTAATATTTTGTAAATAATAGTTTACAGATTTAACCGATAAACGTTATAATGAGAAAAAGTAGGTTAAAGGATTCATAAATAGAGCTATATTTTGCCCGATTCTACCAGTTTTACCGTTAGTCAATGAAATATACATTTATTGCTCACAAAAAATTTCTTGACATAAATATCCCATTATTAGCATTTTCCTATCTTATCATAAGTGTAATATTTGGTCAAACTTTTATTTGACTTCTTTTTTTGCCTTTAATAGATAGTAACCTTTATCTTTTGCAACGATTTCTACCTCTTTAAACAACGCTTCTAGTTTTTTTAACGCAGATGGAGCTCCTTGTTTCTTTTGGATAACTACCCACAATTCACCACCATGTAATAATACCTTTTGCGAATCATCAAACATTTGATAAATAACGCTTTTACCTGCTCTAATTGGAGGATTTGTAACAACGACAGCAAATTTACGATTAATAATATTAGAGAATCCATCACTTTGAATAGATTCAATATTTTCAATTTTGTTATTACTAGCATTTAAATCAGCCAAAGATACTGCCCTTTCGTTTATATCCACCATTAATACTTTTCTGTTTCGGAAGTTGTCCGCTAATGTTATACCTATCGGACCATACCCACATCCAAGGTCTAAAATATCACCTGAAATTATCGGTTCTGAGAATTTTTCGATAAGTAGCCTCGAACCATAATCCACTTCTTTTTTCGAAAATACACCAACATCACTAGTAAATGTATACACTTTATTTCTTAATGTGAAATCCCAATTTTTTGGCGAACTTTTGGAATGAGGTTGTTGCGAGAAGTAATGCTCAGACATTTTGGGCACCTACTTTTTAATGTAATTATTGAAGAAAGGAAAGATGCTTAGATAGTTGAAAAGAGCTCAGCCGAAATTCGGGCGAGCTCTAGTATAATTCTATGCTTAATTATTTAACTTCTACACCAGCGCCAGCTTCTTCAAGTTTACCTTTAACTTCTTCAGCTTCTTCTTTAGAAACGCCTTCTTTAACTGCTTTAGGAGCGTTATCTACTAAGTCTTTAGCGTCTTTAAGACCTAAACCAGTGATTTCACGAACTGCTTTAACAACTTTAATCTTAGATGCTCCAGCACTTGTAAGCACTACATCAAATTCAGTTTGTTCTGCAGCAGCTTCTCCGCCTGCAGCTCCACCTGCAACTGCAACTGGTGCAGCAGCTGTAACTCCAAATTCTTCTTCAATTGCTTTAACTAAATCGTTTAATTCTAATACAGTCATTTCTTTAATTGCACTGATCATTTCTTCTCTAGTCATGATTTATTTCCTCCTGAATATATTATATTTTTAAATAGCACGTTCAAAAAACAGTAAATTATGCGCTTTGTTCTTCTTTTTGTTCTGCAACAGCTTTTGTAACATAAGCAAGGTTACGAATTGGTGCTTGTAATACGCTAAGCAACATAGATACCATACCTTCGTAGTTTGGTAGGTCTGCCAATTCCTTGATTTGTTCAAGTGTCGCTACTTTGCCTTCGATTACTCCACCTTTAATTTCTAGTGCTTCATGATCTTTAGCAAAGTTTTTAAGAATTCTAGCAGGAGCTACTGCATCGTCATTACTGAAAGCGATAGCTGTTGGGCCAACTAATGTGTCATTTAGTTCACTTAATTCGCAAGCTTCAGCAGCACGACGTGACATCGTGTTTTTGTAAACTTTTAATTCTACACCCGCTTCACGTAATTCTTTACGTAATGCAGTTACCTCACTAACGTCAAGACCACGGTAATCTACTACAACACTTGTTTGGCTATTACGTAATTTATCAGTAATTTCCTCTACTAATTGTTGTTTCTTTTCAATGATACTAGACATTATTCCACCTCCTAAACATTCTTTATACCGTATCCACATGAAATAAGCTCCCATGTAGACATGGGAGCTTTATATACAAACATTAAAAACACATTAATCTGTTTGTTTATAAACACCTCGGTAGGTTGATTAAGCTTATGCGCCCCTACTGTCTACGGTACATCTTATATTTTTTACAACGAAGTTAATTATAACTAGTTACCAGCTAAATGTCAATAATGATTTAGCGGAAACTTGAAACGTCAATCTTGATTCCAGGACCCATTGTTGATGCAACAGAAACATTCTTCATGTAAACACCCTTAGCAGCTTGTGGTTTTACTTTAACTATTTGCTCAGTAAGCGCAACAAAGTTTTCTACTAATTTCTCATCATCGAAAGAAATCTTACCAATTGCCACATGGATATTTGAAGATTTATCAACGCGATATTCTACTTTACCAGCTTTAATATCTTTGATAGCTTTCTCCACATCAAAAGTAACTGTTCCAGTTTTAGGGTTCGGCATTAAACCTTTTGGTCCAAGTACACGTCCTAGTTTACCAACTTCAGCCATCATATCTGGAGTTGCAACAATTACATCAAATTCAAACCAACCTTGGTTGATTTTGTTAATGTATTCAGATTCTCCAACATAATCTGCACCCGCAGCTTCTGCTTCTTTCGCTTTTTCACCTTTTGCAAACACTAATACGCGTTGTGTTTTACCAGTACCATGCGGTAAAACCATAGCTCCACGAATTTGTTGGTCTGCTTTCTTAGGGTCAACTCCAAGACGGAATGCAGCTTCTACTGTTTCGTCAAAATTTGCTTTTGCAGCTTTTTTCGCTAGAGCGACAGCTTCTGTTATTTCATATTGTTTACTGCTATCAACAAGCTTTACTGCTTCTTGATACTTTTTACCTCTTTTAGCCATTTATATTTCCTCCTCTAATGTGGTTATAACGGTAATACCTCCCACTTATAAAAGCTAATAAGCCTTTATAACGTATGACAAGCACGCTCATCACACTCACGAAAAAGGTTGCGAGCTTATTCGCAACCTATACCGTATTTAAAAAAGAATTAGCCTAATTTCAAACGAATATTTCCGCTTTTCAATTAGTCTTCAATAACAATTCCCATGCTTCTTGCAGTTCCTTCTACCATACGCATTGCTGCTTCAACATCAGCCGCATTTAGGTCAGGCATTTTTGTTTCTGCGATTTCTTTTACTTTGTCGCGTTTTACAGTAGCGACTTTATTACTATTTGGCTCACCTGATCCTGATTCGATCCCAGCTGCTTTTTTCAACAATACAGCTGCAGGTGGAGTTTTTGTAATAAATGTAAATGAACGGTCTTCAAATACCGTAATTTCTACTGGGATAATTAAACCCGCTTGTTCTTGTGTACGCGCATTGAATTCCTTACAAAATCCCATAATGTTTACACCTGCTTGACCAAGAGCTGGCCCTACTGGTGGTGCTGGGTTTGCTTTACCAGCTGGAATTTGCAATTTAACTACCTTAATTACTTTTTTAGCCACGTGACACACCTCCTTAAGTCCGTGATGTGGTAATAGGGGGTATTCCCCTCCCACTCATTTTTGAATGCTCCTAACGAGCATGAATAACATAGGAATTTTACCATGAACAGAAAAATAATGCAAGGTTTTGAAAGATTTTCTCCCTTTTATCCTCTTACTTCCCTATGTTCATTTATGTGACTTTGCCCAAATCTACAATTTTTCTATTTGAGAAAACTCTAATTCTACTGGTGTTTCTCTTCCAAACATATTTACATGAACCTTAACTTTCTGTTTATCAACATCAATCTGTTCAATTGTACCAGAGAAGTCCTTAAAGGGACCTTCCTTCACTCGTACATTTTCCTTTATATCAAAATCAACTTCAACTCGAGGAGACGCTACTCCAATGCGTTTTAACAATGTGTCTACTTCATCTGGTAATAACGGAGTTGGCTTAGAGCCGTGACCACTGGACCCAACGAAACCAGTCACTCCAGGCGTGTTGCGAACAACATACCACGAATCATCTGTCATAATCATTTCAGTAAGGACGTATCCGGGGAAGAACTTCTTTTTGACAACTTTCTTTTTGCCATTTTTTATTTCTGTTTCTTCTTCTTCAGGAACAATCACTCGGAAAATTTTATCTTCCATACCCATTGTTTCTACACGTTTCTCTAGATTCATTTTCACTTTGTTTTCATAGCCTGAGTACGTATGTAGCACATACCATTTTTTCTCCATTTAGACAGGACAATATACTTGTCCTTCCCTCCCTTTAAAGCATTTATTATAAGGATGTTAATTATTTCCTTTACATTTTTATGCAATTTAAAAAACCCGTTGCACCGGGTTTCACAAAATCAAGTATTTACTTACATTATAGCATAAACTTGTTAAATGTATTCAAGTACATTATAACAAGTTTAATCCTAACGAGATTAATTGATCAACAATCATAAAGAATATCGCCATAAAAATAACTGAAGCTAGAACAATCACTGTATAGTTCGTTAGTTCCTTACCTTTAGGCCAACTAACTTTTCTCATTTCTTTTGAAACATTTTTTAGAAATTTAAACAAGGTTGTACCCCCCAACTCTACCTTACTGCGCTATTTATTTTGTCTCGCGATGCAATGTATGTTTCCCACATGTTTTGCAATATTTGCGTACCTCTAAACGAGTAGATTGTGTAGATACATTTTTATCCGTTGTGTAATTTCTACTTGAACAGATTGCACACGCTAGAGTTATCTTTACACTCACATTTCTCACCCCAAAACTAGAGGTTTTTTCTTCATATAATGTAGCATGTTTCTGCATATTATGTCAACGTCATTAAAAGCATCAAAACACTATTATTCAGTTGTTAGATGATAACATTCACATCGTTAGAAATGAATCTCATTTGCATCCATTAATTGCTCTAATTTTCGTTTTACTCGTTGGAGAGCATTATCGATTGATTTCACATGTCTTTTCAATTCTACAGAAATCTCCTGATATGTCTGTCCATCAAGGTATAAGTGAAGGACTTGCTTCTCTAACTCGCTTAACAATTCAGATAATTTTAGCTCCATATCCCCCATTTTCTCACGATTTACTAATAATTCTTGTGGATCAATAGCTCTTGAACCAGCAATAACATCTAGTAACGTTCGATCCGATTCTTCGTCATATATTGGTTTATCTAACGAAATATAGGAGTTAAGGGGAATATGCTTTTGTCTCGTTGCTGTTTTAATTGCTGTTATCATTTGTCTTGTTATACATAATTCAGCAAAAGCCTTAAATGAAGAGAGCTTGTCCACATCATAGTCTCGAATTGCTTTATAAAGCCCAATCATTCCTTCTTGAATGATATCTTCTTTATCGGCTCCAATTAAGAAGTACGTTCGCACTTTTGCTCGAACAAAGTTTTTATATTTATTAATTAGATAATCAAGGGCATGACTTTCCCCTTGATGGATTAAGCGTATAATTTCTTCATCATCAAGCATATGTATGTTTTTAGTAATTTCGTCTAATCGCTCGATCTTCAAGAAAAATACCCCCAACTATAGCCACTTTATCGCCATTATACAGCAAGGATTCAGAAATCGTCAATAAAGGTCTAGAAATTTGCAGAAAAATATAGAAAAGGCTAAAAATTTCACACCAGGGGAACTGTGTAGATTTTCCATCTTTAAAGATACCTATATTTCTCCACGCCTCATTTTCTCAAATTTTTCAAGCAATTCCTCATCTAGTTCTATTTTAGATTGTGGCTTCTGGTATTGATGACTTTCTATATTCTCATTAATTTGGCGTTCGATATCTTTTAAATCTATATATAATTCACGTGCTGACTTTCTTAGTGCACCTTGCCCAAAAATCGTCCGTTGCTCCGCATAGTCAGATGTAGCCACATATACTTGTGTTTTTATATTTTTTAATTTCCTTACAAGTTTTTCAATGCATTCATCAGCAGTCTCTTTTTCTTTGGTATAAATAATTTCTACCTTTAATTCCTTTAGTTTACTCGAGATACCCCGAACGTAGTATGCATCAAACACAATAATCACTCGGTAACCTGAGTATGCCTGATATTCTGCCATTAACTCTATTAAGCGGTCCCTCGCCTGAGAGATATCTTTTTCTTTTAAACGCTCTAGTTCTTCCCACGCCCCAATAATATTGTATCCATCCACTACAACGATAACCATTACGATTCACCTAACGAATACCTTTTTCTATATACTTCATAAAGTAGTAAGCTACAAGCAACAGATGCATTAAGGGAAGATACTTTCCCTTTCATCGGAAGACTTACCGTAAAATCACATTTTTTCTGTACTAATCTGCTCATGCCCTTGCCCTCATTACCAATTACAACCGCAATTGGTAATGTACCATCTAGTCTTCTGTAATCTTGCGTTGCTTCCGCTTCCGTCCCAACTACCCAGACATTTCGCTCCTTTAGTTCATCAATTGTATTTGCAATATTTGTTACTCTTGCGACCGGAATATGTTCCATGGCTCCAGCAGCTGTCTTCGCAACCGTGGCTGTTAAACCAACAGACCTCCTTTTTGGAATAATCACCCCATGTGCTCCGACTGCATCTGCTGTACGTAAAATAGAACCTAAATTATGCGGATCCTCTAGCTCGTCGAGAATAATAAAAAAGGGATCTTCATTTCTCTTTGTCGCACGATTAAATAGGTCATCAAGTGTAGCATATTGATAAGAAGCAACATATGCAATAACACCTTGATGATTTTCTGAAGTAATTTGGTCTAGCTTATTCCTAGGCACCTTCTGTATAACTGTACCTGCCTCTTTCACTAACATACGAAGCTTTCCTTGGGTATTTGCATTTAATTGTTCGGAAACAAGTACTTTATTTACTGATCTGCCTGATTTTAATGCTTCTATTACTGGGTTTTTCCCAACAATGAATTCTTGATCCACCTTATTCACTCCTTTCCTCAATGAATTGAACTGCTTTTTGCAATAAATCCTTTAGTCTTTGTTCATTATTTGCTAAATAATGATATCCGATTAACGCCTCGAAGGCTGTACTGTAACGATAGGTTTGAATACTAATATTCTTAGGTGTTGAGCCTGATTTTGCATTCCTACCTCTTGCTACAACTCGTTCTTCCTCTTCTGTTAGTATACCCTTTTCTATCCAATCTAAGATTACCTTTGCTTGGGCTTTCCCGGATACAAAGGTAATCGCTAACTGGTGCAAATTGTTTGGCTTCACTAGCCCATTTCGTATTAGGTGCTCTCTAATATACACCTCATATATCGCATCACCCATATATGCAAGGCTTAAGCTTTTCATTTGTTTTACGTCTACATTCATCTGTTACTATCCTCGTTTCCAGCGCACTCCTTGGGGGGTATCTTCTAATATAATGCCTTTTTGTTTTAGCATATCCCTTATTTCATCTGCACGCGCAAAGTCACGGCTCTTTCTAGCATTATTTCTTTCCTTAATTAGATTTTCAATATCCTCATCAAGTAATTCCTTTTCTTCTTCTGTTATCTGAATCCCTAGTATATTGAACAAGGAGACAATTGTTTCTTGGAATGCTTCTATAACTTTTGTAGATGTCTGTTCTAATTTCAAGTAAAGATTCGCTTCTTTAGCTAGGTCAAATAGAACAGAGATAGCATTCGCTGTATTAAAGTCATCATCCATTGCCGCTTCAAACTGTTTCTTACGCGAATCAATTTCCTGTAACCATGTATGATCATCGTCTACTAAATTCATACTGGAAGCCTTTCGGTGCTCAAGGTTGTGATAAGCTGTTTTTATGCGGTCGTAACTATGTTTCGCACTTTCGAGTAATTCCTCTGTAAAATTAATCGGGTTACGATAATGGACACTTAACATGAAGAATCGTAATACCTTTGGATCATGCATTTCAATCAGTTCTCTTGTTAAAACAAAGTTGCCGAGCGATTTAGACATTTTTTCATTATTAATATTAATATATCCATTATGCATCCAATAATTAGCGAACGCTTTCCCATTTCGCGCTTCTGATTGAGCAATTTCATTCTCATGATGCGGAAAAGTTAGATCCTGGCCACCTGCATGGATGTCAATCGTATCTCCAAGGTATTTTTTAGCCATTGCGGAACACTCAATATGCCAACCAGGCCGTCCATCTCCCCATGGTGATTCCCAAGCTATTTCTCCATCCTTTGCTTTTTTCCATAAGGCAAAATCGAGCGGGTCTTCTTTCTTCTCGCCAACTTGAATACGGGCACCTGAACGTAATTCATCTACTGATTGGTGGGATAATTTACCATATCCGTCAAAAGCTCGCGGTTTAAAATATACATCACCTTGTGCTTCGTATGCAAACCCCTGCTGCACAAGCGCATCAATGAATGCAATAATATCCTCCATTGTATCCATTACACGTGGATGATGGGTTGCTTCCTTCACACCTAGCTTCTTAACGTCCTCTTGATAAGCATGAATAAATTTATTCGCAATTTCCGGGACCTCTTTCCCTAGCTCTTTCGCCGCCTTAATAATTTTGTCATCTACATCCGTGAAGTTCAAAACATAATTAACCTTAAATCCCTTATATTCAAAGTAACGACGGACTGTATCAAAAACAATTGCTGGCCGCGCATTACCAATATGGATATAATTATACACAGTCGGCCCACAGACATACATGCTTACTTTCCCTTCTTCTAAAGGGATAAACTTATCTTTTTCACGTGTCAGTGTATTATAGATTTTAATTGACATTTTCTTTCCCTACCTTTCTAGCAGCAATCTCTGCCTTCAACTTATCTATTTCATCTTGCATCTGTTTTATTTTATCGGAAATAGGGTCTGGCATATTATGATGATCTAAATCTCTTCTTACCTTTACCCCATTTTGGATAACAATTCTTCCTGGCACCCCTACTACCGTACAATTATCTGGTACATCTTTTACGACAACAGCGCCACCACCTACTTTAGAATTCTCACCAATCGTAATGGATCCTAGTACTTTAGCACCTGTTGAGATTAGAGCATTATCTTTAATAGTCGGGTGACGCTTCCCCTTTTCCTTTCCTGTTCCACCTAATGTAACACCTTGAAAAAGGGTTACATTATCTCCTATTTCACAGGTCTCACCAATGACAACACCCATTCCATGGTCAATGAAAAACCGTCTACCAATAATAGCACCTGGGTGAATTTCAATTCCCGTAAAGAAACGACTAATTTGCGAGATCACTCTAGCTAAGAAAAACAGCCTTCTTTTATAGAAAACATGAGCTATACGGTGAGACCAGATTGCATGCAGGCCCGAATAGGTTAAACAAACTTCAAAATAGGTTCTTGCAGCTGGATCTTGTTCAAACACGACATCCATATCTTCTTTCATTCGTTTAAAGATTCCCATCATATGTCCTCCCCTGTGTGTGCAAATAAAAAAACGCCCCTGTGTAATATACACAGAGACGCTTTTAAGCGCGGTTCCACTCTGTTTGGAAATAATCTTCCCAACTCATGCTCTAAATAACGGTAGAGTGCCGCTGTCATGTACCATATAAGATCATACTTCCATAACAGACTCCAAGGTGCACTTCAGGAAGCACCTACTTAAAATCACTTTCAGCCGGTGGTGATTTTCTCTGTATAAGCAGGGACGCTCCTTACTTTCCCTTTTCTTCGTTCAAGATATTTGTATATATACTATATTATACAATAGCGGAAATGTGAATATTTAAGCTCCAATTTGTTTTAGAATTTTATCTAAACGAGCAACTACAACATCTTTACCTAACAATTCAATTGCCATTGGAAGTTCAGGGCCATGCATTTGACCAGTTGTTGCTATACGAATTGGCATAAATAGTTTTTTCCCTCTATGCCCTGTTTCTTTTTGCGTTGCCTTAATTTGTGCCTTAATTGAATCCTTGGTAAAGTCATCTAAATGAATAAGCTTATCCGTAAAGACCTGTAACACCTCAGGTACTTGTTCTCCTTTTAAGACTTCTTCGGAATCCTCGTCAAGTGTAATGTGATCCTTGAAGAACATCTCTGTTAATTCAACAATTTCCTGACCATAGCGCAACTGCTCATGATAAAGGCTAATTACTTTTTCAGCCCATGAACGTGTAGCTTCATCCATTTCTTCAGTCAATCTTCCTGCCTCTATTAAATGTGGCATTGTTAACTCAATTACATTAGCTAAATCCATGTTTTTAATATACTCATTATTCATCCACTTTAATTTTTGCTGATCAAAGATAGCGGCGGAAGTGGATAAGCGGTCTGGATCAAAAATATTAATTAATGTTTCTTTATCAAAAATCTCTTCTTCGCCAACAGGAGACCATCCAAGTAGGGAAATGAAATTAAATAAAGCTTCTGGTAAATAGCCCAAATTCTTGTATTGCTCGATAAATTGAACAATATGATTATCACGTTTACTTAGTTTTTTACGATCTTCATTCAGAATCAATGTCATATGTCCAAATTGCGGAGATTCCCAACCAAACGTCTCATAAATCATCATCTGTTTTGGTGTATTAGAAATATGTTCTTCCCCGCGGAAAACTTGTGTAATCCTCATTAAATGGTCATCAATTGCTACTGCAAAATTATACGTTGGAATGCCATTTTGTTTTACAATAACCCAGTCACCAAAGTCACTTGATTCAAATGTAATTTCACCACGGACAATATCTTCAAATTTATAAGTTGTATTCTCAGGTACACGGAAGCGAATACTTGGTTTGCGTCCCTCCGCTTCATATGCAGCAATTTGCTCCGCACTTAAATCACGGTGTGCACCAGAATATTTAGGAACTTGTCCATTAGCGCGTTGTTCTTCACGTTCCGCTTCCAATTCTTCTTCTGACATATAGCATTTGTACGCTTGTCCCTTTTCTAACAATTCATCAACGTATTTCTGGTAGATGTCCAAGCGTTCTGTTTGACGATATGGGCCATAATCTCCTCCGATGTCTGCCCCTTCATCCCACTCTAAGCCTAACCATTTAAGGTATTTAAGTTGGCTTTCTTCTCCACCTTCAACATTCCGCTTTTCATCGGTATCTTCTGTACGGATAATAAACTTTCCATTAAAGTGTTTTGCATATAGATAATTAAAAAGTGCTGTTCTTGCGTTTCCAATATGTAAATGTCCTGTAGGGCTTGGAGCATAACGCACACGAATTTCGTTCGACATGATGTTTCCCCTTTCGATCCTTTAAATTTTAATAATATATTATAGTTTATCACAGGTACGTAGCGAATGTACTACATAATGCTAGCATCCTGTGTTTGTTATCATTTTAATAAGCTGTTAATGTTTGTTGCTTTTTATTTTTCGCAGTTGATATAAACTTTGGACTATTTGAATTCAAACAATTAAGCTCTCGCTCACACTTATGATTGGTTTATGTCGTCATTCGCTGCGGCAGAATACTTCGCTTTCCACGGGCACGGCCTCAGCCTCCTCGGAAGAAAACCACTTCCTGCGGGGTCTTCGGACACGTGCTTTTCCCGTAGGAGTCTACGTATTCTGCCTCCGCTAAAAAAGTATTTCTGATTAATGTATAAGCGTATGCAATAATAATACGTTTGTCGTAGATTTAGTCTCCCCTTTTAGAAAAAACATGAAGTTCTAGTCTTTAAAGAAGGAAAGTAGAATCTTAGTGGAGGAAACACACGTAGACTCCTGCGGGAGGAGAGGCCTAGATGAGACACCGTAGTGCGACAGCACGAAGGTGGCTCATCAGCCGCCCGCGGAAAGCGAAGTGTGTTTCCGGAACGACGCGCTTTACACAATACTGAATTACACTAGTCAACAGTTTATATAAATTGTGTAATTCACAACAATCTTTTAGAAAACAGACTTTTATTATACTAAGCAAAAAGTGATAACATTATGTTGTTATCACTTTGTTCTATCCTTATATGTTATACCCTTTTTATAAAGCTTTTTCAAGTAATTTTGGCTTTGCGAATATCATTCGACCTGCTGATGTTTGTAATACACTAGTAATAAGAACCTCTATTGTTTTACCAATATAGTCTTTTCCTTCTTCGACAACAATCATGGTCCCATCATCTAAATACGCAACGCCTTGGTTCTGTTCTTTCCCATCTTTAATAACCTGTACAACAAGTTCCTCACCAGGTAAAACAACAGGCTTTACAGCATTGGCCAAATCATTAATATTCAACACATGTACACCTTGAAGGTCACAAACTTTGTTTAAATTAAAATCGTTCGTCACAATGATACCATCAATAACTTTTGCTAGTTTAATTAATTTACTATCCACTTCTCCAATATCTTCAAAATCACCTTCATATATTTCCACGGTTACCGGCAGCTCTTTTTGGATTCGGTTTAATACATCAAGCCCGCGTCTGCCTCGGTTTCTTTTTAACGCATCTGAAGAGTCAGCAATATGCTGTAATTCACCTAATACAAATTGTGGAATGATAATTGTCCCTTCCAAGAAACTCGTTTGACAAATATCCGCAATTCGACCGTCAATAATAACACTCGTATCTAATATTTTCGCCCGAGGTAATAGATTGGATTCCTGCTCATCACCATCTCGTGCTTTTTCCCTTTTACTTGTTTTCAATAGATTCACAAATTCATCTCTACGTTTAAACCCAACTTGGAATCCAAAGTAACCTAGTAAAATCATAATAAACAGCGGTAACACCTGGGAAATAATATCAATATGAATATCTTGCAATGGCCTGTTGATAAAATATGCAATAACTAATCCTAAAATCAATCCTACACTTCCAAAAAGTAAATCTACTGCAGGAATCTTTATCAACGAATCCTCAACCCACTTTAGGAAGCCTACGATATATCCAGCTATCCAATAGGAAATTAAAAAGAATATAATTGCACCTAGTATCATGCCTAAATATGGAGAAGCAACCCAACTTACATCCGTGAAATCTAATAAGTAAATAATTTCTGGTACATATATAAATCCGGCTGTACCCCCTAGAATAACAAAAAATAGATTAACAATTATTTTTAACAACAATTTCACCTCCTAAAATATATTATTACCGTTAATTCAAATAAATAATCCTTATAATTACAAGAAGCCTATAATATCAACTAAATCATAGCATACACAGAAAAAAATACTACAAATGAACTACGCTTCTACTCCAATATCGAGTGCCTCTTGAACGGTACTTACACCAATAACTTGTATGTTCTTAGGTGCGGTCCATCCATCTAAATTGTTCTTTGGACAAATAACACGGTTAAATCCAAGTTTCGCGGCTTCTTGAATACGTTGCTCGATCCTTGATACCCTTCTAATTTCACCAGTCAAGCCGACTTCACCTATGAATATATCATCAGGCTTTGTTGGTCTATCTCGATAGCTCGAAGCAATACTAATAGCAACAGCTAAATCAACTGCCGGTTCATCAAGCTTCACACCACCAGCAACCTTTAAATAGGCATCTTGATTTTGTAGCATCAATCCAACACGTTTCTCCAGTACGGCCATTAATAGCGACACACGATTATGGTCAAGCCCCGTAGCCATTCGGCGTGGGTTTCCAAAGCTCGTTGGGGAGATTAGAGCCTGTATTTCGACAAGAACGGGTCTTGTGCCTTCCATCGAGGCAACGACTGTTGATCCTGCTGCACCGCGGGTACGTTCCTCCAAGAATATCTCAGAAGGATTCAATACCTCTCGGAGTCCTTCTTCCTTCATTTCAAATATACCCATCTCGTTCGTTGACCCGAAACGATTCTTTACACCACGCAAAATCCGATATGTATGGTGTCTTTCGCCTTCAAAGTACAATACGGCATCAACCATGTGTTCTAGTAATCGTGGTCCTGCAATAGACCCTTCTTTTGTAACATGGCCGACGATAAATATTGGGATATTGTTTGTTTTCGCGATACGCATTAACTCGCCTGTACATTCTCTAACTTGTGAAACACTCCCTGGAGCACTCGTTACTTCTTCTTTGTATATCGTCTGAATCGAATCAATAACAACAAATGCTGGCCTTACTTGCTCAATTTGTGAAGTAATGTCAAATAGGTTCGTTTCTGCTAACACATAAAGTGAATCGGCATGTATTCCTAGTCTATCAGCCCTTAATTTGGTTTGCCTGGGGGATTCCTCGCCCGATATATATAGGACTGGCATTTCCTTTTCAGCTAGCTGAGCGGATATTTGCAACAGCAAGGTGGACTTCCCGATACCTGGGTCCCCTCCTACTAAGACAAGTGATCCAGGAACAATACCGCCTCCGAGGACGCGATTAAACTCTTTTAAAGAAGTAGGGATTCTAGGCTCTTTTTGTGATTCTATTCCCGTTATTTTAACTGGTTTACTGCCATTTTGAGAAACACCTTTAAATATATGCTGGCCTCTACCTTTCGATACCTCTAGTTCTTCAACCAATGTATTCCAATTATTACACCCTGGGCATTTCCCCATCCATTTTGCTGATTCATAGCCACATTCCTGACAGGTAAATTTCGTTTTACGTTTAACCAATTATTCTCTTCCCTTTCTATCTCTATTGTATCGCATCTCCATCATTATTAGGTTACAGGCATCTATCAATTCGTCTTTAATGTTACATATTTTTGCCACAAATAGATTGCTTCTACATTTGGGAAAAGCTAGAAGAATAATTTCTTCTAGCTTTTTAACCATATACAACCTATGAAATTACTATGAAAGGATGATGAAATCACCTTTATTGGTTAAACCGATTTTTACTGCATTTCCCTTCTCAATGGTCCCCTTGAGGAGTTCTTCCGATAATAAATCCTCAACATGTTTCTGAATCGATCTTCTCAATGGCCTTGCGCCGTATTCAGGGTCAAAGCCTTCCGTAGCTATTTTCTCTAACGCCTTATCTGTTAATGTAAAGTCAATCTCAAGGTCCTTCAGACGACTTTGCAGCTGCTTAACCATAAGCGACACAATATCCTTCATATGTTTCTTCTCTAAAGAATGGAATACAATTGTTTCATCGATACGATTTAAGAACTCTGGACGAAACACTTTTTTAAGTTCTTCCATCACTTTTGATTTCATATCTTTGTATTCCTGCCCTTCATCACCCATCGTGAACCCAACATACTTATTGCGTTTCAATTCACTTGCACCAACATTGGAAGTCATGATGATTACCGTATTACGGAAATCTACTACACGGCCTTTTGAATCAGTAAGTCTTCCATCCTCTAGCACTTGTAAAAGGATATTAAACACTTCTGGATGAGCTTTCTCTATTTCATCTAGTAGAACAACAGAATATGGTTTTCTACGGACCTTCTCCGTCAATTGTCCACCCTCATCATACCCAACATACCCTGGCGGTGAACCAACTAATCGTGACGTAGCGTGACGTTCCATGTATTCAGACATATCGATACGAATCATCGCATCTTCATCGGCAAACATAACCTCCGCAAGCGCACGTGCCAATTCCGTTTTACCTACACCAGTTGGTCCTAGGAATATAAAGGAGCCAATCGGACGTTTCGGATCTTTTAAGCCCGCTCTTGCTCGTCGTATTGCTTTTGATATTGCATTAACAGCTTCACCTTGACCGATTACACGGTTGTGGAGAATATCTTCCATATTGAGTAATCGTTCACTTTCATCTTTGGTCATTTTCGAAACAGGAATCCCAGTCCAGCTTGATACAACACTCGCAATATCTTCAATTGTTACTTCAGAATTTGTTTGTCCTTGTTGTTCCTTCCACTCCTGTTTTGTCTTTTCTAATTCCTCGCGATACCGTTGTTCAGAATCTCTTAATGATGCAGCCTTTTCAAACTCTTGACTTTGTACAGCAGCATCCTTTTCCTTCCTCACTTCTTCAAGCTTTAATTCAAGCTCTTTTAAATTAGGTGGTACTGTATAGGAATGCAAGCGGACTTTGGAACCTGCTTCATCAATTAGATCAATTGCCTTGTCTGGCAAGAAACGATCCGTAATGTAGCGGTCTGATAATGTTGCAGCTGCATCAATTGCCTCATCAGTAATCGTTACACGGTGATGCGCCTCATAGCGGTCTCTAAGGCCATGTAAAATTTGTACCGTTTCTTCGACTGTAGGTTGATCAACTTGTATTGGTTGGAATCTACGTTCAAGTGCTGCGTCCTTCTCAATATATTTACGATACTCATCAAGTGTAGTGGCACCGATACATTGCAACTCGCCACGAGCAAGTGATGGCTTTAAAATATTTGATGCATCAATCGCACCCTCTGCCCCACCTGCTCCAATTAATGTATGTAACTCATCGATGAAAATAATAATATTTCCTGCTTGGCGTATTTCTTCCATTACCTTCTTCAAGCGATCTTCAAATTCACCACGATACTTTGTACCTGCAACCACTGTCCCCATATCCAACGTCATGACACGTTTATCTCGTAATGTTTCTGGTACTTCATTGTCGACAATTTGCTGTGCAAGTCCTTCTGCAACTGCTGTTTTCCCAACACCTGGCTCCCCAATTAATACAGGATTGTTTTTTGTTCTTCTACTTAAAACTTGAATAACGCGTTGGATTTCATTTGATCGGCCAATAACTGGATCAATTTTTCCATCCCGAGCACTTTGTGTTAAATCCCTTGCAAGTGAATCCAGTGTTGGCGTATTAGCACTAGACTGCTGTCCCCCTCGCCCTTGGCGTCCTGCTTGTGATTCATTACTACCAAGTAATTGCAGCACTTGTTGCCTTGCTTTATTCAAACTCACACCAAGATTATTTAAAACACGGGCTGCGACACCCTCACCTTCGCGAATTAAACCAAGAAGGATATGTTCTGTTCCAACATAAGAATGTCCTAATTTTCTCGCTTCATCTTGGGATAGTTCTACAACTTTCTTTGCACGAGGCGTATAATGAATGGATTGCATTGGTTGTTTTCCAACACCTATCAATTTCTCTACTTCCTCTTGTATTTTTGAAACTTCTAATCCTAATGATTGTAATGCCTTTGCAGCAATTCCCTCACCTTCTCGCACCAGCCCTAAAAGAATATGCTCCGTTCCAATATTATTATGACCAAGGCGCACAGCTTCTTCCTGTGATAGTGCAAGTACCTTCTGAGCCCTCTCTGTAAATCGTCCAAACATCATAAATGCTTCCCTCCTATTTCTCTAACTGTAATCGTTCTCGGATGAGTGATGCTCTTAACACATCACGTTCACTTGCTGATAATGTTTTCTTCGCATAATGTTGCAAAAAACCTGGCTGTATAAGTACCATAAGTTCATTAAGTATGTATCTTGATGTACCTGTAATAATACCTAAATCTATTCCAAGTCGCACATTTGATATGCAACTGGAAGCCTCTTTTGATTCAATAATTCTACTATGAGCCATAACACCATATGCCCTGAAAATACGGTCCTCTAACGCGATACCTGATTCTTTCATAATGATATTTCTCGCATTTCTTTCATGCTCAATAAGCTGATTAACAACGCTTTGCAGATCGTCAACAATATCCGCTTCGGACTTTCCTAAGGTAATCTGATTTGAGATTTGAAAAATATTCCCCAAAGCTTCACTACCTTCTCCATAAATCCCCCTAACCACAAGGCCTAATTGATTAATAGCTGGCATCATACGATTAATTTGTCTTGTCAGAACAAGTGCCGGTATATGCATCATAACCGAAGCCCGCATTCCCGTACCAACATTTGTTGGACATGTTGTCAAATATCCCTTTCTCTCATCAAATGCATATGTTACCTTTTCTTCTAACCAATTATCAACTTCAAATGACTTCTCTAAGGCCTTACGTAATTGCAATCCTGGGAAATAAAGTTGTATTCGAATATGATCCTCTTCATTTATCATAATGGATACTTGTTCATTATTCGATATTAATGCCGCAGATTCCTTCGTATATTTTGTTAAATGTGGGCTAATTAAATGCTTTTCTACTAAGACACGTTTATCCACCGCACTAAGTTCATCAATCGGAATAAACTGGAACTCTTCATAATTATCAAACGCTTTGTTAGCAAATTCCTTTTTGAAAAAATCACGGACTCCTTGTAATTTTGAACCATCAGCCACAAATGGGTAAGGAATATCTTGCAAGTTTCTAGCTAATCGAATACGACTGCTTAATACAATATCACTATCTGGGCCCTCATCCCTCATCCATGGGCTAATTGCTTCATCCATAAAGTGTTCCAATGTCATGAGTGATCACCTGCTTCCGGTTTCTTTACACTCGTTTCCAATTCTTTTATCTTATCACGGACCTTTGCAGCCTCCTCAAAGGCTTCCGTTTCAATTAGCTGCTGTAATTGACTCCTGTAGTTACCTAATTCTTTTCTTAATTGTAAATCAATACCTGCTCGTTTTGGTATCTTCCCAGAGTGCCTCGTATTTCCAGCATGTACACGTCTTAGAATAGGGTCGAGTCTCTCTTCAAACGTTTCATAGCATGTAGCACATCCGAATTTACCTATCTGCTTAAACTGTGAAAAGCTCATTCCACAATGTGGACATTGCAATTCCTTTACTTGTTGAATGGTGGGGCTTTCCATTTTGAATGTATCAAAATTAAATATCCCAGATAACAAGTTATGAAGTGAATAGCCTTCCTCTGGGTAGCTTACGTATCCTTTTTCCTTCGCACAAACTTCACATACTCTAATTTCTATCTTCTTACCGTTACTAACCTTCGTAAAGTGAAGTGTGGCTGGACGCTCGTGGCATTCCTGACATTCCATTTGTATTCCCCCTTTACACAGTGCTATAAAATAAAATATTTCCCGTAAATTATCAATGTTAAACTAAAAATATTTTAATTGTAATAACATCGCTGTCAAAACCCTTGCGCGTATTTCGTCCCTCAGTGGCAAATTAAAGGCCAATGTATCCCGATCAATCGCCGCTTTCATAATCTTTGCCTCACGCTCTGTAATTATTTCCTCTTCTGTTAATCGATCCAATACATCAACCGCTGACCTTTGCGCAATTGTTGGATTAACCATTTCAATGATTTCGTCAATTAGTTTGGATTTATCTTGATGTGTGATACGAATAATTCTAATATAACCACCACCACCACGCTTACTTTCCACAATATATCCCTTCTCTAATGTAAAACGAGTATTTATAACGTAATTTATTTGAGAAGGGACGCATTGAAACCTATTAGCTATTTCACTTCGCTTAATTTCTATTGCATTTTTCCCTTTCGTCTGTAAAACTTTCTTCAAATACTGTTCAATGACATCCGATATATTACTCATCTATCCATCTCCTCACTGCCTGTATATGTGGAGTCTATCGTTTATCATCACTAAATCCCAATTTTGACTTTGACTATCTTTGACTATATTTTTATTATACGCGAATTTCAAAGAGATGCAAATATCTTTTATTATTTTAGACAAAAATTAGAGAAACAAAACCTTACATCATATATTATTGTAAGGTTTATCTACTTTCAATATTTATTTAGGTCATTATTCCTTGATATAATTTTCCCAGTTCCTATTTTGTTTTATATCCTTTAATCAAAGAATCTCTAAGATATAAATTAACGCAAAAGAACATTTACTTTACAGAATATGTCCATATCTGTTATTTATGACACTAGCTTTGTTCTAGTATATAAAAAAACCTAAGACAATGTCTTAGGTTTTTTTATTTTGCCTGGCGGTGTCCTACTCTTGCAGGGGAACCCCCAACTACCATCGGCGCTGGAGAGCTTAACTTCTGTGTTCGGTATGGGAACAGGTGTGGCCTCTCCGCCATCACTACCAGACAACTATATATTGAGTTATAAATCTTAT
>NZ_RBZO01000023.1 GCF_003628445.1 Oceanobacillus bengalensis
TTTCTCACTCAATATAATCACTCCTGATGTTTCCCCCTAACATGTCATTAGGGTTATTTTCTATCAAAAGTGGCTCAGTTTTCAATTGCTATGGTGGCTCACTTTTAAGTTACCATATACAACAACTATAATCATTCCTTCACTTGTTTCCATAACACGTATTATGCATTAATAGATATGTAGTATTACTTTTATGAAAGGAGGTAACTGGAAGATGATTAAATTAATTGAGGTGGCTCTCGCCTAAGTCAGGCAATACAAAACCTAAGTAACAGATGTTCTATATCGAAAGAGGGAAAAGTTGTTACCGAATTTCAGGCCGTAATCCGACGACCATAAGTCTTCCCAGTTGTATGTTCAACACTATAAACAACCTAAAGGGAGGATGCAATCGTGCACATGGATATTGCCGTTTTTAAAAGTATTACGAATGACCGGATGGAAGTATTGAAAAACAAAACTTACGGAAAACGAAGCTTTAATGAAAAATATAGAAAGATTGATTGGAAGATGAGCATTAGTATGTTTTTTAGCTCATTATTATAAAGTGAAACTTCAATCAGCGGGGATTCCTTACCTCCCCCACTGATTGTTAGCCCGCCCAATCGGGGTGTTAGCGTCCTTTATCTCCCACCTAGACTTCTCAGTACTACTTCTCGTTCCTTATGTGGGAGTCTTACGGACGGTTGCACCGGGGAAAATTGGAAGACTGGTTAAGTAATGTACGGATGAAATATTTGTTAGTCTGACTTTCGACTTGAACCCGTAGAAATCCCTTCATACAGGGATTTCTACTTTTAACGTATACATAACTATCTTTGTCGACGACCTATAAAAACTAGAAAATTGTTTTCAGGTCCATTAAGGCATTAATTACCATGTCAGACTTTGAAAGATCGCTCTTTAAACTTTAAAGCTCCACTTACTAGCGTCATCTTTGGGATATATGTTCTCCCATAATCAATCTACTCTAAAGAACAGGGGTCACCAACTCTGACCATCCCTCTTTTGGAATTCTAGACTACAAAGAGTTTAGCGACTTATTTTTTTATCGGTATCCAGATCTCGCTATAATAATCCTCTGAAGAAGGGTCCGCATCACTTAGATATACTTCCATTTCTGGTCCACCACTATGCTCATAACCGGTTGCTGGGAACCATTCGGAGAAGATTCTCTCCCAAACCCTTGGCATTGCATTAGGCATTGCACCGTGTACTGGAAATACTGCCCAACTTGCAGAAGGAATCTGTCTTTCTTCCCAATCAAACGGGACTTTTTCAATCTTCTTCTCCGCACAAATGAAATAGGTTAAATGTTCTTGTTGTTTGTCAAAGTCCGTGCATACTCCTATTATTCCTAGTGAGCCACAGTTCTTTGCAAGCTCTCCAACAAAACCATTCTGATTCGATTCATCCCAGAAAGCAGCTATCTTTCGGTTGTTCTCCCCTCCAATGGTACCTGTACGAATACTCTTCCCTACAATCGTAAAAGCCTCTTTTTCAACAATCTTATAATCCATTTCCACATCACCCTTTAACTGAATTTGAAAGGAGAGTTTTGGATAAGCCTTCAAAAAGCGACTATTTTTCTTTGCTACTGACGGACTTACACCATGAATTTTCCGGAATGCTTTTGTAAAAGCTTCTGGACTCACGTATCCATACTTCATTGCAACATCAATCACTTTAGCCTTGGAATGAACAAGTTCCTGTGCGGCAACTGTAATGCGACGATTCCGGATATATTCACTCACTGTATAACCAGTTAGCATACTGAACATCCGCCCGAAGTGAAATTTAGACATACAAGCGATTCCAGCGATATCTTCAATATCAAGATCGTTGTCTAAATTACTCTCCACATACTCGATTGCTTCTAACATTTTTTGAAGTCCCTCCATCTCAAACTCTCCTTTCTATAATCAGTTTATCAGCACTATTTTAGCACTTCCTGTTCTTCCGTGCTCTTTTTTGACAGGGTTTTATGAAACATTCGTTCAATATGTCTAATTGAAGAAGTCTTACAAATCTTTAATCGTATCCGCAGTTAATCTAACCAGGTTTCCTTGAGGTTCAAAAAAAACAGAAAATAAGAATACGATAGGAAGCGTAATAACAGAAAGGTTAAACTTTATAAACTTTTTCAACATTAATGTGTCACCCCTTTACTTTTCTGAATTATCTATAATAATATTATACACTACTTTTACTTTGCAGAAAATTTGTATGATTACTTTCTCTAAGGTATCTTTTAAAATATACTTTACTTTATGCTTATCCCACCCAGAAACATACGATTTATACCTAGTTGAATTATTCAAAGAGTGGTCTGACAAATTTGATCAACGAACAGCATATAGCATATCAGTCAATTTACGCAATAGTAGATAAAAAACAAAAGTCTGCACCCTTAACAAACGAAAGGAACAGACTTTTCTTTTATAATCAACCCAAGTAAAATCAAGCTTACTAACTTACTATTCCACAAGTGTCAATAACATTTCTCTCACAGTCTTACAAGCCATTGCAGTTGAAGCTCCTGATGGGTCATATTGTGGTGAAAGTTCCACAACATCAGCTGCCACAATTTGATTAAGGGATTGTAAGTGTTTGATTGCTTCAAGTAACTCACGATACGTAATACCACCCGGCTCTGGTGTTCCTGTACCAGGGAAAGTACCTGGATCAAGCACATCCAAGTCTATCGTTACGTATACTGGAACATCCTGGAGCTCTTGGACTTTCTCCTTCAGCGTATCAAGTGTAAAACGTTCCAAATACGTATGTTCTTTTGCCCATTCAAACTCTTCCTTCATACCGGAACGAATTCCAAACTGGAAAATCCGCCCGTCCCCGAGGAAATCATGACAACGGCGAATAACAGAAGCATGCGATAACTTTTCTCCTAAATATGCTTCACGTAAATCGGTATGTGCATCAATATGAATTACATGTAGGTTGGGATACTTTTGATAAGCAGCTTGAATCGTTGGTAGGCTTACTAAATGTTCGCCACCAACCATCAAGAACTTTTTCCCATCCTCTAAAACCTCTTGACTATACGCAAGAATTTGGCCCAGCACTTTCTCTGTGTTTCCAAAAGGCAAATCTAAGTCGCCCCCATCATAAATAGAAACATCTTCTAAATCCTTATCCAAGTACGGTGAATAGGTTTCTAATCCAAAGGAATCCGTCCTGATTGCTTGCATCGCAAAACGTGTTCCTGGCCGAAAAGTCGTTGTTCCGTCAAATGGGACACCGAATAAAACAACCTCCGCTTCCATATACGGTTTCTCACAGCCAATAAAGGTACTTAAATGTAATGGTTTATTCACCATGTTCGAGCTCCTTCTTCACGTAGTTTGGAAGACCAAATGCACCAACATGCAATTCCGTATTGTAATACTTTGTCTCTAACCCGAATTTTTTCCAAGCTTCAGCATTCAAATCCTTCATTGGGTCAAACGTTTTCGATGCAAAACCGAATAGCCAATGTCCAGATGGATAGGTTGGTATATGGTATTGATAAACATTTGTGATTGGGAAAATTGCTTTTATCTTGTTACGAGCCTTTCTCATATTGGTAGCATATTCTGCAAAATACGGAGATTCATGCTGATTAATTAAAATTCCATCTTTATTTAATACACGATAACACTCCTGGTAAAAAGCGGTTGTAAACAAACCTTCACCAACGGAAATAGGATCTGTAGAATCAACGAGAATTAGGTCAAAATACGCATCCGGTGCATTCTTTACATAAGCCAAGCCGTCCTCAAATCGAAGGTTCATACGGCTATCCTCTTCAACTCCACTTGCAGTTATTGGCAGAAACTCCTGACATAAACGAAAGACACGCTCATCAATTTCTACCATTACTACTTCTGCAACCGTGGAATAACGTAATACTTCACGTGCTGTCCCTCCATCACCACCACCGATGATTAACACCTTTTTGATAGAAGGATTGGTCGCAAATGCTGGATGTACGATCATATCATGATAAATAAATTCATCCTTTTCATTCACCATCATCAAGCCATCTAATGTGAAAAATGTACCAAATTCTTCTCCCCGGTAAAAGTCGATTTGTTGAAAGGCACTCTTTTCACTGTATAATGCCTTATCATAAGCAATAGAGAATTTACAATCCTTGCTCCACTGTTCGGTATACCAATTCATTACTTCACACCCTTTAACGTTGGTTTTACTTGTACTTCATGGATATCCTGTTCCGCATATTGTTTTATCTTATCTACCATGCCACGTGGTACCTCAAATGACTCTGTTTTCTTTGCTTGTAACTTCTCACCTAAATAATCTGCTGCTTTCCACGGACTAACCGAATCTCCACAAGTATATACGTCCACAGAAGCATAACCATATTCAGGCCAAGTATGGATTGTTAAATGCGATTCTGCTATAATGACCGCACCCGAAACCCCATATGGGTTAAAATGGTGGAAAACGGACTCAACAATGGTTGCCCCCGCGTAATCTGCTGCTTCGTTCATATACTTTTCTATCAATCTATTGTTCTCAATAATATCACTTGGACAACCGTAAAACTCAATCAACACATGTCTTCCTAATGTTGGTAATGCAAAACCCATTTATACCATCTCCTTTACTACTGTAATATGATTCGCTTCCTTTGCTTCTGTTAATACTTCTCCTACTATTTGACGATAATAATGATACTGCTTGACAACATCATGAGAAATCAATTCTCCAGGTATAACAAGTGGGATACCTGGTGGATAAATCATTAACGTATCCGCACTAATCCTACCAATCGCATCATCTATAGGCACTGATTCATGCACAGAATAAAACGCTTCCCTCGGACTTAATGCCAGTTCATTTGCTTGGTCAGCTGTGACATTCGTGGACATGACAACCGTACTTTCACCAAAATTAATCTCTATATCCTTCAATGCTTGAACAAGCTTTCCAATTGAATGAGCCGTATCAGCACTTGTAATGACAGCCATCACGACATATCCTTCCGCAAGTTCCATCTGTATCCCGTATTTTTCTTTTAGAAGGCTATATACTTCAAAACCAGTAAGCCCAATTCCATTCACCCGAATAACGAGCTTTGTCCAATCATGTGATTGATTAAAATGCTTTGAAACATAATCATTTTTTAATATTTCATATCGAGAGCCCGCTTCAATACGGGCGATTGCTTTTTCGACAATCGGCATTAGACTTTCGTAACGTTCACATCCATATAAAGCCAATTCTCTTCTCGCAACATCCAAAGAACTCATTAACAAGTAATTTGCACTTGTCGACTGTAACATACTTAATATCTTTTGAACCGCTTCTGGTGAAACTCTTTCATTCTTTAAAAGCAATATAGAGCTTTGGGTTAAAGAACCACCTGTCTTATGCATGCTGATCGTTATTGCATCTGCACCACATGCAATAGGGTCCATCATTTCTCCTGGAACAAATCCTAAATGCGCCCCATGTGCACTATCCACAATTACTGCGATATCTCTTTCATGTGCAATACGGCATATTTCCTTCAAATCATTCATTGAACCAAAATAAGTCGGATACGTGATCAACAAAGCCTTTGCTTCTGGGTGCTCCTTGATTACCTTCTCAATGTTGCTTACCGACACTCCATGGGAAATACCAAAATGATAGTCTACCTCAGGTTGAATAAACACCGGCTTTGCCCCACTTAAAATAATACCATCCATGACAGATTTATGTGCGTTTCTCGGAACAAGTAACGTATCATTCGGTTTACACACTGCCATAATCATCGTTTGAATACCAACTGTCGTGCCATTTACTAAAAAGTAGGCATGGTCAGCTCCAAATGCCGCCGCAGCGATTTCCTGTGCTTCCTTAATAACAGACTGGGGATGGCTTAGCAAATCTAATTCCTTCATCGAGTTAACGTCCATTCTTAATGCCATTTCCCCTAGCGCCGCTTTCAATGGATTCATCCTAGCACCCATTTTATGTCCAGGCACATCAAATGGGGTGACATCTTGTTTGGCATAGTGAACCAAAGCTTCAAATAAAGGCATTTTATCTTGGTTAATCGCGTGCACACTTGTCGCGACAAGTTCCTTCGTGTTGCTCATCATTGACCAACTCCAGCAACTTCATAGATTGCTAGTGCTTCTTTTAATCTTTCTACTTGATCTGTTCGTTCCCAAGGCACATTCAAATCGTTTCTGCCAAAATGTCCATATGCTGCAACTTGTTTGTATTGCGGCTTTCTTAAATCAAGCATCTTAATAATTCCAGATGGTGTTAAATCAAAAACCTGACGAATCGCATGTAGTAGCTGCTCTACAGGTACGGTTTCCGTTCCAAATGTATCTAAGGCGATACTAATCGGTTCACTCACACCAATTGCATAGGATAGTTGAAGTTCGCATTTCTTCGCAAAACCAGCTACAACGATATTTTTCGCTACATACCGTGCTGCATACGCAGCTGAGCGATCAACTTTTGTACAATCCTTTCCGGAAAATGCTCCACCACCATGTTTAGCAGCACCACCATACGTATCCACAATAATTTTACGTCCGGTTAATCCAGCATCACCATGTGGACCCCCAACAACAAATCGTCCTGTCGGGTTGATTAGAATTCTAAATGAATCATTTAACTTAAAATCACGTGCAGTTTGCTTGATAATTTCTTCTGAGACAAAAGCTTCAAAAGCCTCTTTATCAAAATATTCATCATGCTGAATCGACATTAAAACCGTGTCAATTCTAGGCTGATTCGGTACTGTATAATCAATTGTTACTTGAGATTTCATATCTGGGCGTGCCCATTTAAATGCATTCCTTTTACGTAATTGTGACGCTCTCTTCACAAGCGAATGTGCCATTTCAATCGCAAGCGGCATTAAGGAATCTGTCTCATCTGTTGCGAATCCAAACATAATCCCCTGATCACCGGCTCCAATCTCCTTTGTATCACTTGACGCATCAACACCCATTGCAATATCCGGAGATTGTGTGTGGACAAGGACCTGAACATCACATGTACGTCCATCAATTCCAAATCGTTCATCCGTATAACCAATCTCAATTAATGTTTCACGCGCAATTTTTTCAATATTTAAGTCGGCTTTCGTAGTGATTTCACCACCGACAATTACCGTATTTGTAGTTGTAAATACTTCGCAGGCTACCCTCGAATAGGCATCCTGTTCAAGTGCCGCATCTAGTACCGCATCCGAGATTAAATCAGCAATTTTATCTGGATGTCCTTCCGATACAGACTCTGATGTAAATAAAACCTTTTCAGCCAATCGTAATCATCCCTTTCAAAAAAATTAATTTTGGGCATAAGAAAAAGCTCTCCTACAACCACCTAAGGAAAGCTTCGATTATTATCAGCTGCTTATCCTCTTATTGTTCACAAAACTAGGAAAAGTTTTGCGCTCAGGTTGGGCCCCCATATTTGATTCCCGTGAATCAAACTGGTCGGCCACCGCATCTTCGACCCCTCGTCTCAGCGGCTATTAATAAGATAGACTTTATTTATGCTGAAATTAATATTAATAGATAATGGGTTATTAGTCAATTTGTTTTTTTGTAAATTTTTAGAAGGACATTTCCTTGAGGGGAAAAAGGGAATTCTAGACAATATATCTTCGCCTCACTGGAAGAAATTGAAAGATAAGGAGTTAAAATAAGGATCTACACACCATAAGGACTTTTTCCAAATCATGTGAATAGAGGTTTACCAGCTTTTTAAATTTTGGTTGTTCTTGCAATAGAAAGGTGCTTTAAACCTGCTTCTTTCCAATACTCGATAATTACATCAATATCAACAGTTATATCACGACCAACAACAACTACAGGCCTATGTTTAAATTGAGCTTCATTCTTGAAATATACTATGGCAATCCAATCATCACCTAGTTTAAACTTCTGATTCATAATCTTTGTTCTTTTCATTTAACCAGAATTTATAATTATCGCCCACAACAAAAGAATCATTTGCTATGTCAATATATTTAACCTGTAACTCCTTTAAAACTTCTTTCTTCTCTTCTTTCGATAAACTTTCAATTTCTTGTATTATTTTTTAACAGCCGACATAGTTCTCCTCCTTATATAATAATACTTTTCTATATTGTGATTCATTACAATAATAATGTGTAATGTATTTTCGTGATTAAAATTATTCTTTCATTGCCTATGATTACGTCGTAAAAATGGACTACTGTTGTCATTTTTAATATCAGCAACTGTCACTGATTTACCACTCACTCGACAGAGAATTTCCAAATGGGTAACTTAGGGCTATTTCAATTGGATCTCCACCATCTTGTACCCAATTCATCAATTATTTTCAACATAAGTGTGTTTATTATTTCAAAGTTATTCTTAAAAGAGTCTACTGCACAAGATTATGTTTCTATTTTGTTTTATTTCTTTTTATTTATGTTTATATAATGTGCCCGCAGAATGGTCTGTACCTTGGGTGAGCTTTTGGTTCAGAGGATGGTCAACAGGTTAGTTCGTCAGGTGGTCCGTGGGGTGGTCTATAGTTTGGTCTATTAATTGCTCACCTGATTCTCTTTTTCTCTACCCTTCAATATTACCAAACGATTCACCACTCGTTTTTCGTCCCTCTATCTCAACTTTTTATTATGAGTTACCACTCCTTCCTGTTCACCAAATATTTAAATGGAAAAGGTGGTTTAAGGTATGGCATCAGTCCCATGGGCAAACTCCTAGCGTTGTACTGAAAATGTAAATATCTCCTTTTGATTCATATTTCCATCCTGTTGTTTTTTAATTTTAGTCTACTTATGTATACATTTTTATTCTATAATAGATTAAAATGTATTGAAAGGTTGATACAATGAAACACTCTGTACCGGATAACTTCCTATCATATATTTGCGGAAAATTGTTAGGTGATGGATGTATCATCCTTCAACCTGGTCGAAAGCCAAGATTTCAGTTTATTCATACTGTCAGCGACCTAGAATGGTGCCAATATTGTTATGAACAATTAAGTCCGTACTTGCCACTTAATCCACCTACATATAGAAAAACAAATGATATTAGAATTTCAAAAGGTTTTACCGAAAGCTATATGGTTCAATCGAAAACATCTGAAATTATTACATATCTAGAATCTGTTTGGTATACAGATCAACGAAAAAAAATAATCCCTTTTGACTTTTTAGAAAAACATTTAGATGAAAGGGCGTTAGCATGGTGGTACTTAGACGACGGTCACCTAAAGATTAACAATAATACTCCAAAGAAAATTATTCTTTCCACAGACAACTTTAGCAATAGTGAGAATCGAGTGCTAATAGATGTACTTCAGCAAAAATTTTCCTTATATTTCTCAATAGACGGTCAAAATCGATTAATATTATATGACCAACTTCAAATTTATTATTTTTATAAATTAGTTAAACCATTCTTGCACCAATCAATGATCAGGAAAATGATTAATACACAAGTAACTACAACAAACACACCACCAAAAAGGACGACAATATACCTTCCTAAAGAAATAAATTTATCCAAACCAACTAGAGAAATAAATAATATACTAGATTCATTACCTTTGCTTCATGCAATTGCTTGTGATAGGGATAGCTATATATACTATTATAAAAAGTATTTCTTACAACTAAAAGATGTTGCAGACACTAAATCATATCAAATTAAAATCGATGAAAAACATTGGCATATTATTCAATCTATCAAATCTGTAACAGGGCTGAATAATAGTCAAATTGCTACCATTTGCCTCACCTTTAAAATTAACAAAATTCCTTAAATTATCTACTGATTTAGTGGGTTGATTTCAAGGGAACTAAAGTGAAATGAATTTAAAGGAAAATATAAAATGGCAAGATGAAGAATTTATATTGGCAATAGTTCATGTAATTGATATTAGGTGGGAGAATTGGGTTATATTTTTGAAAATATTATTATCAAAATTTTCTGTCTCTCAAGATAATGTTTCTATTTTAATTATTTTCCTTTCGTTTATTTTATATTTATATAATAGGTTCGTTAAGTGGTTTGTTTAGTGGTTCATTAAGTGATCCATCCTTGAGTATGCTGCTGGTCCAGAAGTTAGTCAGCAAGGGGTTCATTTATCAGTAGCGGAGATCGACTGTAGTTTAGATTACAGATGCGAGGTTCATTGGAATATTAAAGAGCAGCCTTGCTTTGAATAAAAAGTACTTTTTGAACTTTACATCAAAACTACCTAAATTTTTCGTTAAATATATTTATAGAAATTAATAGTGCTTTATGTTATAATTAGAACAAACGATCTTATAGGTGTTGAATATAAAATGTTTGATAAACTTACTCCTGTTCAAATCAATACACTAGCCGCAAGTATCATTGGAGATGGTGAAATTACTAAAATATATCCAAATAGTAGAAGAAAGAATAATAGTTACCGTGAGCATTATGGTATTGAACAAATGAAGTATAGGAAATGGAAAGCACAGATTATGGAAGGATTATTTTATATCACTCCTAAGAGTAATACGTTTAGATCAAAAACATCACAACAACTGATGTGATGAGATCATATGGATCTGTTGTTTAATAAACCTACTGAGCTAAAAAAGCAAGCTAGACTTCTGTGAACTGATAATTAATTATCTGAATTTTAATGTAGTGATCCATTACACAATACAGACATAATTTTCAAATTAAATAAAAAAATGCCTATACCTATTGCCCTAGCCCTTCCCTAATTTCACCACTGTTCTTATATTTTGTATTTTAATACTATTGACATATCCCTAAATGTTAATTAATATACGAAACTTTTAACCTATGAATTTCGTAGTATAAATATCCTAATCTGAAGGGAGGAATAAAAATGGCTGGAAATTCTGGTAATCATCGTGATGGAGCTGTAACAGGTAGAAGTCAGTTTAAAGGTCCAAACGGAAATTATATTAAACGTGATACTAAAACTGGAAGATTTATGGATCAAAAAACATCAGGCGGGAAATTCAAAGGCGTCCGTAAAGAAAAATAACCTCATACGTATCTATCCTTAGGGATAGATACTCAAGTCAATATAATGGACCCATAAATCTAGACACGAAATAAGGAGATGTTAAAGTAGATTTATGAGTAGAAGAAAAAGATATACATCAGAATTCAAATCACAAATCGTGCTAGAAATTTTAAAAGAAGAGAAAACCATTTCTGAGATCTCCTCAGAACATGGAATTCACACAAATCAATTGCGTCAGTGGCGCAAAGCAGCTCTTGAACAAATGCCACAAATTTTTGAGAAAGATAACAAGAAAGTCGACCAAATGAAGGAGGATTACGAAAACCAAATCGAAAACTTATATGCTGAAGTAGGTCGGCTTACCACGCAATTGTCGTGGCTTAAAAAAAATCTGGAATCAAAGACTAGGGCTGAACGCTTGGACATGCTTGATTGGGATTGTTCAGAAATGCCTATAAAGACACAAGCAGAGCTATTAAGTCTCAATCGCTAAAGTCTATACTATAGACCAGTGGAACCTTCACCAGAAGAGCTATTCATCAAGAATCGAATTGATGAAATATACACAGAACTACCATTTTATGGATCTAGACGAATCTCAGAAACATTAAAACAAGAAGGGCTGCCCCCAAGTTATATAATAATGTCGGCAGTTTTTTCATACGAAAATCATTATTGTTCCCTTTCTTCTCATTAATTCCGCAAAACATGTTTTTATTCCTTTTAGTTTTGTCGTAAGATTGCAGAAAGTAATGTCGTGAGTCCTCGCTTAGTCACACATAAATCTCATAAGCAATCTTGTTCCCCATTCTTAATCCATACTTCGTACAGCTTCCTTCTTGTTTCCATATCCAGTACATAACCAGCAATCCACTCATACCCTTCATCATCTACATATGAAAGTGTTTCAATCAGTAATGGGTTAGATAGTTTTTCTAAGTGTTCAGCTGGGATGAGTAAATCATCTATTTCTTTATGATAGAATTCATAGGCTTCATAACCTACGTCCTCACCCTTGACTTCAATATTAAAATTTTTTTATTGTTCCTACAAACCAATCTAAATGCATCCTTTCCTTCTCCTGTCAAATGTATTCTTTTTCTTTGAGGGAAACGTATTCCCCATCACCTAGCACAATGTGGTCAAGAACGTCAATCCCAATGATCTTACCTGCTTCTACTAATTTTTTAGTAACCCCCACATCTTCTCTGCTTTCAGCACTTTTCCCACTGGATAGCAATAGGTAAGGCTTTGAAGTAATCTTCACCTTTTCCCCTGCTCCACACCGTGCATACAACTTTCATCGCACACGGCATTCCATCGTTTGTCATCTATTTCATTTTCCTCAATCGTGTTCTAATTATTAAACTTCCCTAGTTTGTCGTATTAAAGTTCTTTGTTGCCAACTAATAATCGCAGATTGTTCAGCTTTTTCATTTGTTCCTCATTTAAATTCAAATGTCCAAGATATATACGGATTGTGTCTTTTTCGGTCGTATGGATTAGCCGATGAACATCCCTATTAATCAATACTAATTGGAATATCTATCGTCCTTTGTCTCGCTCCATAAACGTTTATGGTGACAGTCCATCTCCGTCAATATCAGCTCTTCCCCTAGAATCGCACATTTTCCTTTTTGAGCAATGAACAGTGAAATTCGATTATCATTGAATTCTATCGTTGCTCTTTCGTTAATGACTGGGTGTTCCCTAATCCACTGAACTTGCCAGTTCGGAACCGCTCTCTGTTCTTTATGCATTATTTCTCGTCCCTCAATGGTGAATTTATTGACACCATTTTTCGGCATTAATGCGTTTCTGGTTTTTATGAAACCAATAGGAATAAGAGGGTATCCATTGATATATCTTGTCATTTTCGATTTTAAATAAGGCTCTAAGCCTTTATCTTTGATTACATAGTTAGTTGATTTCATCAGTGAAAACTGCTTTAATCGCTGACGCTCCACTAATGTCAGTTGGTATTGTATCGGCATCAAGCTTGCGTTTACTTGCGTTGCAATTTGGTAATAATTATGAATACCGATGACCATACTATTGTAGATTTGAATGTTTTTGATTAAATCAGTTACGTTAGGTGCTTTTTGCATAAGCTTGATTTGGTCTTTGAGTTGTTTCTTAATCCTCATGCGTGCTTTTTCTGCTACACGCGATTGACAGACAAAGTTTTTACGTCCAAGACGGTCAATTCCTTTTTGTTCCATTCTCAGTTCAAAGCCGAGAAACTCGCTACTTTTCTTTTTCAGATTTGTAATTTGAGATTTCTCATCCGAAATAGGAAGGCTTAACCGTTCTTCTAACCACATTTTACTTGCAACGAAAATCTTTTCGGCATTTGGCCGTGTTGTCGTAAAGATTTTAAAATCGTCTGCATAGCGAACAATGTACATTTCTTTCAGTTTAGAAGTTTCCCTTATTTTTCTATACCTATACTGATGGCTATACAATCCAGTTTTCTTATTTAGGTAGTCGTTGATATTACGACATTTCTTACTTTCCCACTGATTCGCTATCCACCAATCAAATTCATTTAAATTGATATTAGCTAGTAGAGGAGAAAGTATTCCTCCTTGCGGTGTCCCTTTTGTTGGATAAACCGTTTTTCCGTTTGGTAAAACGATAGGTGCTTTGAGCATTTTCCGAATGATGACAAGTAATTGCTTGTCTTGAATGCCCATTGTCCATATTTGTTGCATTAGTTTTGAATGTTTCACCTCATCAAAAAATCCTTTGATATCAACATCCACAACGTACTGCATTTTACTTCTACTTATCCGACCAGCACATGCTGCGATTGCATTTTCTGCTGATTTTGTTGGACGAAAACCAAAACTGTACTTATAAAATTTCGCTTCACATATAGGTTCCAAAACTTGTAAAATGCATTGTTGTGCTACACGATCCCACATAGAAGGAATCCCTAAAGGTCTTGTTTTCCCATTAGGTTTTGGTATTTCCACACGTCTTACTTTCCGAGGATTGTAATATGCGAACCTCTTCTTCACAATCTCAATGAAGTCATTTGGACCCAACTTTTCAATATCATTGATTGTGACTTTATCCACTCCACCGTTGCACTTCCGTTATTTCGCTTGATATTGCGATAAGCGAGAAGGATATTATCGCCTAAAGTAATGATGGACATTAGATTCGTAAATTTTTGGTTTTCTTTACTTTTTGCAAAAAGCATATCAAAGGTTTCTGTCATGCCGTAATACTCCGCGCGACGTAGCCTCGTGTTTTTCATTCTAGGGATTTTCTTATAATTTTCTTTCAAGGTCTATCACGCTCCAAACTTGGCCCGTGACCTTTTTAGTCATACGAGAATCCTTGAGGTAATTGAGTTGAAATTGTTTGACTAAACGACTTGAGGCTATTGCTCCATTTCCATTACAGAAACTTCAAAGCTCATGCCTCTACTTTCACTATCACAAAAGGAAGTTATAGACGAATCCTTTCCTTCCTACCACTTCACCCCGAGTGTGAACTCTCCATGTTGATAGCTTTCCACGTTCCCTTAACTCTATCTATACCTTAACTTAGGTGCTAGCTCTTGCCTGGCGTCCTCTCCATCGCCTGTAACGATGCATGGAGCTTTCGAAACCACCATAGGTACTCGCCCACGGAACGCACTTGATTCTTTCATCAAGCCCACTCATTTCTAAGTGCTCGCCACTTACAGACATTTCATTCGCTAGTTCGTCAGTGTTTTACCACATTCTCACCATATTAAGTTTTTAGCGACTCCCGGCCTATCAGTTGCACTAACTACCACTAGTTAGGTTTCGGTTACTAGGTAAACTAGCACTACGACAACTTTCAGCCGACTTCACCGAGCTTCATACCCTACTCTTTTACACATTCGAATAACGCATGTCGGAGTATCAGAGTAGGCATTTCAAGGCGTTACCCTATCATTCTACCTATCGAGTTAAGAGTTCACGACTCTCTTACTTGTCAATATTGACGTTCGGACAGCGTGCGTAACCTTTTCAGTTACGAACGTGTCGCACGATGATTATGTCCGACAAGGATTGAAGGAGCATTACTTAAAATAGCAGGCTTGAAGCACTCCCTTGGATGTACTATGCTTGCATTTAGGCTTCCAATGTGGCAAATGTTAATGGCTGTTGGCTGATTCTTGGTGTCTAAACAAACAACAACGACAAAGTATTCCCTATCCACGTCTCCTAAGAACTGGTTCAACAATTGATAGCCATCTTCTGGACTTCGTACACTGCGATTCTTGTAAAGCATGCTCGACTCCTTCACTAGCTTTAAGCTAATAATCTTCACACGTTTTGCTGATTGATTTTTCATGATTACATTCCTCCTCCAAAATAGAAAAAGGACTTCCCTCCGAAGAGAGAAGCCCTGATTTGATGAACATAATGTACATGTATGTTCATTATTATGATATATGCTTATTATTCTAGTTGTTTCGCCAATCCTAATCATTTTGATTTAACCTTTCCATCACAATCCTCCACTCCTTTTCATTACAAACCGAGTACATCTTTGAAAAGGGGCTATTTATTCTTATAATTCTTTCGTTCTCAAATAACTCAGCTGTGCCCCTTTCCAAATTATTTAATAGCCATTTTACTGGTCTTTGAATGCCTATGCCATCAAAGGATGTGCTAAATTTCACAATTTCCATTTTCACTCACCTCCACCCCAAATTACCAAAAATAAAAGAGACCCTAGCAAAACTAGAGTCCCTTCCAAATAATATAAAATTAACGAAGAAGTTGTAAAACTCCTTGTGGTAATTGGTTGGCTTGCTTTGCCGCTATGTCTTTCAATCATAGAATAGACTATATCTTCATCCATCTTTTCATGGAGCTGGGCACTTCGAACAGCTTTTGCTGCCCTACGAGATTCATAGTCATAGCTTTTCCTTAGACCGTGTTCTCTAGTCGTTGAACCTTCTCCAGAGTTTCCTCACAGGAGCTTGGCTGCTGATTATCCATTGTTTCATCTTCATCATTTTTAAACCTTCACGCTGACCGTTTACAGTTACGTTGTGGTTAATGAAGCTTTAGGAAGTTCCAGCAATTCACCCAGTTATCCTCTTATCCATTACCAGATAAGACGCCCTTTCAATCATTACTGTAAAAGTTGTAAAACTCCTTGAGGTAACTGATTCGATTGAGCCAGCATTGCTTGTGATGCTTGAGAAAGAATAGAATTCTTAGTTTGTTCCATCATTTCTTTCGCCATCGTGCGAACATTTATTTTCATAAATGACTAGACTATATCTTCACCTTCTAGCAATCTAGTAAGGGTCGGGCACTTCGGATTCACAATGCTGATGGTCATTGTTTCACCTATAGATTTCATCATCTTGAGCTGAGCCTTTAGATGGTCTATCCTAGTCGTTGAGCCTTCTCCACTCTTTCGAGACAGGAGCTTGGCTGCTGATTGCCCAATCTTTTCTTTTTTCAAACCATCACGCTTGTCGTTTCCAACTACGTTGTGGTAAGAAAAGTTCTAAGGGGTTTCCAGCAATTCACCCGATAATTATCTCTAGCCGTTACCAGCTAGGACGACTGTGCTTGTCACCGCTATTAAGCAGCTAAAGCATAATCTACGTCACGGATACGAGATTCCGCTGCTGTTAGGTTTTCACTTGAAGTATTCAAGTTATTAATTGTATGGTCTAAACGGTTTTGATAAGCACCTAATTTTGACCTTTCTGAAGATACACTTTGAATTGCCTTGTCAATAGTTTCAATTGCATTTTCTGCACCAGATTGACTTTGTACATCTAAACTATTAACACCCAAATCACTTGTTGTCATACTGTTAATATTTATTGACATGGTCTGACCTTTATTAGCACCTATATGCGCTGTTAGGGCGTTTTGCACAACATCAACAGAACCAGCCGCAGCTTCGGATGTTGCAGCTGTAGTAGTCAAATTAACTTTTAATCCAGCAGTATCACCAGAACCAGTTAATGTTAACCCCTTACCGCTAGCAGCCACACCATCAATAGTACCTGCAACATCAACCCCTGCATCCGTCTTATCAGTTGATGCATCTGCAGTTAATTTCATTTCAGCTGTAACTGCATTAGCTGTAATAGTAATAGAGCTGTCAGCACCATATTCTGTAGTCTTTAATTCCAAAGCAGAAGTAGTACCATCTCCAGTTACAGTAACTCCAATATTAGCATTGTTCACTGCATTTTTAAAATTAGAAGCTGTAGCTGCTGCGTCTGCATTGTCAAATTCAAATGAAATTGAATGACCATTGATTTCAACTGTTTTATTGCCACTTGCTTCTGTTAAATCAGCATCAGCAAAAGTATCTGATGCCGTAGCTGTAGCTTGTTCTGCCGCAGTAGTTACTTCAACAGCATAAGTTCCTGCTAAAGTTTGTTCTGAAGCTTGTGCAGAAGCTACATTGGCATTACTAGAGAAGTTAACTTTAGCACCAGAATCACCATTTAAAAGTTTCTTAGTATTGAATTCAGTTTGCGTAGATATTCTATCAATTTCTTCTTTTAATTGGTTAACTTCTTTTTGAATTTCAGCTCTATCATCTGCAGTGTTAGTATCATTGGCAGATTGAACACTTAATTCACGCATACGTTGAAGAATAGAATGCGTTTCATTTAAACCACCTTCAGCAGTTTGAATCAAAGATGTTGCATCCTGTGCATTCTTAGCAGCCATATCTAACCCACGAATCTGTCCACGCATTTTTTCAGAGATTGCAAGACCTGCTGCATCATCTTTTGCGCTGTTAATACGAAGTCCTGAAGACAATTTCTCCATTGAATTTTGTTGCGCTGCATTTGCTGCACCCAACTGACGATGTGTGTTAAGTGCTGCGATATTGTGATTGATAATCATTTTCCCTTACCTCCATGTAAGTGTATTTTATTTTTACGAGTCACATCCTTGTGTCCCGCATATATAACAACTCTTTTTTAGAGTTATTAACAAGATTTACGTTAAGGCCTTAACTTAACAAATCATCTCTTTGATGATTATTACATTATTTATATCGGCATGTTTTGATAATGTTTAACATTTTTTATCTTTTTTTGTAGATTTTTTTAATCTGTCATGCGTACTATTGATTAGTAAAATGTGTAATAATCTCTCAAAAAACAACAAAAAAGGCGCCAATCCCCTGATAAACAAAGAATTAACGCCTTTTTAAGTAATGATTCCGATTGGGCTCGAACCAACGACCTCCACCCTGTCAAGGTGGCGCTCTCCCAGCTGAGCTACGGAATCAAAATATTAATTTATAATTTTACTATAATAGCATTCCGAGTATCTGTCAATTATTTTACCGAAGAATAGAGAAGACTTTCATCAACCTTCCCTCTTCTACAAACTCAGGCATTATTCCAATTCACTCAATCCAACTCCACCCCATACTCCTCTTCCAACTCCCTGTACATTTCCTTCAACCTCGGCTTCTTCGCAATAATCGTCCTCGCCCGTTCAGCCACATTCATCAATTCACTATTCTGTTCTTCCCTTGGTAGCCCTTTTTGAAATTTGTACGTCTCATGCATTGTATTTTCCAATAGTTTCAATATAGCATGTTGCGTTTTAACCGCTTGTAACAGTAACTCCTCTTTTTCGCTCATTTTGATCTCCTTCTTCCATTTATCTTGTCTGTATAATAGCCAATAAAATCATCCCCCGCAAGCAATACTATTTATGTACACTCGACCCCAACCAAATACTTCGTAACTCGAAATAAAAGGCTGGATAAAATCCACCATAACTATTATAATAGTAGAAAAATTGTTTATTTTGTAATGGAGGGTCATCGTGAGAAATATCTTTTCGTTTATAAAGCCATACAAACTCTCCGCAGTTGTTGCTATTTTATTGATGCTCGCGGAACTTGCGGTCGAATTACTTCTTCCCTTTTTCCTCGGGAAAATGATCAATGAAGGTGTCATGAATCAAGATATGAACAACATTGTGATGTGGGGAAGCATCATGATTGGTCTCGCTCTCTTCGCCTTTATTGCAGGAATCCTGAATTCATTCTTCTCTTCCCATGTGAGTTATGCGTTTGGCTATGATTTGCGCCAGAAGTTATTTGAGAAAATCCAGGAATTCTCATTCAAAAACTTAAATCAGTATCCTACATCTGCACTTGTTACACGCTTTACGAATGATGCAAGACAACTGCAAAACACATTATTTATAGGATTACGGATAATGGCAAAAGCCCCACTTACCGTAGTTGGCGGCGTCATCATGGCATTTGTCGTAAACGCAAGACTAGCGATGATTTTCTTGGTCACAGTCCCGCTACTTATCCTGTTCTTATTTGTTGTTCTGAAATTTGCGAGTAAAATGTTCAAGAAAGTTCAGGGAAATGTCGATGGAGTAAACCGTGTGATGCAGGAAAATCTTGCAGGTATGCGTTTGATTAAAGCATTTACGAGACGAGAGTTTGAGGAAGGTCGCTTCGAAACAGTAAACAGTGACCTTGCTAATTCAACGAAAACTACTTTTCGCTTTGTGGAAGCCTCAACACCTGTCTTATTTTTTGTCATGAATATGAGTTTGATCTTCATTATTTGGTTTGGTAATTCGCAAATTACTGCTGGTTCAACGAATGTTGGGGAAGTTGTAACGATGATCAACTATGCTTTACGTGTATCGATGGCCATTTCGATGTTTTCCTTCATTATTATGGCACTTTCCCGCACGAAGGCATCTGCCGAACGGATTGATGAAGTGTTACGTGTTGATGTAGATTTAATCAATCGGCAACAAGCTAATACCGATTCTACCGTTACGAGTGGAAAAGTCGACTTCAAGAACGTCTCCTTCACGTATCCAGGAACAGATGAAACCATTTTAGAAGATATTTCTTTTACCCTTAAGGATAGAGAGACGTTAGCCATTATCGGGGCAACAGGTGCAGGGAAAACATCCCTTTTCCAGTTAATCCCAAGGTTATACGATACAACAAGCGGTGAGATTTTCATCAATGACAAACCGATTACTTCCTATATATTAGAACAGTTACGCGGAAGCATTGGATATGTGCCGCAAAGTCCACTATTATTTACTGGAACCATCAAAGATAATATTGCTTGGGGTAAAAAAGGTGCAACAGAAGACGAAATTATTCAAGCAGCAAAGGATGCGCAAATTCATGAAACGATTATGGAATTGCCGAATCAATATGATACCCGTGTCGGGCAAAAAGGGGTAAACCTTTCTGGTGGACAAAAACAACGCATTTCCATTGCTCGGGGGCTCGTCAGAAAGCCGAAGATCCTCATGCTTGACGACAGCACAAGTGCACTTGATTTAACAACTGAATCAAGGCTAATACATGCGATTAGGGAATATCACTGCACAATCATTATAATTACACAAAAGGTTTCAACTGCAAGCACAGCAGATAGCATCATCTTATTAGATGAAGGGAAAATTATCGCAAACGGAACACACGATGAACTGCTTTCTACTTCTAATTTGTATCAACAAATCGTGGAATCACAGTTTGGAAAGGAGCATGCACATGTCCATTAAACAACTAAAAGAACCTTTTCAATATAAAAAGATTCCAATTGATGATGTTGGGGTAGATAATAAAAAGCGCGCAAAAAATATGGGTGCGACACTAAAAAGAATTGGCGCTTATTTAGGAAGAGAAAAAGGCAAATTAATCCTTGTTATTCTCATGGTTGCAGCGACATCGGCTTTGAGTTTGCTCGGCCCCTACTTAGTTGGGATGGCAATTGATGATTATATCGTATCCAGAGAACTTGCAGGTTTAGGGTATCTTTTAGTTGGGTTAGTCCTTATTTATCTTTTCCATTCGGTAACGATGTTTCTACAAAACTTCTGGATGATTGGGATTGCCCAAAATACTGTGCAGGATTTGCGAAAAGATTTATTTAAACAATTCCACCGTCTCCCCATTTCCTATTTCGATAAACGGCAGCACGGGGAACTAATGAGTCGATTAACGAATGACATTGATAATGTAAATAACGTGTTAAATACATCGGTTATTCAAGTTTTTTCAAGTATTTTAACCCTTATTGGAACGGTAGCTATTATGCTCATGCTTAGTCCAATACTCACAGTTGTAACGATGAGTATTATTCCAGCAATGTTTCTCGCGGTGCGCTGGATTACAAGACGTACTGGACCATTATATAAATTGCAACAAAAAGACATTGGTGAAGTGAATGGTTATGTAGAGGAAATCCTTTCAGGGCAACATGTTGTGAAAACATATTCCCAGGAAGATCGGGTGATAGCTGAATTTGAACAAAGAAATAGAAGCATGAGGAATACGGGATTCTGGGCACAGGCGATTGCTGGATTTACACCGAAAGTAATGAACACATTGAACTTCTTAAGTTTTGGACTAATTGCTTTTATCGGTGGGGCCCTTGCAATTAATACGAATCTCGTAACCGTTGGGGTGATTGTTATTTTCACCGAATATGCAAGGCAATTTACAAGGCCACTTAATGAGCTTTCAAACCAATTTAACCTATTGCTATCGGCAATTGCTGGTGCCGAACGGGTCTTTAACGTTTTGGATGAGACGAAAGAGGAAATCGATGAAAAGGATGCAATAGAAATTTCATCAACGAAAGGACATGTGAAATTTGATGATGTTTCTTTTGGCTATGATGAATCCCCCATCCTTTCACATATCAGCTTTGAAGCAGTCCCTGGTGAAACAGTGGCATTTGTTGGGCATACTGGCGCAGGGAAAACGACCATCATTAATTTAATTTCACGTTTTTATAATTATGACAGTGGAAAGATTACATTAGACGGCACCGATTTAAAAGATATTAAACGCTCTAGCCTTAGAAAACAAATGGCATTCGTGCTTCAGGATTCTTTCTTATTCCTAGGAACGATTCGTGAAAACATCCGTTACGGAAGATTAGATGCAACCGATGATGAAGTCGTTCAAGCAGCACGCGATGCCAATGCGCATGATTTTATTGTGAAATTCTCAGACGGTTATGACACGATACTAGACCAGGACGGTAGCGGCATCAGTCAGGGGCAGAAGCAATTACTTACGATTGCACGGGCATTACTAGCAGAACCCAAAATCCTTATTTTGGATGAAGCAACAAGTAACATCGACACCATTACCGAATTAAAAATTCAAGATGCTTTAAAACGATTGATGAAAGGCAGAACAAGTTTTGTCATCGCCCATCGATTAAATACTATCCAAGAAGCAGACAAAATTATCATGCTCGAACACGGGAAAATCATTGAAAAAGGCAATCACGACGAACTTATCCAGAAAAAAGGCCATTACTACGGGTTATACAAAGGCCAATTACTAGACACAGCAAATTAATCGTTAGAACATTGCGGCAATACATGGTAGAATGAAAAGTGGAAGCGCCTGGTTAGCAACGTACGGACTGCGCCCACAAACGTGGGTGGTTCGATTAAATTCGAACATTCCTACGTAGGAGATAAAGGAAACACGATTTACGTCAGTACAAAGGATGTTCGACTATGTCGAACTGTTATCGTACGGAGGTGAGGGAAGTCTCGCTGTTGCTGGGCGCTGGAACTAGACACAGAATGAAAAATACGAGGCTGGGACAAAACGATAGTGTATTTCTCTATATACTAACACTGGACTACTTTAGCGTAGGAAATATACTATCTAACATAACTTGGGGTGGATTCACATGGGCAGAAAAGGAACAATGATTGAAAAAGAAATAGAAAGCAAATACTTACAAGAAACAAAAACGGTAAAGATATACCAACCAGAGACCTTCTCACCATTATACAAATACAATATTTGCATTATGCAAGACGGCAATGATTATTTTCAGATGGGCAGGGTCGCAACGTTTAGTGACCGATTACACGACAAAGGCGAAATTTCCAACACCGTTTTCGTTGGCATTCATTACAAAAACAGACAAGATCGCCGCAATAAATATCATCCAACAGGCTCAGAACATGCTTCTTATACGAAATTCATCGTGAATGAGGTGGTTCCACTTCTGGATGAGCTTATTCCAACAACACATTTAGGCCAGTCACGAGCATTAATGGGTGACTCACTTGCAGGAACATTCGCATTAACTACCGCAATTAAGTACCCAAATACATTTGGAAAAGTAATCATGCATTCCCCATTCATTGATGATACCGTCTTACAACTCGTTAGTGAAGCAACAATTGATTTTTCCGGGCTTGATATTTACCACACCATTGGGCAGGCAGAAAATGAGGCAGTACTATCAGATGGTAAGGTTGAGGATTTACTGACACCAAGCAGAGAATTATATAAAATCTTAACAGAAAAAGGTGCAAGCATAACGTATCAAGAAATTGAAAATGGCAATCATACTTGGAAATACTGGCAAAAAGACATGCCTCACACATTAACGACGATGTTTGACTAAATTTTTTGGTATAATGAAATCGATTACGAATCATTAAATGTACGAATAATACGAGGAGGAACTATGATGAAATACGGTATTGCAATTTTCCCATCAAAACCTATCCAAGATGAAGCAAATGCTTACAGAAAACGGTACGATTCCCACTATGCATTGATTCCACCACATATTACCTTGAAAGAATCGTTCGATGCAGATGACGATCATATCAATGATTTGATAGTAGAATTAAAACACATTGCTAATGCCACAAAGCCTTTTTCAATCAATATTAATAAAGTCAGTACATTTGCGCCTGTAACAAATACAATCTATTTTAAAGTGGAACAAACGCCTGAACTTACTGAGCTACAGAAGAAAATGCACGAAGGAAAATTTGAAAATAACATGACACATCCTTTCGTTCCACATATTACGATTGCACAGAATTTACTGGATGATGAGTATTCCGATGTATTTGGTACATTAAACATGAGTACATTTCAATTTGAAGATAAAATTGACCGTTTCCAATTACAATATCAATTAGATAACGGTTCTTGGACGGTATATGAAACATTTGTATTTGGAAAGGAACACATCTAATTATATGAACATTAAAGTTGTCGAAACAAAAGAAGAACGCGAACAAGCCTATCAGGTTCGAATGAAGGTATTTGTTGAAGAACAGAAAGTACCAGAAGAATTGGAGCTCGATGAATTGGAGGATACTGCTATTCATTTCCTAGGATTAGAGGATGAACATCCGGTAGTAGCAAGTCGTCTTCGCTTTGTCGATGAATACGGGAAGCTTGAGCGTATTTGCGTATTAAAAGAATACCGTGGTAAATCATACGGCAAAGATATTATTCAAGCAATGGAGCTGGCAGCGATTCGCAAAGGTTATAAGAAATCGAAATTAAATGCGCAAACCCATGCAGAAGAATTTTATAAAAAACTAGGCTATAAAACCATCTCTAGTGAATTCATGGATGCAGGAATTCCACATGTAACGATGGTAAAAGAGCTGGAATCTTAAAGTACCTCCCTGCGAGGTGCTTTTTTCATTGATATAATGTTGAACATTGGCGAATGAATTGTGAACTTCAGCGAACTATTCGTGAACTTCAGCGAAATGTCGGTGAACTTTGGCGAAATCACAGTGAACTTCAGCGAAAGCCCTCCCCGCTCTAAAATGCATGACTTCCCCCAAAATGGTTAAGCTAATAGCTGAATGCTTACACAAGGGGATAGTATACAAAATGCAAAACTACATAACGATGTTCTTTGAATTATTATTTGGTTTCTTCGCCTTGCTTGCAGTAACAAAAATACTTGGTAAAACGCAAATGTCACAAATTACCCCATTTGATTTTATATCTGCCTTGATTTTAGGTGAGCTTGTCGGAAACGCATTGTTCGATCCGAATGCAGGTATTCTAGAAATTGGTTTTGTTGTATCTGTATGGACAGCCATCATGTATATATCAGAAGCTATCACACAAAAATTTAAAGGATCCCGCGCATTTATTGAAGGTAGTCCGGCAATTGTAATATTTCGTGGAAAATTAATTCGGGATACAATGAAGAAAAATAAATTAGATCTCGACCAACTTCAACATCTCTTGAGAGCTAAAGACGTGTTTTCTTTGAAGGAAGTTGAGTTCGCAATTTTAGAATCAGATGGAACAATGTCCGTTTTGAAAAAGTCAGACTATCAAACTCCATCTCGGAAAGATATGAAGTTAGCACCGCAGGAAGTTATTTTACCGACTACGCTTATTAGTGATGGAGAAATCCTCTACGACAATCTACGGGAGAAAAATCTTACAGAGGATTGGCTCAACAAGCAGCTACACGAGCAAGGGTATAGCAATGTAGAAGATGTTTTCTATGCAGAATACGCTAAAGGAGAAGATTTACTGATCATGCCTTTCATTAATAGAAATCACAAGAAATGGGATGCTGAATAAAGCATCCCATTTCTTATATTTTCTCGTTAATATACTTTCCTTTATTACTTAATGCGTCTATAAAGTCAAAGTTGACAGGGGTAGGATTGCTAGTCAAACGGTCATATTCACCTTTCTGGTCCTCGAGATGCTTCTCAAACACAGCCTTATAAGGTCTTTCTACAGATTCAGCCATTCTTTTACTTTTAATTATTCGATTGCGTTCATCGCTAAATTGATAATGATTAATCGGTAAAATATATCCCATCCTCTTCCCTCCCCTTTCTCCTTTCATTATATCACTTTATTCTGAAAAGTTCATCTATTACTCGAGCTTCTTTTCCAATTCATGGATTACCTTTTCTATTTCAGATATATTCTTTAAAAAATCATTGTTCCATTCTCCAGCATTTTTCTCGAATATTCTTATCTTATTTTCAGGGTATTGTAGCCATTTTTCATTCTTCTCTAGGTGTTTTTCAATCACTTTGACATTTTTAAGTCCAGGAAATTCCTCCATGTTTATCCATTCCCTTCTTTTCTACATTATTAACATATGTTTCTCGGATAGATGGTTGCCGCTACTGAAATGTAGTTATTTTATCTAGAAAAATAAATGAATGCCCACACAATACGTATCGTCCCACATATTCTATTAAGGAAAGTTAACCAATTAACGAAAGGAGTTATTATTCATGGGTTGTGGAAAAAACTTTGACACAGGTAGTTGTGTAGAGGATATTTTAAGAGATATAGTCGAGGCCCAAAATGATATTGTAGAGAACTGCTGTGACACCAGTTGCGAACAATCAATTAGTGACTTGTTAGGTGATACAGATACAAGTAATGGTTTAGATACAGTACCAGTAATTCTATATTGTAAAGGTGATTGCAAACCATTTAAAGGGTTCGGTGCTGAAAGAAAGATTCATAATGGCCACTTCGGTATGACTGATATCGTTGCAAGCTTCATCTTCCGTGTAAAGAAAATAGACGACGACGGCTGTGCTGTACTTGAACTATTAATTGCTGATGGTGAGACTTGTGGACACGATCACTTAAAAGACCCAACTGAGCAATCAACGAAGAAATTAGAAGCAACAGGAATCTGCATGACTGTAGACTTAGATTGCTTCTGCCACGTAACATGCTTACCAGCAATCAGCGTATTCAATAACGACTAATCTAAAGTAAAAGTACCCATATAGAGAAGGATGGACTACACCCACGCAGATCGTGGGTGGTTCGATCTAACGCGAACATTCCTACGTAAGCTTAACATCAATAAAACCATGGAAGGATAACACTTCCATGGTTTTTCTTTTTAAAATCCTAATAAACGCACATTCTCTATCTCATTTAATTGAATTTGAACAACCTTTCTGCCGGTATGCATAAATACAATTTCATCTTTGAAGTCTGAGATAATTCCACGATGTGATCTGCCACTCACTTTTATTTCACACTTTAATGTTGGTGTGGCGGATGAAGACTTAAGAAAATACTCAATTCTCTCTTTTATCGTCATTTCTTTAAATTGTTTCCGTTTTTTTTGTTGACTTTGTTCTTCCTGATCGACATCTCTATTTTTATTAAAGGTAGCTTTCGGTTCATCAATTGCTTCTTCTGGTTTAGAATTCACGAATGTATTTTTTCTTCCTCTAACCTTTGGAACTTCTGTTTTATTGGAATCAGCACTCTTAACAGCCTCAGCTTCTTTTTCTTTCCTTTTCCTCGGAGAAACATAATGTTCTTGCATCGGCGCTTTCGGTATGGTTATTTTTGGTTGCTGAATAAAAAGCATTGGATCCTTCGCAAAACGCTTATTTCCCATAAGATTCTCTCCCTTCTAACATTCTAACCTAGTATATGTAGCCCATTACCTGAATGTGTGCAGACGCCTAAATTTCGCATTAGGCTCTCTCGGACTTTTGAGAGTAGATAACAAAACAAAATGCCCGCGACAAAATGTTATCGCGGACACCAAGAACAAACCAACCTCACCTCTACACCAAATACCCCATAAAAGTGGTTGCTAATCCAAAGTAAATTAATACGGAAATAATATCATTAATCGTGGTAATAAATGGACCTGAGGCAATTGCTGGGTCGATTTTGAAACGATCCATAATGATTGGCACCAATGAACCTGCAATCGTTGCAACGATGAGTGATCCCATAATCGAAGCACCGACTAATAGTCCTAAATAAAGGTCACCCTTCCAGAGGAATATAACGACGGCAATCACAATCCCACAAGTCGTACCAGTAATAATCCCCGTTGCAGCCTCACGTAAAATCAGCTTTGTTTTTCCAATATGTTCATAATCCCCTGTTGCCAACCCTCGTACAGCAACAGCAAGTGCCTGTGTTCCTGAATTCCCCGCCATACCCGCAATAAGCGGTATAAAGATAGCCAGTATCGCCACTTGATCCAATGTTGCTTCAAACTGACCAATAAGACTCGCTGTAAACATTCCCATAAAAAGTAAAATAATGAGCCATGGCAACCGTTTTTTTGCTGCTGAGAAGGCATTGTCATTTGGCCGATCTGTTTCTGTTATACCAGCTAATTTGGAATAATCATCACTTGCTTCTTCTTCCATAACGTCTAAAATATCATCGACCGTAATAATCCCCAAAAGGTGATTTTGAAAGTCGACAACTGGTAATGCAAGAAAGTCATAATTTCGAATCATTTGTGCTACTTCTTCTTGATCCTTCGCTACCGAGACAGCTACAATTTTCTCACTAATAATATCACCAATTAGTGTATCATCGTCTGCAACAATTAAATCCCTGAGTGAGGCTACCCCAACAAGGCGTTTATCATCATCAAGCACGTACAAATAATAAATTGTCTCCGCTTCTGGTGCTTCTTTTTTCAAATGTTGCATCGCCTGGGTGACCGTTTGCGATTTCAATATTGCAACATACTCTGTGGTCATAATACTACCAGCTGTTTTTTCCTCATAGTGTAGCAATTGTTTAATTTCTTCAGCAGCTTCCTTATCCATTATCGTTAGGAAACTAACAACCTGCTCTTTATCCATCTGATTCAATATATCTACCGCATCATCTGCAGGCATTTCTCCCAGAACCATCGAAGCATACCTCGGATCCATCTCCGTAAAATAAGGTTGTATATCCTCTAATTCAATATTAATCATAACCTCAGCTATTTCATCTGGAGATAAAAAAGAATAAATATGCAAACGATTTTCTTCTGATTGCTCAATAAAAAACACCGCTTGATCATGTGGATGTAATTCTAAATATACTGGACGAAATTTATCCACATCACCCTCATTTAAGGTAGCTAAAACCTTATCCCAATGTTCTTTGTATTTTTCCTCGTATTGTTCTTCGTATTTCACATGTGACTCAATCATTTAAATAACTTCCCTTCAGCGGAAAAAACCATACTATTATACTTTTCCCTTTTACCCCTCACCCGAAACAAAGGATAAAAATAATTATTTCGTATACAATGATAAGAAATAAATCGTTTCTTATTTCTTATATAAATTTAATTTCTGAAATATCATAAGGTAAATCTCCAAAGTTTGCAATACCAAAAGGGGTTAAAAATATGAAAATTGACGTTATAGGTGATGTACACGGTTGCTTAGATGAACTGAAAGATTTATTTGAAGCATTAGGTTATACGTTACAAGAGGGTATCTACATTCATCCAGACAGAAGAATTCCCGTTTTTGTAGGAGATATAACGGATAGAGGACCGAATTCATTAGCTGTAATGGAGCTTGTTTATGATATGGTTATTGTACATAAAAAAGCGAAATATGTTCCAGGAAACCACTGTAATAAGCTGTACCGCTTCTTTCTTGGTAACAAGGTTCAGCAAACACACGGACTAGAAACAACGGTAGCTGAGTATGAAGCATTGCCTACAAGGAAACAAAAATTTATCCAGAAAAAATTTATTACATTGTACGAACAAGCACCTTTGTATATAGAAATACCAGAAGCAAACGCCATTGTTGCACATGCAGGGATTCGTGAGGACCTAATTGGAAGAAATGACAAAAAAGTAAAGACATTTGTTCTGTATGGGGACATTTCAGGTGAATTCCATCCAGACGGCAGACCTGTTCGACGTGACTGGGCAAAGCATTATCAAGGAGACAGGTGGATTGTTTACGGCCATACACCAGTAAGGGAACCAAGAATCAAAAATAAAACAATCAACATAGATACAGGATGTGTGTTTGGAAATAGATTAACAGCCTTCCGTTTACCTGAAGAAGAAACAATGGCTGTTCCATCAAAACAGCCATTAGTAGAAGAAAAATTTACTACATTTGATTAAGTAATTCCTTCATGTCCCAAGGAAGCTTAGATTCAAGCTTGATTTCTTCCTTTGTAAATGGATGTTCGAAAGATAGCTGGAAGCAGTGAAGTGCATGCCTGGTGATTCCCTCTCGCGCTCCCCCATATAAATCATCACCAGCTAAAGGATGATTTATATGGGAAAAGTGAACACGTATTTGATGGGTTCTTCCTGTCTCCAATTCAACCTCTACATACGTATGATGTTCGCAATTCTTTCTAACCTTATAATGGGTGATAGCCCTTTTTCCTGTTTCAGCAACTGTCCGTTCAATGATCGAGCCTTCCTTCCTGTCAATCGGTGCATCAAGGGTTCCACTTTCAGATTCCATTACACCTTCTACAATCGCTTTATACCTTCGCTTCACTCTTCCTTCCTTCTGTGCTGTTGCGAGCAGTGAATGACTATACCGATGTTTTGCAATCAGTAGAAGACCTGAAGTATCCCTATCAAGCCTGGTCACAACATGGACAGTGTAAGGAATATTATTCTTTTCATAATAAGAAAGGATTCCATTTGCCACTGTTCCCGATGGATGGTTTAACGAAGGAATCGTTGCCATACCAGCAGGCTTATCCACTACGATAACAGCATCATCCTCATAAACAATAGAAAGGCAAGTATCATCACCGTTCATATATGCGGCAATTTCTTCCTTAGGAAAAACGATCTCCAGCACATCCCCCTCCTCAAGTGGATAACGAACTGTTTGAGGAGAATCATTCACATGTATCTTTCCACTTTCTTTAACCGCTATTAATATTCTTCTTGAAAAACGATGCACTTCCCTTAAATAATCCCGAATAATCATTCCATGATGTTGGTTAGTAATGATGACTTTCATTTTTTTCTCATGCCCCTACTAAAGATTACCTTGCTCTTCTGCAACAAAGGAATCCCTTACTCTATCCCAGAACGGGAACTGGCGGAATCTCGCAAAACGGATTCTTTCTTTTGCAACACGGCATTGTATCGATTTCACATTATTATACGTTCGGGTAAAGTGATCAATGGCGATTAAGAAACTCTTATCCTTGATTGGCTCCAATAAACATGTGTGATGTTTTGGTAAAATGAGCGGTGAACCAATTGTTCGGAAAACCCGATTATTGATGGAAGCCATTTCAGCTAACTGAATTGCTTCAAGAGATGGATGAATAATTGCTCCACCTAACGCCTTATTGTAGGCTGTACTTCCGGACGGTGTTGAAATACATATCCCATCTCCGCGGAATGTTTCAAAATGCTCTCCCTTAATTTTCACATCAAAAACAACGGACCCTTCTGCTGTCTTAATCATTGCCTCATTTAACGCAAGCACTCGGTCCTCTTTTTCTCCCGTTTTCGAACGAATAAGCACTTCCAGCAATGGATATTCAACAACCTGAAATGGTGTCTTCGCGATTTCTATGATTAACTTTTCCAATTCATCTGGTGTGTAGTCCGTATAAAAGCCTAAATGCCCTGTATGTACACCAATAAATGCTGTCTTACTTAATCGGTGTACATAACGGTGAAAAGCCTCTAGAAAGGTTCCATCCCCACCTACAGAAATGACTAAATCTGGTTCTTCTCTGTCATATTCAAGATCAAATCCTATCAAATACTGTTTCATTGTCGCTTTAATCTTATTTGATCGCTTATCCCCTTTGGATACGATTTTAAACTTCATCATGTCCTCCTCATATGCCACTAAGTTATTTTTTATTTCCGGTTAAACATACGCTGTGCTTCTTGAATCTCATGTTTAATCATAGACATTTCTTCATCCAATTTAAAAGCTGCCTCCGCAGCCCGTTGCAATCTTTGCTTCACGTCTACTGGTATTCTGCCCTTATATTTATAATTCAGTGAATGTTCATTTGTCGCCCAGAAGTTCATTGCGAGTGTTCTTATTTGTATCTCAGCTAAAACCATCTTTCTCCCCCTGATCATCTCTACAGGATACTCAATGATCATGTGATAGGAACGGTAGCCACTTTCTTTTTTTCGATTTATGTAATCTTTCTCTTCCAATATTTTGAAATCATCGCGATTGCGCAGCATATTTACAATCGTATAAATATCATCAACGAATTGGCAAACGACACGAACACCCGCAATATCATACATTTCTTTTTCAATATGATTTAAAGATATATTTCTATTCTTTGCTTTTTCTAAAATACTTTGAACAGGTTTCACTCTCCCAGTTACAAATTCGATTGGAGAATGGCTGGACTCATGTTCAAATTGTGAACGTGTCCCTCTTAATTTCACTTTTAATTCCTCAACAACCTGTTTATAAGGAGCAAGTAAAGTTTCCCAGTTCATGTCACATCCACCCCTATGTATACTAAAATTATAGCCCATATTATTTTACCATACCAGTAACGAATTAGAATAATTGCACCATGATAAATATTCATCCATAATCAGTAGTAACTACCCCAAACAAAGGAGTAAGAAAATGACACAAGAAATAGAAATTGAATTTAAAAATTTACTTACTAAAAACGAATTTGATCATTTATTGGATAAATTGCCATTTCCTGAATATAGTGTTAAACAAACCAATTATTATTTTGAGACAACTGATTTCCAATTAAAGGATCAAGGTTGTGCACTAAGAATCCGTGAAAAAAATGGAAAATACAGGCTAACATTAAAGGAACCACAAGGAGATGGTCTACTAGAAACCCATGATTTCTTAACGGAAGCGGAAGCAAGAGCGTGGATAGCTGGCCATATTGCTCCCAAAGAACATACAACCAAACAACTGGAAGCACGAAACATTTCAGTTGTTAATTTATATTATTATGGGAGCCTCATAACTGAAAGGCGTGAGGTTGAATATAAAGATGTACTCTTAGTTCTTGACCATAGTACCTATAATGGTAAAAACGATTATGAATTTGAACTAGAGGCTAAAACGAAAGCGGATGGCCTAAAAACATTCCAATCGTTGATGAACGAACATAACATAACGATAAAGAAAACACCAAATAAAATTGAAAGATTCTTCCTATCATTATCAAAATAGGAAATTATAACGATACTAAAAATCAGATTTGTTGCCCTTTCCTACTGTTCACGCTAAAATATATACAAACTTAATTTAGGAGAACAAACAATGGATGAAATAAAACATAGAAGCATTTACGAAGCAATTGGTGGCTTCGATACAATAGGCACTCTTGTTCAAGCTTTTTATAAACGAGTAGGAAAGCATCCAGACCTTATCCCTATTTTTCCAGATGATTTAACAGAGACAGCTAGAAAGCAACATTTATTTCTAACCCAATTCTTCGGCGGTCCCAGACTTTATGAAGAGGAACGCGGTCATCCAATGATGAGACGAAGACATCTACCTTTTCCTATCACTCCTACAAGAAGGGATGCTTGGCTTAGTTGTATGAAAGAAGCACTAGAAGAAGCAGAAATCAAAGAGCCATACCGGGAAGTAATATTTGAGAAGTTGACCTTAACAGCAAATCACATGATGAATACACCGGAATAATAAAGGAAAGGAGAATTCGATGTGAGTTGGAATCAAGTTGGGCTGAGAGATGAAAATAGAACAAACACATCGGAAAAGGACGTTTATCTTGAATTTGGACCAAAACCGATAGAAATGTATGTTTTTATTGATCCATTATGCCCAGAATGTTGGTCCCTTGAGCCATTATTAAAAAAGTTATCCATTGAATATGGTCGATTTTTCACCGTACGTGCAATAGTAGGTAATTTAAATAAATCATTCGAAGTACACAACACCAGCAATCCGCAGAAATTAAAGGAGGATTGGGATCGCGTTGCAAAACGAACGGGAATGAGTTGTGATGGAGACCTTTGGCTGGAAAAACCTATTACTTGCCCTTGGAAGATCTCTCTAGCTGTAAAAGCGGCGGAAATTCAAGGAAACAGGGCTGGCAAAACCTTTTTGCGGAAATTACAAGAAAAGCTTTTCATTAATAAACTAGATATTTCAAATGAAGATGTTCTGATGCGTGCTGCAGATGAGGCTAATTTAGATACAGAGGAATTCGCTGAAGATTTACTGTCTTCTACTGCAAGAAAAGCATTCCAATGTGATATTCAATTAACACGAGAAATGGAAATCAGCCATACCCCTACTATCGTCTTTTTCAACCAAGCTACAGATGAACAAGGAATAAAAATTGCTGGGCTTTACCCATATGAAGTATACGAGCGCATCTTGCAAGAAATTTTACAGATGAACCCAATCCCATCGGAAAAGCCACCATTGGAAACCTTTCTACAGATGTACAATGTGGTGGCAAGCCAGGAGATTTCGACTGTTTACGATTGGACTCCAACGAAAACCGAGAAAGAAATGAAAAAGCTTCAATTCAAACAGAAAGCCCAGAGAATCCCTGTTAAATACGGCACATTTTGGAAATATAATTATTAAATCAAAAGCGCTGGAGTTAAACTTAAATTACAAAACAAAAAAGGATATACGGGGCAGCGTATATCCTTTTTATGTTCTCTGTGTTATACAAAGGGGAATGGGAGAAAGTTTCATGATCAAACAAAAGGGGTATTTGTTTGTAATTAACTTACAAATATAGCTTAACAACTATATACCAAAATTTCAAGGTCTATGCTCGTTTATTCACAAAGTGTTCAATTCTATTTCCTTCTCTTGATACATATACTAAATACCGAACTTGAAAATACAGCAACAACATCAAATGTATCTTGAGCCAATCCTACATAGACAGGAGCAAGCTTAGAAAAAGGAGTGAGCTGTGTTGCAACAAATCTACCCGATATTATTTCTAATCTTATTAATATCAGCTTTTTTTCTAAACATTCTTGGTTTGATGCAATTAATTCCCCTGTTCTTTACGTTACCATTATTATTTATCTCCATCTACTTAACAATCTATTCCTTCAGAAATCCCAAAAACTATCGAAGAAGAATGCGGTGATGTAAAAACACAAAAAATAAAAGGATATACAGGGCAGTGTATATCCTTTTTCCGTTCTTTGTATAAATACAAAGGGGGATGGGAGAAAGTTTCAAAATCAAACAAAAGGGGATTTGTTTGTGATTAACTTATATACTTATATTATCAGGTCATTGTTTAAATAACAAGTAATATGATCATACTTTCACAAAATGTTCAAATAAGGTTCCTGTTACTAGTTCGTTCGAATCTAAGACAATGCTATTGGCTGAAGCCTTGCCTTAAGGTCCGTGTACCACCTGCTGCAGAATCGGGCGTGCACTCACTTCACCGTTTTAGCAAAATCTATACGAAAAACTTCACAAAAATAAAGAGGATATACGGGGCAGCGTATATCCTCAATTCCGTTCTTTGTATAAATACAAAGGGGGATGGGAGAAAGTTTTATGATCAAACAAAAGGGGTATTTGTTTGTAATTAACTTACAAATTAATAATAACAGGTCTATTAATAAATGACAATAACAATGTTCATGTTTTCACAAAATGTTCAAATTTAAAAGGGGTGTAGCTAAGACACCCCTTCACAAGAATTAACCTAATAATAGTTTTTCCATTTCATTGAGTTTTTCTTCAAATACATCAAGTGCTGCCAAGATTGGCTCTTTCGAAGTCATGTCTACTCCAGCTTTTTTCAATACTTCAATTGGATAATCACTACTACCGGCCTTCAAGAAATCTAAATAGCGCTTCGTAGCACTTTCACCTTCTGTTAATATCTGGTTCGCTAATGAAGTTGCAGCTGAGTATCCTGTAGCATATTGATAAACATAATAATTATAATAAAAATGTGGGATTCTCGCCCATTCTAATCCAATTTCCTCATCGGATACGACCGCTTCCCCATAATACTTCTTATTCAAATCATAATAGATTTCTGTTAATTTATCGGCTGTCAATGCTTCACCGTTCTGTGCTCTTACATGGATATCATGCTCAAATTCTGCAAACATTGTTTGGCGGAATACGGTACCACGGAATCCTTCTAGAAAATGATTTAAGATGTACAGCTTTTCTTTTTCATCCTCAAGATTATTTAATAAGTAATCATTTAGTAATGCTTCATTACAGGTTGATGCAACTTCTGCAACGAAGATGGAATAATTACCATAGCGGAACGGTTGATTTTTCCTCGTATAATAACTATGAACAGAATGTCCAAACTCATGTGCCAATGTAAACGTGTTATTGACATTATCCTGCCAATTCATCAAAATATACGGATTTGTACCATAAGCACCAGAAGAATATGCGCCACTACGTTTTCCTTTATTTTCTTCCACGTCTATCCAACGATTGTCAAATCCTTCTTTCACGATGTTCGTATATTCCTCACCAAGTGGTGTGAGTCCTTTCAGAACATAGTCTTGCGCCTCTTCATACGTTACTTTCATTTCGACATCTTTTACAAGTGGCGTATATAAATCATACATGTGTAATTCATCTAATTTCAAAACTTTCTTACGTAATTCAGTATATCGATGAAGGAGTGGTAACTTTTCATTTACTGCTTCAACTAAATTATCATACACTGCTTCTGGGATATTATTATTATCCAATGCTGCTTGTCTAGCTGATTCGTAATTACGAACCTTAGCAGAGAAATTGTGTGTCTTTACGTTACCACCTAATGTGGATGCAAATGTGTTCTTAAACTTACCATACGTATCATGCATTGCTTTAAACGCTTCTTCTCTTACACGGCGATCCTTCGATTCCAAGAACCTACTATATCTACCATGTGTTAGATCCACCTCTTCCCCATTCTCATCTGTAACTGCAGGAAAAGTTAAATCTGCATTGTTTAGCATACCAAACGTTTGCGATGCCGTTGATAAGGCTTCTGATGCTTCTGCAAGTAATACTTCCTCTTTCTCACTTAGAACATGTGGACGCTGACGTGTGATTTCATCCAATGTCTTCTTATATAATTCTAATTCTTCTTTTTCTTCTACAAACGCTTCAATTTTCCCTTCATCCATTGCAAGAATTTCTGGAACGACAAAACTCATTGTACTTCCTGCCTGTGTTAACACATTTTCAGCTTGTGCATTCATTGCTTGGTAGGAAGAATTCGTTGTATCTTGATCATAGCGCATATGCGCATATGTATAGAGCTTACCTAAACGTTCAGAAATCTTGTCTTGTAATGTCAATAATTCAAATAATGTATCAGCTGATTCAGATAACTTCCCCTGATATTCGGAAATCGCTGGTATCTCTTCCTGAAGTTTTTTAAATTCAGCATTCCAAACCTCATCGGTTTCAAAGATATCTTCAAGTCTCCATGTTTTTTCTTCAGGAATCTCGGTACGCTTTGGTAATTCTTTTGTTTGATTTGCCATTAATATACTCCTCCTTAGGTTCTTTCTTTATAATTCTATATTTCTTATGAAAATCCTCCTTTACTAGTATAACGTAAGTTCAAAAAATCATGCTCCCATTTTGTCCCCGCTGCACTCCTAACTGTTTTAGCAGTTGTTTATCACCATGCACAGCATCTTCCACATGTTTGTAATGCATCATTTGGATTTGTTTTTTATAAATGGATGGTGCTACTTGTTTAATTAGTTGTAGACTTTCTAAAATGGATAAATACGATAGAATTGGGTTATCATTCGATTGCATAAGTGGAAAAAGCGAAGAAGGCTGTAATTGCCTTTTCAGTAGCTGTTCACAAGCTTTACTAGAGAAAGTGTTACCTACCTGGACTTTTTCGATAACATCAAGGTAAATTCTGCTTTGCCAGTTCCACGGGGAAAGTTGAATTCTATATTGTGAAGTAGTAGGCAAATAGATGACGGACGGCAGATAAGCACTGTTTGTTCCTCTGTGATAAAGCCATCTTCGCCATGCCAGTTCAGTTCCTCGAGCATTTCCGCTTGGCATCGTTCGAAATCTTTTCTTTTCTTTTTCCCATAAGTTAAATAATTCCTGCCGCGCAAAACGAATCATTGTGAATAAATGAGGAAGGGTTGCCTCTTTCATATTCAATACTCGAATCTTGCCGACTGCACTACTACGGCCAGTAAATACGATATCTTGAACGATGATGAATGTTAATGTATGAGGACAAAAGTAAAAGATCTGCGTTGGATGTTTCACGGAGAATTGATGGATAAATTGAAGTGTAAATGCATCGATGTTAATGTGGGTTGATGTTTTCCTAGAGAAACGCTTTTCTCCAAGAATCCAAAGGGGGATAATACCAGCTGACAGATATCCTTGATTGCGATTTCTTATTTCTTCAATGGGGATTCTTGCACATTGGTATTCAATTGCAATTTTCTTTTTGTTTATTGTTAGTAAAATGTCTGGTCGCTGATGAATTGTTGGTAGATATGCTTCCAATGCGACATCTAAATGCTGGCTATTCAACCAATTGTAAATCAAAAGCTTCCCTTGTTCATGGTAGATTCCTTCTCCACCTGCTTGTAACAAACACCCCCTGTCTGCATAATGTGAAAAGTGTGGAATCATCCTTGAACCGACTTTCATCATCACTGGTTTATGACATGAAGGGCAGTAAAAAGCGGTGTTACGTAATGCTTCTATTTTATTCCGTGGCAAATTAGCTAAAGTAATCAATTTTCCGTTACTCATTTTTGCTTGTAACACTAGGGTAGCCACCTCCTTGCTTCCTATATTCGACAAAGAAGTGCATTTTCCTCCAAAAAGATAAAAAAATAGACACTCTTTTTTATCAGAGTGCCTTAGGCTTGTGCTGGAAAATAGGCTTTCACTTGTGAAAAAGCATCGTATTCAAAGATTTTCTTCCCGTACTCTTCAAGAACGTGAATGGTCATATCAGAATCATTGGAGAATTCTAATACCTGACTAATTAAATCTTCTTGAAGATGATCATCTAATAAATCAGCCGAAAATTCCATGTAAAGATAGTACTTACTCTTATAATAGTAAAGCGTTACTTCCACACTATCCGTATCATCTTGGAAATAATGACTTAACTGGATAACATCTTCAAAGTCGTCAAAGTCAACGATAAGCCACATCGCTCCATCCATATCTTCATCAACAGAATGTGTTACGTGCTTCCCGAATTTATCTTCTAATAAATTCTCAATCTTTTCATCATATGGAATGTCAGCCATTCCATCCTGGGTTTTAAGATCACCATTTTTCGTGATTTTCGCTTTTGTGACAATTACTTCTAGCCCTTTTTCTAATGCTTGAACTTGTATCCATAAAGGTCCATCAACATTAAAATCTTCTTTATAATTTACTTCATCCATCATTTGCCAGAATAGCTGTTCACTTCGTTCCCTGTCATACCATATTTCTTCACGTTCAAATCCTAAATTCTCAATATCTAGGTACGAAATGTAGAATTTCACGGTATTCTCATTAATTCTTTCTATATCCATTTTTCTTTCTCTCCCTTCTTGTAGAAAATGTTTACCTTCTTGTTAAGACCCTGAAAGTATAAACAGTTAGGTGGAAGAGAGTCCTTCACCATTATCTATATATATTGACATAATGTGTGCCTATACCATAATAGCATTTACTAACTATTCACCTTTTCTTATTACTTATTGTATGATAGTGTACTGCATCTTGGAAATTAATATGCCTATATAAGCCAACTATTTATTGCAGTTTCATATGAATAGTTAATTCAACATTCTAAACCATTATCATCAATTTGTCATCACATGTGCGTTCACTAAGAAAAGCGCACATTCTTATCGTATTAGAAAAAAAACGCAGAATATGACTATTCTGCGCTTTTATTTTTATATAGGCAACAATGATGGTTAGTTTACCATCCTTTGCGCTTCTTTTAATTGGAAGGTCCGGACAGTTCTAGGTAAGAATCTCCTAATTTCATCCTCATTATATCCCACTTGTAGACGTTTTTCGTCAAGTATAATCGGTCTTCTTAAAAGCCCCGGATTTTTTTGAATCAATGTAAATAATTGTTTCATTGGTAATTGTTCGATATTAAGATCTAGACTTTGGAAAACTTTAGAACGTGTTGAAATAATCTCATCCGTTCCATCTTCAGTCATGCGCAATATTTCTTTGATTTCATCAAGTGTTAAGGCTTCAGAAAAGATATTGCGTTCTTTATATGCTATGTTATGTTCTTCTAACCATGCTTTTGCTTTTCTGCAAGATGTACAACTTGGTGAGGTATAAAGCGTTACCATGTACCTTCACTCCTCATTCTATAAGTATAAATTTCTAATAAACATAGGATAACTTATTTCATTCTTAAATTAAAATAAGTGTAAATAACCTTTATGTACAGTATACTACAATTGTCAAGTAAAAGGTAGAGGTTATTCAAGAAATATTAGGTATTTTATCCAACGTTCACATAAACTTTTCATTTACTATGTAACATACCCTAATCCGTTATCAATTAAACGCTCTAATTGAAAAAAACAAATGTAGCCACTTAGCTTTTCACGCTAGGTGGCCGATAATGTCTACTTTTCAACTTCTAGATTCCCTAAAATATCTTCTGTTTCACGATTTTTGTCATAATGTAATACTTCTTCTGAAGGTTGATATGCTTTTCCATATATTTCTTCATCTTTATACGTATGAATATCCTCATACATCTTTCTCATTTGTTCATAAATCATTTCTTCAGAATCATCTGCTGGTGACCAATAAAGGATTTCCATTGGCGTTTCTTCATTTGTCGCTAGAGATCTCCGACTATAGCCAATGGATCTGGCATGTGTGAAGCTTTCTCTCCGGTAAAAATGTAATCTTTTCTCTGTGTCAGAATCCTCATAATTAACCGGTTCAACCTCTAATATAATTGGTTTATTTTTTGCTTTTAACTTCTCAATTAATTGATGCCCGATTCCTTGCCCTCTCGTCGTTGACGAAACCCATATATAATCAATGAATATAAACGTATCAAACTCTGCATACATCAACACATGTTTCGGACTTTCATCTTTATGATAAACATCTGCTTTTTCCTTTAGTAACATTTCCATATGTTCCTTTGATTTCATTTCCTCAATGGGAAAGTATTCTTTCAACTTATCATACCAATTCATTCATTTACCCCTTTTTTTGTTTTTTCGTAAAAATCGATTGCCTTCTTTAGTATAGCCAACTATAAATCATTTGAAAAATCGATGTTTCCCTTAAATTCAGGGGTATAACGGCATTTGAAAGGATTGGAAAGAAATAGAAAAGCAGACCTCCCTTTTACGAAAAATCTGCTTAAATGGCTCTCATTTATTTCATTCCAAGCCGATATTCTACATTTTCTGAGTAATAATTCCCTGCGTTCCATAGCAAATATTCATTGATTCCATTTTCATACAGTGCTTTTATCTGTGCTTCTACTTCTTCCTTGCCGTATTGTTTAACTGGACCACCTTCATAAATCCAAGGTGCTTCAAAATCTTGGAGCCATGGCCTTGACACTGGCGGATTATCTAACGCACCCAGGACATCATTTTCCACTTTGGCATACTCAGATACAAGGCGATACGGCTCTTCGTCTGGTATATCAATACCGAAATAATTTTTGGACCAATGACTTGGATAAATCATGGAAGAGATAACGTCTACATTCTCAGAGATCTTAGCGAAGTTTTGCCCAATACCTGGTGCCTCTTCAATCGTTGCCGCATATCCGAAAATATCAACTGCAACATCAATATCATAATGCTCTAATTCCTGCTTTGCATATGCAACAAAGTCTGTTACTGCTTCCACTCGTTTTTTCACACTATTCATATCAAGCTTTTCGTAATCACCCATTGAATACTTCAGTGTTTTGTCTTTTTTCTCAAACCCTTCTGGGAAACGAACATAATCAAATTGAATTTCCTGAAATCCCATCTCAGCTGCCATTTTTGCAATTTCTACATTATAATCCCATACTTCTTTCAAAAATGGATTAACAAATGCCTCTCCCCTACCATTTACCCAAACCTTGCCATTCTCAGTATACGATAGGTCTGGTCTCCTGTTAGCCAATTGTGTGTCTTTAAAGACAACTACCCTTGCGATTGGATAAATTCCCTTTTCTTCAAGGGTTTGCATCATCGCTTTTGGGTCGGTGATATGATTTTTTGCGATGCTTTCATATTTTGAGCCCTCTTCTGGTTTAAAAGTTAAATTTCCATGATCATCTTTTACATCAATTACCATGGCATTTAAATCGGTTGTTTCAACAAGGTCTAATAGGGCATTAAATCGGTTAGATCCAGCTGAAGTTCCCGTCACATATATTCCTCTTACAGCATCAGGATAATCAAATGTATAACCCGAATGGAAAGAAAATCGCTCGAGTAACTTCTCTGTATCGAAAAGGGTGATGTTTGTTTTTCTTTCTGTATGTGCATTTGCATTATATATATCCTCTGCTTTACTAAATATTGGGAGAGCCAAACACGATAAGAATACTACCATATAGATGAAAATCTTTCGTTGTAAATTCCCCATTAAAATCAATCTCCTATTTACTTTTTAGTTTTAGTATATAGGAAAAACCAGGACGCATGAATGGTAAATCTTCTTATTTGAGCTCTTTCTTACCTGATTTTCTTTATTTTAAGTATATTGTTTGTGAATAACGGCGATAATGAAGCGTTATACTATATTTTGTGATGTTAACTTTTGGAGTATTAGATTTTTCAAGTCGGTAATAATTGGAATTTATTTAAATATGTAATATACTTAACTTAGAATATTTAGATAAAAGGAAGTGAACCATGTCTTATAAAGCTCGTACAAAGCCGCATGATTTAATCGTTCTCGAATTATTAACCCCTCGAATGAATCTAACTACAAAGGACAAGCATCATTACTATAATCTTAAAAAGGGATATGAAGGTGAGTTGTTATTTGATTCCCTAACCGAGAAACTTCAATGTGAATGCTTCATATTGAATGACTTATTACTCGAAGCAAATAATTCTACTTTCCAAATTGATTCCCTAATTATTACAGCGGGAAAGATCTTCTTTTATGAAGTGAAAAACCATGAAGGTGATTATTATTTAGAATCGGACAAGTTATTCAAGAGACCCAAATTAGAAGTTACCAACCCACTCCATCAATTAAGTAGAAGCGAATCCTTATTAAGTCAGCTACTTCTAAGCCTCGGTTACAAACTCCCTATTGATGCTTCCGTTGTTTTTATCAATTCCAAATTCACCTTGTACCAAGCTCCTCTAGATAAACCAATTATTTTTCCAACACAAGTTAAAAGTTACTTAAGCAATTTAAATGCCACCCCTTCTAAATTAACCACGACAAATAGAAGACTTGCTGACCAGTTAATATCGATGCATATAACAGACTCTCCATACAGTAAGATACCCACCTATGATTATCATCAACTTCGAAAAGGGATTATTTGCCCAATATGCCAATCGTATTCTGTATCTGTCGTGAAAAGGAGATGTATTTGTGGAGAATGTGGACATTTCGAGCCCGTTACAAATGCTGTCCTAAGAAGTGTTAAAGAATTTAAGATTTTATTTCCTAATGAGAAGATTACGTCAAATATTGTTTATGATTGGTGTCAGGTGGTGGAATCTAAGAAAAGCATTAGTCATGTTTTATCAACTAACTACAAAAAAATTGGAGACCACAGATGGTCTTACTACGAATAAATTGCTTTTGGTGTTGATAACCTTCATCATCGACGGTTGGCGGATGGGTTCCTGCTCTTCAGGCGTTGACAGCCTTTATCATCGACGGTTGGTGGCTGTTTTACTGTTCTTCCGGCGTTGACAGCCTTTATCATCTACCTTTGATGGATGGATCCCTGTCCTTCAGGCGTTGACAGCCTTCATCATCTACCTTTGAGCGCTGTTTCCTTTTCCTTAGGTAGTTGACAGCCTCCATCATCTACCTTTGAGCGCTGTTTCCTTTTCCTTACGTCGTTGACAGCCTCCATCATCTACCTTTGAGCGCTGTTTCCTTTTCCTTACGTCGTTGACAGCCTTCATCATCTACCTTTGAGCGCTGTTTCCTTTTCCTTACGTCGTTGACAGCCTTTATCATCTACCTTTGGTGGCTGTTTCCTTTTCCTTACGTCGTTGACAGCCTTCATCATCGACGGTTGGTGGCTGTTTTACTGTTCTTACGTCGTTGACAGCCTTTATCATCGACGGTTGGTCGCTGTTTCCTTTTCCTTACGTCGTTGACAGCCTCCATCATCGACCTTTGAGCGCTGTTTCCTTTTCCTTACGTCGTTGACAGCCTCCATCATCGACCTTTTATGGATGGATTCCTGCCCTTCAGGCGTTGACAGCCTTCATCATCTACCTTTAATCGCTGTTTCCTTTTCCTTACGTCGTTGACAGCCTCCATCATCTACCTTTGAGCGCTGTTTCCTTTTCCTTACGTCGTTGACAGCCTTCATCATCTACTTTTGATGGATGGATTCCTTCCCTTCAGGCGTTGACAGCCTCCATCATCGACGGTTGGATTCAATTTTCCGATCCTTCCGTCGTTGATAACCTTCTATTATCGATATTTGAGTCGGTTTTTCTCTAGTTTCAGAAGTATTATTTGCTCTTCATACATCGATGGACTGCTTTTTCTTAAATCTACGCTCAAATTTTATCTTCCCCATAAGGAAAAAAGCAAGATAATATCCCGCTTTTTAAATCCCTAGTTAATAAGAAGTAAATCCTCCACAATTCCTACAACAACTTTATACTTCCGCATTATTCCTGATCTAAATAGCCACAAACAACATGTCCCACTGATTTGGCTGCAACTAGAATTGAATCCTCATCCATATCGAATTTCGGATGATGATTAAAGTACGATTCTTTAACACCCTTTGGAGTACAACCAATAAAGAAATACGAACCGGGAATTTTTTCCAAATAGTATGCAAAGTCATCTGATGGTGACATCTTAGGGAATTCTTTTACTTCTTTAATATCTTTATCCTGAATTCCGTTTAAAGTATCTGCAACAAATGTGGTTAATTCAGGATCGTTATATAATGGTGGATAGTCAGGTGTATACGTAAGTTCACAAGTCACACCGAATAATGCTTCCAACCCGATGAAATTCCTTGTCAATCACTTCTTGCGTTTCCTCATTTGAATAGCGAATATCCCCTTCAATTTCAATGCTATCCTTAATCACGTTAAAGCTACCTTTTCCGTCAAATGATCCAATAGTAACGACACCAGCATCCAGTGGATTGACCCTGCGACTGACAACCGTTTGCACCGCTGTAACAAAATAAGCACCTGCAACAATAGCATCATTCGCTTTATGTGGTGATGATCCATGACCGCCAACACCCTGTATCCGCAATTTAAAATAGGTTCGACCGTTAAAGGAATATCCGCTATGATAGCCAACCGTTCCTGCTGGTGCCATTGGTAGGACGTGAATACCGAAAATCGCATCTAAATCAGCAAGTTTTCCTGAATCCATAATACTTTTTGCTCCACCAGGGGGCTGCTCCTCTGCGTGTTGGTGAATAATTTTAATCGTACCTTTCATTTTGTCCTTTAACTGGATAAGACAGTCAGCCAAAATTAACAAATATGCTGTATGGGCATCATGACCACAAGCATGCATTACACCTTTATTTTTGGATTTAAACGGAACATCAGCTTCTTCCTCAATTGGTAAGGCATCGAAATCAGCACGGAGTCCAACCGTTTTACCTTCCGAAGCCCCTTTAATCGTGACAATGATTCCATGGCCATTTCCTACATTTGTTTCGATTTCAACATCTTTTCCATTGTAAAAATCGGCAATATAGACAGCAGTTTTTTCTTCTTTAAAAGAAAGTTCGGGATGTTCATGGAGATAACGACGAATTTCAATCATCTCATCTTCCCGTTCTTCAAGCATTTTCATTAATTCATCCTTCATGATAAAGCCTCCTCAATATGGGCAAAGCACAAATATCTTATCTTACCGTATGGTCTATTAATGTCCAGCTTCTCTATTATCATAACGACTTACACAATCCTTTTCACTAAATTTCGTCTCCATTTCGACTGTATGGGTAACACCATTTGATGCTAGGATATCTCTTTTCACAAAATTATCTTGCCTCTTTTCCTTCTTTCTGTATTCCTTAATAATAGGTTGTATCCGCTTCGTTCGTATGACCTGCCCCCTATTTGCTACATCACTTCTACAATTATGTTCAATACTTCCCTTCGTAATATAATGACTATCATTCACAAAACACAGCATCTCTTCAATCAAACCTGAAGTATCCCTTGCATTTATCCACAGGACTATATATAATTATCAGATTCAATATTCCTTATCATAAAAAAAGCATAGCACATTTCCCTCTATGCATTCTAGGGAGCATGTGGATATTTATTAAGATGACAAGTGTGGCATCACAGGGCATTTGTTATGAAACGCAAAACTTTTAAAATAAAGTGGATAATCTGGAGCACAATTATATTAGAGCTTACTCTAAGAAGCAGTCGCCTAAGATACTGCTTCTTTTATATTGGATTACCATTAATCATTTATATTTATTAGGAGAGTAACAAATATGTTAAAAGCTTATGCTTGGCTAATTTTCTGTGTAGTTGTTTGGGGAAGTAACTTTGTATTTGGTAAGATATTGGTTCAGGATTTCTCACCAACTCTGTTAACATCCCTAAGACTTTTCTTTATTGTGATATTATTACTGGGATTATCAGCTTACAAAAAACAATTGAAACGATTAAACAAAAGTGATTTACTTGCAATTTTTTCTTTAGGAATTGTTGGTGTATTCATTAATCAATGGTCCTTCTTTGTAGGATTACAAACAGCTGATTCTACAACATCTGCATTAATTCTAGCGACAGCGCCAATATTAACTGGCTTCCTGGCTGCTATTTTTTTAAAAGAAAAATTAAGCCTTCCAACGCTATTAGGATCTATTGTTGCAATCATTGGGATTTATTTTGTTGTAGCTAAAGGGAACCTGTCTTCATTACACATTGATACAGGTCTTATATGGATTGTCATAACGATGGTAACTTTCGCTATCATGATTATTATAACGAGAGTAATCTCCCAAAGAATTGACCCACTTACAATCACGTTATATTCAAATATTGTGGGATTTATTATTTCAATTCCGTTTGCTTTTCTTTTGGACAATCCTATACGAATAAGTACTGAAGCTTCTGATTGGGCTTTTCTCATCGTAACAGCCGTTGTTGTCCATGGTATAGCCAACCTTATTTGGAATAATAACATTCGCCATGTCGCTGCTTCAAAGGCTTCTATATTATCTAATTTGGAACCTTTTGTAGCGATGATTATGGGAGTAATCTTACTTTCCAAGGCAATTACAGTGTTTGAGATAGTAGGTTCCATTATTATTGTTGGAGGAGTCATGCTTTCTACCTATCAACGAAAAAGTTAAGTAACCAAGTAGCTCAAGGTTATCTTTTCTCTACTGATAAGGATAAAAAACATTAACGCTAGCATTACGTAATCCATACTAAATAAATGCGAAAATCAATGAAAACCCTGATATAGATGTCCTTCCTGAAAAGACTACCATAACATATAATGTCATGTGTTCGATTCCGGGGATACGGGGGTGAAGGAATGTCAGCTGAATATTACAATATGTGCTGCCGATATAAAGGTAGAGCAGTAAGAATAACAACGCGTGATGGGAGAACTCATAGAGGAATTATTCGACATGTTGACAAAAGAAGCGTCTATTTACAGCCATTTGGCCCTACTAGAAATCTTGGTGGGTTTGGCTATGGTTACGGATACGGCTATGGTGGATTTGGATTAGGGATTGCTTTAGGGGCAATTGGCACACTGGCTCTCCTACCATTTTTCTTTTGGTAGTAGTTTGCCATATTTTTACGAAAGCAAACGAAAAACAGACGTAAAATTATTCGTCTGTTTTCGTTTTATTCTAAAGTAACCTTAGCTATCATTTCTGTATCTATAATAAATAGACTTTTACTAGTATGGTGAAATGCTTCTACATATTTATTTACTAAATAGTACCCGACACAATATCCCGACATTTTTGGATGTAAACCCGCACCATACAAAAGCTTATGATGTTTAGCAGAGTTCTTTGAAGTATTTCTATTTGGATAGATTAGCTTATTCCAAATCATTTTAAGCTCTTCATCTGAATAAAAAGATGTCCAGTCAGCTGTACATTCTTCACCAAATCTTTCACATACTGCATATTCTGCCAACCCTTCCAAAACAATTGTGTCTAACAACACGTAGTCCTCTTCTTTCTTATTAAATTTTGTTAATCGACAAACATGATTATATTCATGTGTAAACAAGGCACTTATATCTTTTTCAGTATTTTCCTCGGAGACAAATAAAAATAATTTATCCTTAAAAGCTAGACCTGATTTTTCCACTACATCTCGTTTAAGAAGTTGATGACTATTTAGTGGGAAAATAAAAATTGGAATATCAGGCCCATCCCACATTTCTTTTAGAATTTGATGCTCCTTTTCTATTACTTCCCACGTGTTATTATTTCTTAAAGTTTTTACGAGATCTGTTCCTCTTTTAGTTGGTTGATACATTCCGTGTAAACTTAAATATTCATAGACTTCCGAGGCCGAAGCATCAGCAAAATATACTTTTAATTTTTCGCATATATCAATTGGGTAATCATATAACTTCAGCAACCATTTATCCGTCCGAATTACACTCATTTTCTACACCCCTACACAAAGCAATTTTTAATATAATATGAATTTAATTGGTAAATATTGCGAAACATCCTAATAAAAAATAAATGCTATTTCATTAGTACGCATACCCTCCCATAAACCCTCTTCAGCAATAATATAAAATAGAACATAAAAATGGAGGTGTTTCCTATATGTTTCACCAAAAACCTAGACGCCCTATTCCGCCATACGCAATGAGACCACGGCACAGATTATCTCAAAATCCAAGAATATCCACTAGACCAAATTTATTATCTTCATTTCGGACATCCGATGGAAAAATAGATATAGAAAAAATAAGTATTACTGGAAAACAAATAATGGATGTGTACAGCCAAGTGAGTCCTCTAGTTTCTAAATTCATTAAAAGATAAGGGAGTGAATTAACTTGGATTACACATATCTTGATTGTCTTGCATTACTCGGAGTTGGCGGGGCACATCCTGGCGGGCTTGGCCTTACGAAAGACATCTTATCCAAAGAAACGATAGATAAAACAACATCGGTTCTTGATATTGGATGCGGAACAGGTCAAACTGCTGCTCACATTGCCACGCAGTATAATTGCCAAGTTAGTGCAATAGATAATAATCGGACTATGTTGGAAAAAGCAAAGGAAAGATTCTTTTCACTACAATTACCTATAGAGTTACAGCAGGCAAACGCGGAAAATATCCCCTATCAAGAAAATGTATTCGATATCGTTTTATCAGAATCTGTTCTTTCATTTACAGATGTCTCCAAGACCATTCAGGAAGCTCATCGGGTATTAAAACCAAATGGTATACTTTTGGCTATTGAAATGACACTCGACGTTCACCATTCTAAGAAACACTTAGAAGAGATTAAAAGTTTTTATGGTGTACCGCAATTATTAACCGAATTTGAATGGATAATCGCCTTTCAGAAAGGAGGGTATAACCACATAAATATAGAAAAACATGAAATACAGTTTAATGAAAATAATGCTGACGATGCTGCTGATTTCTCTCTTTCAGAAGATATAGATTATGAATACTTTACTATTTTGAAAGAACATGAAAACCTAGCAAACGTATATAAGGATATACTAGGCTTTCGAATATTTAGATGCAGTAAATAATCTAAACTTTAAATCAATACAGAAAATGAGACTTTCGAGCATAAATTTATAAAAGTAGAATTGATTATAAACCCTTTTATTTCAACAAAAAATGACCACCAAATTTATATTGATGGTCATTTTAACTTAAATCTTTGATGTTTGCGATAGGCAAGAGAACTCATTAATAGACTTCTATCCCGGCTTACCCTCGAACTAATTTGGCCCGCAAGCGATTTGATAGCCATTCTACTAGTAAAATCAATATCACGAGACCAATTAATAACGAACCTACCTCATTCCAGCGATACGCATTCATTGCAAAAATCAGTGGAGCACCAATCCCTCCAGCACCTACTAAACCGAGAACAGCAGCATCTCGCAAATTCATATCAAATCGGTATATAACAATCGATAAAAACATAGCAAATAGCTGTGGAATAATACCGAAGCGAATTTTTTCAAATATGTTGCAGCCAATCGATGTCATTGATTCAAGTACCTTTGTATCCAAATCTTCAATTGCATCCACGTATAGTTTAGACAACATCCCAATCGATGTTAAAGACATCGTCAAAACCCCTGCAAATGCACCAGGTCCAGTCACCCGAATAAACATTAAGCCATATACGATTGCAGGAACGGTACGAACAAAAATTAAAACAATACGAGTTACATAGGCAACTGGTGCAGGTACAACATTGGATGCAGAAAGAAAAGCAAATGGAATGGCTAAAATAGCACCAATTATTGTTCCTAGAAAAGCAATGGCCACGGTTTCTATTAATAAATAGAGTACTCCCTGCTGGTTAAAGGTCAACAATAACTCTAAATCTGGCTGTAAGATGCCAGTAATAATATTTATGGCAACCTGAAATCCCTGCGTTTCCATTTCACTTAAATCAATCGCAGATAAAGACCACCCAAAAAGAAGTAGCAAAATGAGAGAAACTGTGATCATGTAGGTTTTATTTTTCGGTTCCCATTTAAGTTGATTTTCAATTGTATTCACGTATTCTCCCCCTTACATTAACTTCTTCCGAAAATATTCACTGGCATTTTCAATGATAAATACTGTAATCACAAGCAGCAGTAGAATGATTCCTACATTAGCATAATTTCTCCAGCCTAGTCCTTCGTTCAGCAGTAAACCAATTCCGCCTGCACCAACATAGCCTAGGATAGCTGCATATCGAACATTCCCCTCAAAACAGAACAATGATGTAGAAAGATAGTTTGGAAGAATCTGTGGAAAAACGGCATAGCGAAATGCTTGAACTTTTGTTAATCCAATCGACTCCATTGCTTCAAATGCACCCATATCAACATTTTCAATCTGTTCATATAATAGCTTTCCAACATAAGCAAGTGTAAATAAGAAAATAGCTACTGTTCCCGCAACCGTTCCAAGCCCAAAAACAAAAGTTGCAATCAAGGCGGAAATAAGTGTAGGCAAGGTGCGAAGAATACTTAGGAAAAACGTAAACAAAGCAACAACGACCTTGCTCTTTACAATATTAGACGAAGCTAGAACTGCAATCGGCAAGGCAACCAAAGCACCTAACAGCGAACCTAGGAGCGACATTTTTATCGTATCCAACAATGGCACCCAAATATTAGAAAAATGCTCCCAATTTGGAGGAATCATTTGCCCGATAATAACAAAAAACTGCATCCACCGCTCTAAAAGTAATTCCAGTTCAAACCCAGTTATTCTAATTGAAATAATCACTGCTAGAAGAAGAAGTGCCACAATGAATGGCAGGCGTGATCGTTTTTCATATACCGTTTTTCCATTTTCTAATGTGATTTTTTTAGGAAGAAAAATGCGATCATACATAGCTTACTTCTTCCTTTCTACTCACCTCTAGTTCCTTCTGGTTGTTGCCATAAATCATATCCAATATATCCTGATTCACTTCGGATGCTGCACCGTCATATACTACTTGGCCTTTACTGATACCGATAATTCGATTTGCGTATTCCAACGCTAATTCTACATGGTGAATATTCATAATCACGGTCATTTTCATTTCCTGATTGATGTGTTTAAAGTCATCCATTACTTGTTTTGCGGTTACCGGGTCTAAAGAAGCTACTGGTTCATCCGCTAACAGAATCGCGGGGTTTTGTGCTAGTGTGCGAGCAAGAGCAACACGTTGCTGCTGACCACCCGATAACTGGTCGACTCGTGCGTAAGCTTTATCTAAAATTCCAACTTGGTCCAACGCCATTAATGCTTCTCTTTTCTGTTCCTGCGTATATACTCCTAGAAGCTTGCGCCAAAACGGCATTTCAGGAACAAACGATACAAGGACATTTTTGATCACCGTTGTTCTAGTAACTAAATTAAACGACTGAAAAATCATACCAATTTTTCTGCGGAACTTACGAACTTCTTTCCCTTTTAAAGCAGCTACCTCAACACCATCGACTACCAGTTTTCCATTGCTAATTTCATGCATACGATTGACACAACGAATCAATGTGGATTTCCCTGCGCCAGATAAACCAATAACAGCGACAAATTCTCCGTCCTCAATGGTTAGATTAATATTCTCAAGTGCCATTGTTCCATTGGGATATTTCTTATCCACTTCGATAAACTCTATCATGCTAAAACTCCATTCTAATATTCTTCCAAATTATGTATAGGGTAAAAAAGAAGAGCATTTAGAAATGTCCTCTTTTTTACGTAAGATTTCCAGTTTTATTGACCTATTTGTTGTACAATCTCTTGAGCAGCACGTTCATTATCATAATCAGCGTCTTCTGCTACTTGATAGCCTTCATGATTGTAAATGGAGATGACTTCTTTTCCAGCTTCCGATTCACCGATATTGATGAATGCTTCTTGTAATGCTGCTTTTAATTCTTCGTCCATGATATCAGAATTTTTACTAACACTTACTGTATCATTGTAAATGCCTGGTGTTACCCCAATTAGATCTGTTTCCTCCCAAATGGTTGCAGATCGCTCCAGATCAGAAGTCCATACATCCTCATTGTCACGACGTCCATCGGCATACGTTACCATGATGTCGGTTTGTTCTTGGGCTAATCGAGCAAATGCATTACCATAAGAATCAACTTGGACAACATTGTCTAAATCTGTAATGGTTTTATCGAAACGTTCTTGTAACCACAGCGCAGGATAAATATATCCTGCAGGAGAAGAGGAGGACATCACGCTCCAAGTTGCACTGTTTACATCTTCAAATGTTAATTCTTCCCCATTGTTTACTTTTTCTGCCAATTCCTGTCCTTTTTCAGATGGACCAGCAATAAGGATTGCGCGATAAGAAGTTGCTTGTATATCAGAATCCTCTGTTGGTTCATTTGCATTCCAATCTGCAGGATCATCGGAATCATTTGATAAACCAGCTCGAGTTGCAGTTAAGATAACCTCAGCACCATCATCGTATAATACATACGTACCACCAGGAATCAAACCAATATCAGTTGTACCTGCTGACAAAGCTTCCCCAACTGCTTCATAATTCGTTCCAACGGTAATGTCCACATTCCCTACATCATAGCCTAAGTTTGCTAATTCTTCTGTTAATAATTCTTTTAACGGTTCTGTAGCTGTAATAATTTCTTCTGGTTCTCTAGATGGTACAAACCCGATCGATAGCTCATCAATTTGTCTATTTTCTTCAGCTTCCGCAGTTTCCTCGGATTCATTATTTTCTCCTGTATTTTCTTCTGTACTTTCTGTGTCTTCATTTTCAGCATCTACATTAGATTCTTCACTACATGCGGCTAGTAAAAAAACTAGCATGATTATACCTAAAACATAAACGATTTTCTTCTGCAAAACGATTCCCCTCTTTCTTTATAGTGTCGTTCAGTGTCGATTGTACGCATTCATTATTAAGCCGATATTAATCGGGTGTTAATTTTCTGTAATGAATTATATTTCTGGGAATTCCACTAATTATTGAAAGTTTTATTTCCTTCTAAATAAAAACGTTAAATAATAGTACAGAATAAAGGAAGAATAAAAGAAAGCTTATCTCTTTGAAAATAACATTTGTATTTTTGTTCACAATTCATTCATCAGACGTTTGCTATATTGTCATATGTAATATCGTTTTTTTATTGTATTTTGAGTTAAAATATAATAATGATTGTTTATTTTTTCACAAAATGGGTATATCAGGTAATAAACTTGAATAAATCGCAAAATAAGGAGGTAGAAGATACTTGTTATTTGATGATCCAGTGTTTGCAAGTAGATTATTAACATTACTGACCCTATCCTTCCACATTATTTACGCAACAATTGGTGTGGGTGTCCCACTCTTTATTATGATTGCGCATTGGCTAGGAATTAAGAAAAATGACTACCACTACATTATGATGGCCAAACGATGGGCACGGGGATATCTTGTTACGGTTGCAGTCGGGGTAGTAACTGGTACCATCATCGGGTTACAGCTCTCATTATTATGGCCAAACTTTATGGAGCTTGCAGGTAATATTATTGCATTACCTCTTTTTATGGAAGTTTTTGCATTCTTCTTTGAAGCAATCTTCTTAGGTATTTATTCATATACATGGGACCGATTTGATCAACGAAAACATTTCTTGCTGTTAATTCCAGTGGCCATCGGCGCAGGATGTTCAGCACTATTTATTACGATCGTTAATTCGTTTATGAATGCTCCACAAGGCTTTGACCTTGTCGATGGACAACTTGTGAATGCGAATCCATTACTTGCAATGTTCACAGCAGCTATGCCGACAAAGGTCTCACACGTTTTAGCAACAGCATATATGACAGCAGCCTTTATGCTTGCAGCGATTGCAGCATATAAACTAATTAAAGGATCGAATCATGCGTACCATAAGAAAGCACTTCATATGACAATGAAGATTGGGCTTGTTTTCTCTATTGCTACAGCATTAATTGGTGACTTCTCTGGTAAATATTTAGCAGAATATCAACCAGAAAAATTAGCTGTTGCTGAATGGCATTTTGAAACAGAGGAAGCCGCACCACTCTTGATGTATGGAATATTAGATGAAAATCAAGAAGTGAAATACGCCATTAAAATTCCTTTTGCATTAAGTATTTTGGCACATGGAAATCCTACTTCTGAAGTAATTGGTTTGGATCAATTCCCAGAAGAAGAAACCGCGCCACTCGTTACCCACTATTTCTTTGATTTAATGGTTACAATTGGTGTATTTATGATTGTATTAGCTCTCGTTTATTGGCTAGGGACAAGGCTTTCATGGTCATTTGTAAAAGCAAATTGGTTCCGCTGGCTTATTGTTCTTGGTGGACCACTTTCCTTCCTGGCAATTGAGGCTGGCTGGTGGATGGCTGAGGTTGGAAGACAACCATGGATTCTTCGCGGAATAATGACGGTTGATCAAGCTGCCACCTCAAGTGATTATGTAGGATTGATGTTTATCTTGTTTGCAGCCCTGTACCTTGTATTAGGAATAGGAACGATTGTTGTACTACGTAGGATATTTAAAAATAATCCTGTAGATTTAGAGCTCAAGCGCTATGAAGCAAAACAGGGTGGTGAAGAGAAATGAGTCTAGAAATATTAGGTATTTCCGTACTTTGGACGTTTCTATTCGGTTACGTCATACTTGGATCGATTGATTTTGGAGCTGGTTTCTTCAATGCTTACGGTATTATCTCGGGCAAACAGCATATTTTGTCGAAAATTATTCAACGCTATTTGTCACCTGTTTGGGAAGTAACGAATGTATTTTTCGTATTCTTCTTTGTTGGAATTGTAGGGTTCTTTCCAAAAACTGCCTTTTACTTTGGGACGATTCTACTTGTACCTGCAAGCCTAGCAATTATCTTGATGGCAATTCGTGGTTCCTATTATGCCTTTGAAACATATGGAACAAAGGGGCATAAAGGATATGCGTTTATGTATGGAATATCAGGACTTCTCGTCCCTGCCTCTTTATCGGTGGTACTTGCAATTACGGAAGGTGGATTTGTATCGATTGTTGATGGTAACCCTGTTCTCGATTATTGGGCACTATTCACAAGTCCCTTATCCTGGTCTATTGTTGTATTAGCGCTTGCAGCGGTATTATATATCTCTGCCGTTTTCCTCACCTGGTATGCAAACAAAGCTGGTGATGTTGATGCAACAAAATTAATGCGAAAATATGCCCTATCATGGGCTGTTCCATTGATTATTGCTGCAGGTGGGATCATATTCGAATTAAGCTATCACAATCCAGAACATTTTGAACGTATTCTAGATTTAGGCTGGATGTTCGCACTTTCAGCTATTCTTTGGTTAGCCACTGTCTGGTTATTATGGAAACAAAAAAATTATGGTGTCTCTGTTTGGCTATTAATTGGACAATTTGCTCTAGCCTTTTATGCATACGGAATTTCACATTATCCATATCTTCTGTATCCACACTTAACGATACAGGACGGATTCACGAATGAAGCGATGGCTATTTCGCTCGTTGTCGTGTTCATTCTAGGTTTTATCTTGCTAGTTCCTTCCATTTATTTATTGTTAAAACTATTTCTTTTCGACAAGGATTATGTCGAAGGTAATAAGAAGAAAAAGGAGTGAGCTGTTTGTTAAATGATTTTTTAATATTTGCTGCACCCTTTATCGTAATTGTCGCTGCTATCATTGTTTCATTTTGGGTAGTAAAGAATGATAACACGATTACAGATGATGAAAATTAATTATTTCGGTGAGAGGAGCGCACGCATTAAAAGTAAATGCGTGCGCTTCGTTTTGTTCTACAAAAAAAACTGGAAAGCGCTATTCAACGCTTTCCAGTTTTTATCAAATATTCGTTTAACCCCCAAGAAATACGCTCTGTTCAATCTTTTTCATCTCATAGAAATAACCTTTACGTTCCATTAATGATTCAAATGTGCCACTCTCCATAATTTTCCCATGATCCATTACGATAATCTGATCCATCTTCTCTAGCCCAGTTAGGCGATGACTTACGAGCACAACCGTATCAGCCTTTGCTTCACTAAAGATATGCTGATAAATTTTCGCTTCTGTTAATGCATCTATTGACGAAGTTGGTTCATCTAACAGCCATAAAGATTCGTTTTTCAGCATCGCTCTTGCAATTGCGAGACGCTGCTTCTCCCCACCAGATAAATTTTCACCTTTTTCAAGTACAGAATCATCTAATGTGAAATGGTCTAAATCAACTTTTGACAAAGCTCCCTGCATTTCATCATCACCGAGTCCATCCTTTGCAAGCTGCAAATTATCACGTATGGTTCCATAAAAGAAATGATTTGCTTGCAGTACTACGTTCGCATTTTCCCAAATGCTTTCCTCTGTCAAAGTGTTAATAGGAATATCATTTAATAAAATCTCTCCTTCATCAACAGAATAAAGATGAAGTAACAGCTGTAATAGCGTTGATTTCCCTGAACCACTTGGACCAACAATCGCTGTTTTCGAACCTGCTTCAAGATTCAAGGAAACACTATCTAGTGTTTGTCGTGAATCATTGGGATACGTAAATCGAATGTTCCTTACTTCTATTTTTGGTGCAATATCCGTTTGGAAATTTTCCTGCTTCATTTGTGTTTTTCCGATTGATTCGTTACGAACAACAGAGTGAAGTCGTGATGCTGCCTGTTTACTATCCTGCCAGTGACTTGGGAAAATTGCCATTGATGTTGTATTTTCAAAGACGGTAAGGGAGACCATCACTAACATGGCCAAATAAATACCATCTAGTTCCCCATTTACAACTAAATAGGACCCAACAGCCAGCACACAGACGGTAACCAATAACGATAAAAATGTGTTCATTGCTTGACTGAATAAATTATGGACGCTTTCCTGTTCCTGCTCCTGCAAATAGGCTACTGTTGATTTACTTAGCTGCTTTTCTTTTCCTTCTAGTTGCTGATAAATTTTCAAGTCTCGAAAACCATAAAGAAATTCGGTAACCTCAGTTGACAACGCTGCACGGCTTTCTCTTACTTTCCGGTCAAACTTACTTTGTCTTAAGGCAAAGTATGACGGGACAAGCACTGTTGTTAATAGGAAACCAACAAATAAAATGAGCGCAACTTCAAATGAAAAGAATGACGTAAAAAAGATTGTACTAAAAAAGATCAATAGTAAAACAATTGGTGGGTAAAAAACGCGTAAAAAGAAGTTTTGTAATGTCTCTACATCACCGACAATCCGAGCAAGTAAATCGCCACTTCGAAACTTCCCGAAAATCCCTGGTGCTAAAGGTTCTAATTTTTCATAAAAAGAAACACGTAGATTGCTTAGCATTGTAAATGTACCGCGGTGTGAAAAATACCTTTCCCCATACCTACTTAATGCAGAAATGATACCGAGCATTTTTACCGAGGCAACAAGAATCATCAGCGTGTAGATTGGCGGAGCTAAGGCTGCCTTCGAAACTAAATATCCACTTGCCGAAAACAACGCTACCGCTGTTATTCCAGCAATAAATCCACATAAAATCGAAAGGAATATGTCTTTCTTTTCTACTAGTAATACTTTAATTACTATTCGCAAATCCTTCATTGTACCGTACCTCCTCGCTGTACAGTAACCATCTCCCGATATGCTAACACAGATTCTAATAATTCATCATGCGTACCAGTTGATAGAAGTTCACCATTCTCAAGGAAAAGTATCTGGTCTGCATTTTGTATGGTGTGAAGTCGATGGGCTACGGTTATTACCGTTGAATTTTTGGACAGCTCCTTAATTGAGGTCTGTAATATACGTTCTGTTTGTAAATCGAGCCCTGTTGTTGGTTCATCAAAAAGAATGATAGATGGACGCTTTAGAAAAGCACGAGCAATAGCTACACGCTGTTTTTCCCCACCTGATAAACCACGTCCTGCTTCACCAATTGGCGTATCAAAACCTTGCTCAAGTGAACCAACAAGTTCCGTAAGCCCTGCTTTTTCTGCTGCTTGTTCAATTTCCATTCGCGATGCATCAGCATGTCTACCAATTGCAATATTCTCTGCAATTGTCCCCGAGAATAAGTATGGGTCTTGGGAAATATAGCTGAGTTGACCAAACCAATCCTTCTCACTAAAGTGGGATCTTTCCTTACCATTAATCATAATTTTCCCTTCTAAGAGTCGGACAAGCCCAGCAATTATATGTAAAAGCGTCGTTTTCCCTGCTCCAGTTTTACCGACAATTGCAATCTCTTCATTTGGTCGAATAGAAGCATTTATATTTTTCAATGCAAAAGCATCCTCACCGTAATGAAAACTCACAGCCTGCAATTCAATTAATGGCGGTTCTTCTTTACTCAAGCTTTCTTCGCCAAAAACTACTAAATCTGCTGTTTCTTCCAGTTCACGCTCAAGCTTTTTAGCTGCACCGATACTTCCACGTCCCGTATGAAATGCACTACCAAGGTCCTTTAATTTTGTAAAAAACTCTGGAGCCAATACAAGCATTAAGAATCCAGTAAAGAATGTAATGTCTTGAAAAATAATGAGTCGGATTGCAACCTCTAAGGCAACAAGCCCGATACTTAGCATAGAAATAAATTCAAGTGCTAATGAATTAGAGAAAGCTGTTTTAAGCACGACCATCGTTGCTTCACGGAAATCAAGACTACTCTTTCTTATTTCTTCCTTTTGTTCCACGGAACGACCGAATAATTTTAGCGTTGTTAGTCCTTGTATCGTATCAAGAAACTTCCCCGAAAAAGCCGCCATTTTGTCTAATTGCTCCTCGGCTTTATCCTTTGTATTAAAGCCGATAATCATCATGAATATCGGAATAAATGGTGCAGTAATAATGATAATAAATCCCGTGGTCGCATGTTCCATAAAGATAACAACGAGAAGCATGATTGGAATAATCGTCGATTGAATCACTTGTGGAATATAATCACTAAAATAACTATCAATCTCATCAACTGTGTCCATCATGACACTTACTTTCTCACCCGATTGTCCTTGAAGGGATGCTTGCATTGGATTTCTAGAAAATTTATTTAAAAGGACACTTCGAAGGTCAGCCTTTACCTTCGTCGCCATCTTTATCCCAGTTCTTCCACTAAGATAACTAAAAAAGGTTCTAGCAAAAAGTGCGACAATTAACCATAGTAAATATGGAATAATATCAGAAAATGAATTATCTTTCAAAAAGATCCGGTCAACGATTTGGACAAATAAATAGCCTTGTCCAATAATTGCTAAACCAGATAACGCAGCAGAAATAGCGATTAGAATCATCTTCATTTTCTGCTCTTTCGCCATTGCCATAAGTCCTGCCATTGAATACAGACCTCCAGATAAAAAAATATAATAGTGAATTCTTTCACATAAGTATATATGATGGCGGTTCTCGAAGTAAAACGAATACAATCAAGTTAACAATATTGTCATATTAGATTATCCAATTCTTTTCTTCCTTTCTATACGAAAAAACTTTGAACTTATAATTAAGAATTTCTTAAATCGGAGCAAATCTCGCCGTCCGGGATCGTTCCGGGCGGATGCTTTCCGTGGGCACGGCGTAGGCTTCCAGCCGCCCTAAGATGCGCGAAGTATCTTTCCGGAACGGTGTGTTTAGAATTATTCTGATTTAAATAAATCAACAATCTATATCAAATGCTAATTATAAAAAGCAAAAAAAGATGCGAAAAAAGCCATTCCTTTATATTTCTCTTTTTACATTTCTCCTATACATTATTGATGTGAATAGCTCAGTGAAAAAGGTTTGACACAAGCCCAATTAATCTTTCCACTTGCACTTCAAGGAAATGAAATATATAATAATAAAAACTCAATATTATAGCAATGAAAAAGGCGTAGTACATTTTACCCTCTGATTTGTAGAGAGCTTGTGGTTGGTGGGAACAAGCATCAAGGTAAATTGGAATTGGACTTTGGAGCTTATTTTTTATAAAGCGATTCCGTCAAATAGGCGGAATAATTAGGGTGGCACCGCGGGGCATGTGTCACGGAACCACTAAACATTTCAATTAAAGAGGATAATCTAGAATACATTATTATAAAATTTACAATGAGAAGCGGGTGATTAGAACCTGCTTTTTTTATATAATTATCCTGTGAAACGTCTACTGGTTATACCATTGCAATATTTATCAATAATTTTAACAAATGAAGATGTGGTCTTTTTTAATTCTTGATATACTCCTTATAAAGTTAGAAAAATGGAATTATAAGGAGGAGATGATATGAAAAAACACAAAGCAGTTGCTTATTTTGCAACTGAAGAGCATCAGCCTGCAAGTATCTTTTATGATGGGATTATTGACTATTGTGAATGGGAAAAGGAACAAACAGACGGTTATGAAGAAGTTGAACTAGTAGCAATCTTTCATGATTTAAACAAGAAGGATGATTGTGATGATTTACCGGCATGGGAACAATTTATTACTTTTCTTGTTGTAAATAAGGACGTAACTAGAGTGCTGTTACCTGTAACTCGGTGGGGCGGTATAAAATTTGATGGGGCTGATTGTCTTAAAGATTTGAGTGAATTTATGGATATACCTCCTGTTAGAGATTGGTTTATTCATGATCCAATTGAGGACTATGATAATTTCTATGAAGATGATGCTTATGAAAACGAAGAACTTAACGAAGAACCAAACGAAGAACCATCCGTTACTACTTCATCAACTGGAGAACCAATTGATATAGATGATAATGATTTACCTTTCTGACCAGCGTTCATAATAGAGGAAAACAATAATTAATTTTCAGGAGGCGCAATTAGTACACTAGTTGAAACCTCCTTTTTTGTATTACTGGTTGGTAACATTTTAACAACTGATTTCACAAGAATAATATTGGATATGAACCATTTCTATTCAGTGTTTTGTTCATTTCCACAATGTTTTTTCAATTTAAATATGTATAGAATTGCAGTCATAAAGAAAAAGACCTTAATATACCGAATCCGCATAATTCATAGTATATTGAAGGCCTTTTAATCATTTAGGCTATTGATTATGCACCCGTTTGTTAATAAGCCTTTCGTACTATATAGAATGAAATAGAAACTAACAATCTGGAAATGCTTTAATAGCTGTTATCATAAACTTGAATTCCTATGTCTTCTTCTTCATTCAGAATTACACTGTTAATTTTTATTTCATGTTTGTCATGATGTTTGTACTCAATCGTCATTAAAATTGGAATTATAACTACATCATCAATTTCTGTCTCTTCGAATTGATGAAAGAAGTATCTGCCTTCTTCTTTGTCATAAGGAGAGCTTGCGTAATCAACATAAGATACATCAGCGTTTAGCGAGACATTGGCATTAAATGCTATTGTAGCTATTCCTTCTTCTTTCTCTATATCAATAATATAGGGATCTTCATCTAACTCAATAGAATTGATATATACTCTATTTACATCTCCATCCTCATCGTCCAATGTAAATCCATGTTTCTCGATACATTCTTCTATCTGTTCTTCAATAATTGTATTGTTAGCATCATAAACAGATACAATAAATTGATGATTATAGTAATCATTTTTTGTTAGACTGTCAAAGAATGATTCAAGAGAAGATTCATATAAAAGGTTTTCTATGTTATCACAGAAATTTCTAAGATCTTGGTCATTACTTATGATAGAGACCTGTTGCCCCTCTTCCTCAAACCATTTTTGAAGAGCTATTAATGAAAAAGCATCTGGAAATTCCGCCTTTTTCTTATTGCTAAATGGAGGATCACCTTTAAAGTACTTTTCAAAGATGATAGTAGGTGAAACATTGTCTATAGGGATTATTGTTGCATCAACCTTTTCTAAAAATTGTTCAAACTGACTCATTAAGTAATTACTTATATCGTCTAATACCTTAGATATTTTGAAAACATTTTCGTATTCACTTAAATTCCTTAGAATCTTTGCATCTTTAACAAATTTTTTCTGACTGTTGTTTACTGTTTGGTATACATTATCATGGATTTTTGACTTTACTTCTTTTTTTACAATTTCCGTTAAGTAAACAGAAATTAGGTTATCCTCTACAGCATTAACAAGCCTCTGGAATAGTTCATTCCTAAAATTAAAATTTTTATGTATGAATACTTGTGTGTCAATAAAGACATTTATCACTTAATATCTACCCCCTGATATTTATAAGTTTATCAAATGATTACAGCCAATGAAAAATGTACCAGCCTTGACATAGTTTTTACCATTGAATTACAAAAGGTGTACCAATGAATGACAGCAAGTTTACCACGTTTGTTTTTGGGAACAAAAATTTTATACTTTTATATAAGTTTGATTGATTTTCATAAAACAGTCTTCCGCAATCGGAGCCAGATTGTTGAATAAGAGGTTAGAAAGAAGAGTTTGTAGTTTACACTTGAACTAACGCTTCGTTAATTCAAGTGTAAATTGTTGAAATGAACATTAATTACAATTATAATTCAAGTATTCAATAAAACACTTGAATAGATTCGGTGGTGATTCAAAAATGCTAAAGGAAAGAAATTTAAAAGATTTATTGTATCAAGAGTTCGCAAGAATAGGTAAAAGTCTTTCTAGTCCAAAACGCTTAGAGATTCTTGATGTTTTATCTCAAGGTCCAAAGTCAGTGGAAGCATTATCGAAAGCAACTACTATGTCTATTGCGAATGTATCTCAACATTTACAAACACTTTCTAATTCAAGATTGGTAAAGTTTCAGAAGAAAGGTAACTATGTGATTTATGAATTGGCAGATGATGCTATTTCTGACTTTATCATTTCCTTGCATAACCTGTCTGAAAAACAGTTTGTTGAGGTTCAACAAATAAAACAGGAATTCTTAAATGCCAATATAGGCATGGATGGGGTTTCGCTTACAGAACTTAGCGACCGAATGGAAAAAGGAGAAGTCTTACTGTTGGATGTAAGGCCAAAAGAAGAATACGAAAATGCTCATATTCCGGGTGCTGTTTCCATACCGATTGAGGAATTAAGGGACAAACTCTCTTCTTTATCAACCAACCGTGATGTTGTTGCCTATTGCAGAGGGCCATATTGTTTGATGTCGGTAGAAGCAGTAGAACTTTTAAGAAGTAAAGGGATTAATGCTTATCGTTTAGAAAAAAGCGTTCAAGATTGGAATGAATTTCAGGGCCATTTAAGCTAAATGGATATTATTAGCTTATGGAACGTTGGCTGATAAGGTTGTTACTTATTAAGAGAAAATTTGGGGAAGAAGGTGTTTAAATTGGTAAGTGAATCAAATGATCCTGTGCAAGAGTATATTGATAATCCAGACAAACAAAAACAATTATATAAACGTACCTTAATTATTGTTGTTATATCACAAATGTTTGGAGGGGCCGGATTAGCAGCTGGAATAACGGTTGGAGCATTACTTGCAGAACAAATGCTTGGTACAGATGCATTTGCAGGTCTTCCTGCTGCTTTATTTACTTTAGGATCAGCAGGAGCTGCATTAACAGTAGGAAGACTTTCAAATCGTTATGGAAGACGCATGGGGCTAGCAGCAGGATTTATAACAGGAGGACTTGGGGCAATAGGTGTTGTGATTGCAGCAATTGTAAACAGTATAATTTTATTATTCATATCCCTGCTCGTATATGGTGCCGGTACTGCAACTAATTTACAAGCACGTTATGCTGGTACAGACTTAGCAACGAACAAACAGCGGGGTACTGCTGTAAGTATAGCGATGGTTTCTACTACATTTGGTGCAGTTGCAGGTCCAAATTTGGTGGATGTGATGGGGGATTTTGCTCTTTCAATTGGTGTTCCAGAACTCGCAGGACCATTTATCTTATCTGCAGCAGCATTTATATTAGCAGGTTTAGTGCTATTTGCATTTTTACGTCCTGATCCATTTATTGTCGCATTAAAAATAAATGCCAATAAGCAAATCACAGAATCGGATGCTAATCAAGGGAAGAATCAAATAAATAAAAAAGCGATTACTGTTAGCGCAATTATTATGGTGCTGACTCAAATTGTGATGCTAGCCATAATGACAATGACACCAGTTCACATGGGGGATCATGGTCATAGTTTACGTGCAATCGGACTTGTTATCGGATTTCATATAGGTGCCATGTACCTTCCATCACTCTTTACAGGAATTCTCGTTGATAAAATTGGTCGTCCTGCCATGGCGATTGCTTCTGGAGTTACATTGCTCACCTCAGGTGTCATAGCAGCGATTGCACCGGGAGATTCTTTATTTCTAATGGTTGTTGCTCTTTCTTTACTTGGAATAGGATGGAATTTTGGCTTGATAAGTGGTACAGCTTTAATTGTCGATTCAACAGAACCTTCCATTCGTGCTAAAACTCAAGGGACAGTGGATGTTTTTATTGCATTAGGAGGGGCTTCTGGTGGTGCCTTATCAGGAATGGTTGTTGCTGGTTCCAGTTTTGAAATGTTATCACTTGCTGGAGGTATCTTGTCCTTAATACTTATTCCGGTTGTGATTTGGTCTATTGGCAATAAAAATAAAGAAATGGAGGAGTCTTAAATGAAACTAATTACAGCAAAGGATTTAGAAAAAAAGATAAAAGCAGGGGAAAAGGTAAACATTATTGATGTTCGTGAAGCTGATGAAGTTGCAAAAAACAAAATTATTGAAGCTAAACATATCCCATTAGGGGAAATTACAAATCGTTTAAATGAGCTTGATAAAAACGAACATTATTATATGGTATGTACGAAAGGCGCGAGAAGTGGTAGTGCGACTGATCAATTAATGCAAATGGGTTATAACGCAACTAATGTTGTTGATGGAATGCTGGGTTGGGAAGGTGATGTAAAATAAGCAATAAATATTTATTCCACAAACGGGCGCTTGTGGAAGATAATAAGCCTAGTTCCTCGCTAAAAATATGTCGGATTAGGCTTTATTAGGGAGTGTAAACTAAACTGTGTAAGTAAGAGAGCGTACGGCTCTTACTTCGCAGTTTAGTTTTTTATTTGGTAGAATCAAATTATACGAATGGGAGGTTATTCTATTGGCTAAATCAAAGC
>NZ_RBZO01000024.1 GCF_003628445.1 Oceanobacillus bengalensis
TGTAACGGGGACGATAGTAAGTTCTTGGCTTGGCATAAAAAAAGCACCTCCTTGAATTGATATGTCTATCTTAACAGGAGGTGTTGGTATTTTTATATGCGTTGTTTGAATACGGGTTTACGTTATACTTTATATCAACAAGGCTATCAAATAAATGAATTCTCGAAGATGACCTTTAAAATCTATCAATTGAATGATCCAGAGGCTGAAGCATTAGGGGAATTTACAGTTGATTTATTTGACCCCAAAACAGAGTACGAGATTGATAGTGAATTCAGAGTAGAAGTGGTTGAATACTATCCAGATTATACATTAACCGAAGATCAGGTAAGGTCTAAGACAAAAGATTCCAATAATCCTGCATTCGTGTTTAACTTATATCCTCCTGGTAGTGAAGATGCTGAGATTAGTTTTGTAGGTGACGTTATCGGTTCAGCAGAGGATTTAGGGATAGACACTTCCGCTGTTGACCTACAGCCAATGGGTAATCTTATAGGGGCATTCGCACCTTCAATTGACCCTACTGGTGAAAATCAATATCGTATTTTAATTGATTCCATAGAATTTGACCGTAAGAGTGGCTTAAGTATTAAAAGGGATTATACCATTCCACTTTTTGTATTAGGTACACTAATCTTTATGATAGGTGTCATCCAAGGTATGTATTGGCAGCACAGAAGAATTTGGATACATCCAAAAAAAGAAGGTATTCTTTTAGCTGCTCATACCAATAAGAACTGGTTTGGACTTAAAAAGGATATTGAAAAAGTAATCGACGGGACTTCCATTCAAATGGTGGAAGAACAAAAAGAGGATGATTAGGGAGGACAATCATGGAGGGCTTATTAAATACGAGTAGTACAATGCTGTTCACTGCGTTCATATTGTACTTAATCGCAACATTATTTTTCGGTGCAACTATCAAAGAGAAAAATGGTGAACAAAAAAAATCCGGTTTTGCTGGAAAACTAGCAATAACACTAACAATACTTGGGTTAGTTGCGCAGCTAATCTACTTTATTACAAGATGGATGGCCTCAGGACATGCTCCAGTTAGTAATATGTTCGAATTTGTTACTTTCCTTGGTATGTGTTTAGTGTTAGCGTTTATTATTATCTATTTTATTTACAAATTAAACATTTTAGGTTTATTTGCATTACCGATTGCTATGATTTTTATTGCATATGCAAGTGTGTTTCCAACAGAAATTGCACCACTAGTTCCATCATTAAAAAGCTACTGGTTATATATTCATGTAACTACTGTTGCTTTAGGGTCAGGCATTTTATTTATTAGCTTTGTTGCAGGATTAATGTACTTAATTCGCCAAGTTGATCAACGTAAACGTGATGCTCGAGTTGTTTCGTTAGAAGTAGTTTTATATTTCATATTCCTGTTATTAGGGTTTATCCTTATTTCTTCCGTATTTAGTGCTATGAATTATAGTGCAATTTTTGAATATGATTTAAATGGTAAGAGGGTAATGACAGAATATGAGCTACCAGCGATTGCCGCACCGAATGAAAGTACCTTAGTAACTGAAGGTGTAATGGAACCGTGGTTCGAAACCCCTTCATGGATGCAAGGTTCTCATGCCGGAAGAAAATTTAACAGTGTTATTTGGTCAATGGTTGTAGGGTCAGCTCTCTATGGTTTAACCCGGTTGCTGTTACGGAAGCGTGTAGGTGCGGCAATTAGTCCGCTACTTAAAAAAGTAAACCCCGAGTTATTGGATGAGATCAATTATCGTGCAGTAGCAATTGGGTTTCCAATCTTCACATTGGGCGGATTAGTTTTTGCCTCTATTTGGGCTCAAGAAGCTTGGGGACGCTTCTGGGGCTGGGATCCAAAAGAAGTTTGGGCACTTATCACCTGGTTCTTCTATGCTGCATACTTACATTTAAGACTTTCACGCGGTTGGCATGGAGAAAAGTCAGCGTGGCTAGCTATAATAGGTTTTGGGATAATTTTATTTAACCTAATTGTTGTAAATTTAGTGATAGCAGGGCTTCACTCTTATGCATAATGCAATTAATTGATGTTACTTTAAACTGTTTTAAATATAACCCTAATATAAGCATTTTTAAAACTATCACCGGGAAAATGGTGATAGTTTTTTAATAGAAGTTGAATATACAATGATATAACTTCTATTTTAGCCCAACAAATCATAGATTAAATAGAGGTGATATTTTGAAGAATGCTAATAGGGTAAGAGTATTTTCAATAATATTAATCAGTTTATTTATTCCGATGACAATTATTATAACTTTGGTAATAAATACTTCAAATGTGAAAGACAATATGTTTGCACAACTTATTAACTCAGATGAATTTTCGAAGGTTTTTTTATCTATAATGGGAGAAGAAATTCCCAATTTTAAAGAGTATATAGACAATGAATATAATACTCCTTCCATTGGTAACTTGTTATTAGAATCAATAACCGGAATTAATACTGATAACCTCAATATGGTACTAATTAGTGAAATTCCAGGATTCAGTTATAATAATGTAATTTATGTGGCTGGTCAGGGTTCAGATTATTCAAATCTCCCTCAAGAATCTCCACCACCAGACTTTGATGAACTACTAAAGACAGAAGGTTCAGTTAAAGATAACCAGAATGTACCAAACATAAATACAGATAGTTCAAATAATCCAACAGTTCTTATCTACCAGTCTCATAGTTGGGAAGGATATCTACCTTTAATGGCAGAGCATGAGAGGACAAGTGACTCATCAAGTATTAATAATAATGAAAATGTAGTTCTAGTTGGTTCCATGCTAGCAAAAAAATTGAACGAGTATGGTGTTTATGCGGTACAGGACCAAACTAACATTGCTAAAGCATTAAAGGATAGGGGATGGAATTATAGCCATTCTTATCAATTGTCTCGTGAACTTATCGAAACTACAGTTTCTAAAAATGAAGATATAACATATTTAATTGATATACATCGGGATTCAGCGACAAGAGATATAACAACTGTCACTATTAATGGGAAAAGTTATGCAAGGCTATATTTTGTAGTTGGGAAAGAATATGCTAATTATGAGGAGAATTTATTATTTGCTAAAGAGCTTCATGAGAAACTTGAAGAGAAGTATCCTGGACTCAGTAGAGGTGTTTATTTGAAAACAAGTTCTGAGGGTAATGGTGTCTATAATCAGGATATATCAAATAGATCTCTATTAATAGAAATGGGTGGAATTGAAAACAATAAAAAAGAACTATCCAATACAATAAACGCATTTTCCGATGTTTTTATGGAACAGTATGAGGGAGTTATTGAGGTTATTGCTCCAAATCAAGGTTAAAGATTACAAATTTATCTAAGAATCAGGGCGGGCTTGATATTAACTTTAAAAGGTATGCCAGGAACTTACCCTTGCATACCTTAATATTTTGATTTCCTTATTCAGGCTGATTATCTACTCTACCTGTATCTGTATAAAATGGTTCAAAATTATTGTATTCAACTGTTGTAACCATTCCACTAGATGCGTGATGTAAATCATGGCAGTGGAATAACCAGTTACCAGGATTATCTGCAACGAATGCTACTTCATAAGTTTCCCCATACTTAACGTTCAATGTATCTTTGATAATAGGGGAACCTTGAAGTTCCTCTCCATTTTTACTTAGAATTTGGAAGAAGTGACCATGAAGATGCATAGGATGGTCAGCTTTATCCATACTGTTATTGGTAAGTGTAACTTTCACTTTGTCTCCTTTATCTACCTCAATAGGAGGGACGTCTGGATAGGTTGCTCCATTTATAGTCCATACCATGCCCATTTCTTCTTCAGAACTCATTGCAGTGTTAAGCTCCATTTCGTACTCTACATCAAAATTATCATTTAAATTAAATTGAGATTCTGTTTTCTCTCCAAGCTTCGTGATATCTACTATATCCGGTGTTAGAAAATGTTCAGCCTTTTGGCCATTTCCATCTTCATATACAATATCCATTTTCATGTCCTGAGCAGCTTCCATTTCTCCATGACAATCGATGGTAAAGTCACCACTGCCATCCGCAACAAATTCAACGTCAACACGTTCCCCAGGAGCAACTTCAATAACTGAGCCAGCTATTATTTGTGGATTATTCACTTTTTGTCCATCAACATGTGTCACTTTATAATCAACCGGAATATGAATTTGATGTGCCATATAGCCTGCATTTACAAATCGTAACTTTACAGTTTCGCCTTCCTTTACGAACAACGGCTCATTATTTTCGTAAGTCTTTCCATTAATGGTGAAAATATCATAAGATGACATATCATGAGCCATCATATCGCTCATGTCCGATGATTCCATATCCATACCGTTATGTTCCATGTCTTCCATACTATCCATGTCACCCATATCACCATGATCCATGCCATCCATATTCATGTCATTTTCCTCATGACTACCTGATTCCCACTCATCAAGTACTAGGGTGTAGTCTCGGTCGACATCAGCATCGTCCTCAGATTCTACGATTATAGTCCCGTATAATCCCTTATCTAATTGCTCAACACCATTTTGATGGGAATGATACCAATATGTTCCTGGATCATTTGCTATAAATTCATAGGTGTATGTTTCTCCTGGAAGCACAGCATCCTGTGTTACACCCGGAATCCCGTCTTGTGTATTAGGTACAGGAATACCATGCCAATGAATGGATACAGGTTCTTCTAATTCATTGGTTAGGTTAACCTTTACTACTTCACCTTGTTTTACACGTATTTGTTCACCCGGAACAGTACCATTGTAGGTCCAAGCCGTTATAGTTTTATCTGAGCTTAATTCCCATTCTGCTTCTTGTGCAGTGAGATTAAATTCATTAATTTTCTTGCCGTCAAAATTTTCTGTTTTAACTTGTACTACTTCAGAAACAGTTCCCTCTGAATTGGATGTTTCATCTTTCTCAGCATTAGATCCATTAGATTGGTCTGTACATGCCGCTAAAATAGCAATAATAGATATTAAGAGTGATGAAATTATAAATTTTTTCATGTTTTGTTTCCTCCTCTTTCATATCGAGTGTACTAAAGAAATATGAAGAAATTATGCATTTTTAATAACTGAAATGTGACAAAACTGATTTCCTATCTAATTTTTTTAGTTTATTATATTGTAATTATTGTTGCTTAGGATTAAAATGTTTCCATTAGGAAACTTTTTATGACATGGGCATATCATGATAAAAATCCTACTAGAAGGAGAGGAAAGTATGATTGATGTTTTTATAGAATTTCCCCCAGTAATTCAAGCAATGATAGCAACACTTTTTACTTGGGGGATGACGGCACTAGGAGCCGCTTTGGTATTCACTACAAAATCATTTAATCAAAGATTATTAGATAGTATGTTGGGGTTTGCCGGTGGAGTAATGATTGCAGCCAGTTTTTGGTCGTTACTATCTCCTGCAATAGATATGGCAGAGGGAGGAAAAGTACCAGCTTGGATTCCTGCAGCTGTTGGTTTTATGTTAGGCGGAGGAGTTTTGTGGGGAGTTGATAAATTACTTCCACATCTTCACCCGAACGCCTCATTGGGGCAGGCGGAGGGACTGCATTCCAAAAAAGCTAAAAGAAGTACATTAATGGTACTTGCTATAACCTTACACAATATTCCAGAAGGTTTAGCAATAGGTGTTGCTTTTGGGGCTCTAGCAACGGATTCTCCAACTGCCTCCATAGCTGGAGCAATTGCTTTAGCCATTGGTATTGGAATTCAGAACTTTCCTGAAGGGGTAGCTGTATCTATGCCGTTACGAAGGGATGGAATGTCTAGAAGAAAGAGTTTTTATTATGGTCAATTCTCTGGTATGGTTGAACCTATTTCAGCTGTTGTTGGCGTACTAGCAGTATCGCTAGTTGAGCCACTTTTGCCATACGCTCTAAGTTTTGCTGCAGGTGCAATGATATTTGTTGTGGCCGAAGAGGTAATCCCAGGTTCTCAAGAGAAGGGGAATAAGGATCTTGCTTCAATGAGTTTAATGATTGGATTTACCGTGATGATGATCTTAGATGTTGCTCTTGGTTAGAGTTCAAGGATTCAATTTGAAGTTAACAAATGAATTGCAATTTCCAAAGAACAGTTTGAAATCAATACGGTTAATGATAGTTCAAATGAATTTTATTTGATCGTAAACTCAAAAAAAGTTAAAGTAAATAAATGCCTTCCATACTCAAATGGGAGGCATTTTATTTCAAAATAGTTAGTTTAGAGTAAGAACCATATTTCATGCTAAATTAAAATCCTTCACTATTGTGAAATTAACATTTTATTAAACTTTAAACCTTAAAAGGATGATTATTCAATAAGGGCCTTTCTTTGAAATAGATCGTTAACGTATAGAACTGTATCAGTGTCAAAATAAGTAGGTAATTTAAAACTTTGCTTGTACTGCTCATGACCCTTACCAGTAATAATAATCCAATCACCTTTTTGACTATGTTCAATAGCCCATTTTATAGCCATTGTTCGATCCTCGATAATCATACCTTTTTCATTTCCATATGAATGGTTTAAATAACTGAGAGTTCTTATCATTTCATTCTTAGAAACAGAATTTAAATCATCTAATGTCAAAATATATCGGGTACTTAGTTCGGAAGTAACAGATAACATTTCTGGTCTTTTACTCAAATCCCTACCACCACGAAAGCCAAATACATGTGTTATTCTTTTTGAACCTTTCTGGTTTGCGGTTCTTAAACAATGAAAAATTGCATCAGCAGTATGAGCATAGTCGACAACAGCTGTTGCTCCATTGGACAGTTTATAAATTTCAAATCTCCCTCTGACACCCTTAAAATTAATAATTGTTTCAAGAATGGATTCACTCCCTAATCCCATTATCCTTGCAGTTCCATATGCCATAACACTATTGTACATATTATGAATTCCTTCCATAGGAGAAAAAATATCATTTTCGATTTTATTATCCATAATGGTTACGATAGAGTTCTTTGAGTTAAAATTTATTATTTTAAACTTACACTTAGGTTTTTGTCCAATTGAGTAAACAATTTTTCCTTGGCCATCTAATATCTTTGCTAATTCGTCACCCCAAAAATTATCTATGTTAATAATTGCTTGTCCATCTTCTTTTAGATAGTCAAACAATAACATTTTGCTTCTAAAGTATTCTTCCATCGTTTTGTGATAGTCCAGGTGTTCATGATCTAGATTTGTAAACAAGCATAAATCAAATGCTAAACCTTCAACTCGGTGTTGAGTTAAGCCATGGGAAGAGATTTCAATAATAATCACCTCATCCTTGCTCTCAGCTATAAGTTTGTGTAATTCTAATGAGCTCGGTGTGGTATTGGTACTGTTTTTTACCTCACCATTGATTATGTTTTGTATGGTGCCAATTAAAGAACAAGTTTTACCGTTACTTTCTAAAATGTGTTTTAAAAGGTGACTGGTTGTTGTTTTTCCGTTCGTCCCGGTGATTCCAATCATAATTTTATTTTTCGAGGGATTGCGATAAAAGTTTCTCGATAGGATCCCCAATGTTTTTCTACTATCGTCAACCTGTACATATGGTATGGGTAAATCATCAATTCCTTTTTCACCTACTATTAGACATGCACCCTTGTTGATAGCATCTTTTATGTAATCATGACCATCAGCGTTATGTCCCTTAATGGCTACAAAAACATAATTGATATTTATGTCAAATGAACTGTAAGCAATACCCTCAATAATTAGTTCTTTAGTTTCCTGCTTTATATTATTTAGAATTTCAATTCCATCCAATAATTGTTCGATTTTCATATATAAAATAGACTCCTTAGATAGAAATTAGATTAACTACTTAATTTTAAATTTAAAATATGGAGTTACTGTGCAGATTTATAACTGTAATAATCACTTAATGTTTTTAACAATATTTGTAAATAAAATGTGTTCTATTAGCAAAATAGAAATAATATTACTTCACCTAATCTTCATGATGTACAGATATAGGGCAGTATAGAAATAAACTATATGCTGAAAATAATAAATGAAAATACCCAGAAAGGATGGTGACCGGGACCAATTATGACCACTCACAGTGAAGATGATAAAATTAAATTAGCTGATACAGATATGAAAAAGATTAAAGTAATCTTATTGTTAGCATTTCCGGCTATAATAGAAAACCTTTTCCAAACGATTTTAGGATTTGTTGATACATATTTTGTGTCAAAGCTCGGATTAGTAGAGGTTTCGGCTGTTGGTGTTACGAATGCGGTATTAGCTATTTACTTCGCACTATTTATGGCCATAGGTGTAGCAGCAAATGTATATATTGCTAATTTTTTAGGTGCAAATAAAGTAGAAAAGGCAAGACATATAGCACAACAATCCCTTATTTTAGCCTCAGTATTTGGTGTTATAACCGGTATTATTACGCTACTTTTTGCGGAAGAACTTTTGCAATTAATGGGCATTGAGGCCAATGTGTTAGCGGCAGGTACTATGTACTTTAAAATAGTAGCCATACCCTCGATTTTTATGTCTCTTATGTTTGTAGCAAGCGCAATCTTGCGTGGTGCAGGGGATACGAAATCTCCAATGAAAATAAGTATTATCGTAAATATCATTAATGCCGTACTAGATTATATTTTTATCTTTGGATTCTGGGTTATTCCTGGTATGGGGATTGTAGGGGCTGCAATTGCTACCGTGATAGCACGTGTAATCGGTGCTATAGGATTACTACTGTATATTCAACGGTCAGAATTAATAAAATTTAAAAAGGAATACTGGAAGTTAGACAAAACACATATGAAAGAATTAATGGTTCTTGGTAGTCCGGCAGCTGGGGAAAGGTTAATTATGAGAGCTGGGCAAGTTGTATACTTTAGCTTTGTGGTGGCACTAGGAACTAATGTATTTGCTGCTCATCAAATAGCAGGAAATATAGAAGTTTTTTCCTATATGATTGGGTATGGTTTTGCTACTGCAGTGACTATTTTGGTAGGGCAGCAATTGGGTGCAGGAAATCAACAAGAAGCTACAAAATACGCTAAACTATCCGCTTTTTTAGCCGTAGGATTTATGACTATTTTTGGTGCATTGCTGTTTTTCTTTGGAGAATGGGCTGGTGGATTCTTCTCACAGGATCCACAGGTTAAAGAAGACATAGGGACCGCCTTAAAAGTTTCGGGAGTTTTTCAGCCTTTTCTAGCAGTTGTACTGACATTAACTGGTGCCTTTCAAGGCGCAAATAATACGAAATTTCCAATGTATTTAACTGGAGTTGGAATGTGGGCAGTGCGAACACTATTTGTATATGTGTTAGGCATTAAACTTGGATGGGGGTTGTTAGGGGTTTGGATAGCTATTGGCTTAGATACTGGGCTAAGAGCCTTAGTGCTTATCATACAATTTAAACGCAACAGATGGATTGTTGAAAAGACTGATCAAAGAGAAGATCCAGAGTCTCATTGTCATCCTCAAACAACAAAAGAGAATATGTCTTCGTGTGTTAACAACTACTAGGTCGAAAAAATATATTTAAGCATGTTAGACATGAAAAGAAAGGTAAATAAAGAGTTGTCCACCATGAACAACTCTTTATTACTTGATTATTTAACTATTAATGTTGATTTCATTTCACTATGACCTTCACCACACGGAATGCTACAATAGATTATGTATTCCCCAGGTTGATCAGGTGTAAATGATGCTTTACCATCACCCTCAATATTTACATCAAATTCATCAATTGCAATCCCATGCATACCCTCATTATTTGTTAGGGAGATAGAGACTTCCTCACCAGCATTTACGCTGTATTCAGCTTGGTCAAACTCCCAATTGGTTGCTTTGATGTTAACCATATTGTTTGAGGTAGCTTCCCCAGTTTGTGAAGAATTACTGTTATCCGTGTCACTACTATTAGTTTGCCCACATGCTGCTAATACCAAAACTAGCCCTATTGTAATCAATGCCAATAATCCTTTATTCATAGAAATTCCTCCTTAACAATTTTGATATATTCTTACTAATGATAACTCTAGAATACAATTGTCTACTTTCTGTGCAGAAAGAAGGACTTCTTTGTGAACAAATTATAAATTAGCTATTGGGCATGAAAGTATAACTTGAGAATTGAAAAGAGCATTGATTCAACAAAAAATCTGTTCTTATTATTATATTCTGTAATTCTCACGAAACCTCCATTGTTCCTATCATTCCCGACTCTTTATGACCAGGTATTGTGCAAACAAACTTATATACCCCAGGTTCAGTAGGAGTAAAAGAAATGGATTGTTCTTCTCCAGGGGCAGCATGAAGATGAATAGTATTTGCGGTATTCTCATGATGATGGTTAGAGTTTTGCTGCACATTTGATGGAGTAAAACCGATAATTTCTAGATCGTGTTCTATCTTACCAGTATTCTCTATTGATAAAGTTACCGTTTCTCCGACCTTGACGTTAACATTATTAGGTAGAAAATTATATTCATTTGTGTTGATTTTCAAACTATTGTTGCTCTCTTCATTTTCAGAGTGATTATGCTCTGCTGAACCTGTTTCTATAAAGACGGGACCAGTTTGATTGAAAACAAAAAATAAAAATCCAAATAGAAAAACGGGTACTAACGGATTGTAAAAAAGGGATAATTCTTTTCCGATATTCTCTTTTTGCATCATATAAAATAGAATCAGCATGGTAGCGAGGAATAAAAAGAACATTATTAGAACAATGGCATCGTGATATTCCATTGCAATCATCGCTCCTAGCATAGCACCCATCATTCCGCCCATCAAACCTGATAAAAGACCGTCTAGAACGGCCATGACACTGACGGGGACTCCCGCTAAAAATCCGACAATCATCCCTGCAGCCATTCCTAATAAGGTGGCTAGAAAAAAGTTTTCAAAAAATAGTATCCCAAAGATTATACCGAGAAGTAATCCAACACTCATTCCTAGTGTCATTGAAATCATCATACCAGTCATACAGGGTACTTTTCTTCTATTGTAAAATGTTTTTCCAATAATAATAGTTGATAATAGAAAAGTGATTAAAAATATCAAATACAAAGTTGTTCCCATTTTGTTCAAACCCCTCTCTTTTCTTGTCCAATTATGAAGTTAATTAATTATATGTCTGTCCATACTAAAAATATTCTTTTTATGAGAAAAGGAAGGGAGGGGGAGTCAGCATTTGAATTAGAGTATTATCATAAGAGGACGCCGATAAATAATCCTAACTATTTTCATAATGATAAACATTGATTAATTCGTGGCTAATTGTGGCGATTTTGTGAGGTTTTGTAAACCTGCACAATTTCTGCATTAATTGAGGCTATATTAGGAAGTAATGTTTAAATTTATAATTGGAATTGTTTAATTGTAAATTTACATGATAAAAGGTGAAATGTAGTTTTGTATAATTTGAACTATATAATTGTCAAAAGATGTTTCTAGAGATACTATTATGACAATCAGAGGGGGATTGAATTGGACGAAATTAATATTTTTCTTGCTTTTGGTGCGGGATTTCTATCTTTTATTTCACCATGTTGCTTACCGCTTTATCCTGCTTTTATATCATATATTACCGGAATGAGCGTTAGTGAAGTGAAAGAAGAGAATAAAAAAATGAATAAACGAGCAATTTTACATACCATTTTCTTTTTAATTGGTTTTTCCAGCATTTTTATCATGATAGGATTTACGACATCTTTCATCTCTGAATTCTTATTAATATATCAAGATATTATTAGACAAATTGGTGCTATATTAATTATTTTCTTTGGATTAGTTATTGTAGGAGTTCTTAATTTTAAGTTTCTTATGAAGGATAGGAGAATATCGTTTAAAAACCGTCCAGGTGGATTTTTAGGATCATTTTTAATTGGTATGGCGTTCTCACTAGGGTGGACACCTTGTACAGGACCAATACTAGCCATTGTATTGTCGTTGGCTGCTACCAATCCAGATGTTGGCATGGTGATGATGATAGCTTATGTATTAGGATTTTCAATTCCATTCTTTGTACTTTCCTTCTTTGTAGGACGAATAAAATGGATTAAAAAACATAGTGTCAAAATTATAAAAATCGGTGGATATATAATGATTTTCATGGGAGTTGCACTTTTCTTTGATTGGCTTACTAAACTAACTTCCTTTTTAGCAGGTTGGATTGGATTTTATGGATTCTAGTATTTTAACAACAACAGGAGTTGAATAATAGATGCAAAAAGGTTTATTTGCAGTGATTGGATTATTGCTCATAATTTTGTTATCGGCATGTAATGGCAGTACACAGGAGATAGAAGGGGAAAAGAATATTAAGGAAATGGTATATGAATATAGTGTCAATAGCATTGATGGTGTAAATGCTTCCATTACATCTCAAGAATTAATTGTTACAGAAAGTGATAATGAGAAAACTACCTACAACTTGCCTGAGGATGAGTTTTTTGTTTCAATTGCTCCATTCATTAATACAACTCATCCTTGTACAAATCACAGCCTAACTGGCTGTCAAGGTGAACTAATCGATAAAGAATTTGATGTATATATTCAAGATGAAGATGGGAATGTAGTTGTTAATGAAACAATAACATCGTTAAAGAATGGATTTATTGACTTATGGTTACCTCGAGATAAAACATTTCAAGTTAAAATTGAATATGATGGAAAAATAGCAGAATCTGAAATTTCCACATTTGAAGGTGACAACACTTGCATAACGACTATGCAGCTGATTTAATTGTGATTGAGCAGAACAAGGGTTGTTAAGGGAACTTTTTAACTAACAATTACATTGCTTTCTAAATTGTATCTTTCAGATTTTAGTTTGCTGCTGCCTAAGGAACCCAATCTTATTGCATAGGAATTACCCCTTAAAAAATGACGTGTGAAGCTGTAGGAGCCCCAAAAAGTGATTTTAGGGTATATCTCACAACTGACACGTCATTTTTGAATTATCAAACACTCATCTACGCTTTGTTACTCTTATTAATATTAACTCTAACGAGAATCTTAGGAAGCCATCTGCCTGCATGCAGTTGCACATGAACGGCAAATTTCAGCACATTCCTTGCAATGTGCATCTGGGAATTTATCACATTCCGTAGCACAGCCTTCACACATTGAAGCACAAAGTTCACAAAAGCTTTTAGCCATATGACTGTTTCTAGCCATTAGAGCCGCAGCCTGTAAACAAATTTCAGCACAGTCATTTAGATGCTGAATACATGTAATTCTTGCTTGAACGTCTGGTTCTTGTAAACATGCTGTATGACATTCCTCACAGGCACGTGCACACTTTATACATTCTTCAATACAATGATCCATGTTTGATGGTGAGTTGGAAAGTACGCCCATCTATAAACACTCCTTTTCATTAAAAATTTAACATTAGTAGGATTCTCTATGAGTTGGATATTATACAAGAGTTTAGTAATGGGATTCTATCACTTCAAAAACATATGGAAAGGTAATAATATCTTGTCCAATTTTAAATTCAGCCCAGAGTTTATACTTTCCTGCTATATCAAAATGCGTTTCAAAAATTGTTTTATTATTTGATACTGGATGTACATGAATAAACCTTTCCGCTAGTTCATCAAGAATGACAACGTGACCTAATGCACCTAAATATGGATCGGGGTTTGCATTTTTTAAATTAAATTTTAATTCAACCTTTTCATTGGTGGCAAAATGCCCATGCTCCAATATAATTTGATATCCTTTTATTTCTTTTTCATTTTCGGAATCAGGCTTTAATCGCATTATTGATTCATTTGCGTGATTTCTACCTATTGAAATAGGTTCTATAACATAATCTTTTCCTTCAACAATAATATCTACAAAACCCTTATAGCTTCCTCTATCACTTAATTTAACTTTTGCTTCAAAATGGTTATCTTTTATTTTTTTTGGATGTAGATGATAGTATTCCTCCAGATCGTTACTAACTATAATCAGATGCATATATTTTTCATGATTTTCTACTAATTCAATTGGATTATTGATATCATCATTATTTTCCAAATGAATTTCTACGATATTATCTCTATATGTTAAGGAAACGTTAATTTCATTATGAAAATTTTGGTTTGGTATAGTGCTTTCATGATGCTGATGATGTTGTTCCATATTATCTCACCTCTTATTATTGAATTAACAAGAAATTAGGTTAGGATTGACTTCTAAGTAAAAATGTCCCAAAAAAAGGGACATTTACTATCAGGAGGGTATTATATCTTTTTACCCTTAATGGTGTAACTGGTTTGGTTGGTTAGTGTTAACGTTTTTGTTTTGATAAATTGGCATATGGTTATGATTATTATTCGCTTGTAATGGATTTTGGGCCTCAACTTGCTCTGTTGTAGATGCGTTAGGGTGGCTCATCCATCCATTCTGTTGTGCTAACATACCAATTTGTTCAGCTATCTGTGACTGTTGTAAGGCCATTTCAACATGTATTTTTTTAACCTGTGGGTTTTTCATATTAAGTGCTGAAGTGAAATTATTGTTTGCCATTGCCATTGCTGTAATTTGGGCATCTGTCGCAATATCTTTATCCTCTAAACCAAGTGAAGAATAAGTATTGTGGTTATGACTTGTAACGTGTGGAATTGGTGGTAAAGACACCTGGTTCAAATTGTCTGGATTTAATAAGTTATTCATTACATTTACATGATTTTTCATTAATCCTGCATGTTGTTCCAACAACATTATTAACTGCTGATTTTTAGTACCAGAAGCATATAGCTCCAACTTTTTGATAAGTGCATTATGGACTGACAGGTGATTTGCCATAAGCCCTACATCTATAGTTTTTAACATTTAAAAAGCTCCCTTTTATAGGTGTATTACCTAGTGATTAATATTATTATTGTCAGTCTCATTCGAACTATTCATCCTTTTAAACCCTTATAACGAGATAATCGCCATCCTTCATTTTTACCACATCTGCCTTCATTGCTTTAGCAATGTCCTGTGTGATACGCTTTTGCTGTTCCTCATCGTTAGCTAACAATGAAAGTTGTGACCCACCTAGTATGCGGTCTTTTTGCAATGTCACAATGGCCAGCACTTGATAATTTGGTCTTTGGGATATTTCTCTACCCATTAATCATTCCCTCCCAATAAATTTTGTGTTCATTAATTTACTGCTTTTTTTAACGCTTTCAAGTATAGGGGTATTCCTAACAGTATGTAATAGTTTATTGATATCACCAGCAATAGGTATTAAGGTAATAACAATTCTTCCATCATCATATTCCTTTCTACTAAAGTGGTATCTCTTTGCACCTAATGCTCTAGTTGCTTCAAATAATATTGCCTGTCTTTGCCCAAAGTTATCAAGTCCAATACGGAAATGTTCTTCATGGGGGTGAATCACTACTGCTATTCCTTCATCTTTAAACATCTTTGCGGCATTTTCACTCCCTAGAAGATTGGAAACATAAATGCCATCCACAAATAATTCTGATCCTTTTACTTCAATTTCACCTTGTTTGACATCAGCTATATCACCAACACTTTTTCCTTTTGAAAAGCGATTGATGATATAAAAAGTTAGTCCACCAATAACAATTGCTGCTAAAACGCTTAACCAAATTTGTTCCAGATTGACAATTTGAATTGTCAATGATGATACGAGAGCAACTATCAATGCGAAATAATTTCTTGATTCAAACGTTTTGGATATCCCATCAATATAGGCATCTCCACGGTATGCAAATTCTGTATTTTCTAAGTCCTTTAAGCTCTCCCTCTCAGATTTTCTTACATCACGAAACTGTTGAATAGCAACTGTTAGAAAAGTTACGGCTACAAAATTTTTAGTCATTAATGCTGGTATTGCAACTGCCCCTAATGATGCGGCGACAAAGCCTGTAACTAAATGTATTAAATATCCATTTGGATAACTAGGATATTGCCGATAGTCAGCTTTAATAGTCATTATACGAGCCATAGTACCCATAACAATTCCTGTTACAATCATTACAAGATATTGAGAGGATATCATTTCAGTATCCATAAAGGACCTCCTTGTATAAAGGGATATTGTTTCTATCTCTAAATCCGTTGAAGTAATCATTAATAGTATTAGACATTCAACATTTTTCATTCAAATAAATGGCAGTGTGCAATTAAGTGAATTCTCGTATAACTTTAATGGAGCACAAAATGAATTGTACTCCATTAAAGTTGAGATTATAAACAAGCGGCGCATACAATAATAAGCAGGATAAATAATACAACGATTAAAGCGAAGCCATTAGCTCCATAACCAGTTCCCGCTGTATTATATCCATAGCCTCCATAACCAAGGCCGCCACCACCATATGGTCCTATGCCGAATCCGAATCCCATAATCCACCACACCTTTCAGTAATCTATATCATTAATATCCATATCCCACGTAGGACGCACCAATAATAATTAAAAGGATAAACAACACAACAAGCAAAGCGAATCCTCCGCCATATCCTACACCTACACCTGCAGCAACATCACTCATTAAAAAATACACCTCCCTAATCATATACATTTACTATATGAAAGCTCACTATTTCTGGTATGGATATTATCCCAGAAATAATTAATTAAATAATGATTTGATTTAATTCTTCATTAACTTTTTTGCTGAGAATGTTCCAAATTACTTAAATTAAATCCACTTATGCCCTGGTATATATGTCATTTAAGAAAATAGGTCACTATGCATACAATGTTATGTGGCTATGGATACTTGGGAGGTGAAAAGTTTGTCAATTGATCATCATTATGAAATGTGTTGTCGATATAAAGGAAGGGCTATTAGAATAAGGTGTCGTGACGGTAGTATGCACACTGGGATAATTCGAAGCGTTACTAGGAATAGGGTTTATTTGCAACCACTCGGTCCTAATAGAAACCTTGGTGGTTTTGGTTATGGTTATTACGGCTATGGTGGCTTTGGCTATGGAATTGCACTTGGTGCGATTGCCACACTAGCATTAATACCTTTCTTCTTTTGGTAAGCATAAGAACAAATGGCTTATGGATTTAAAGCCATTTGTTCTTGTATCCTACAACAATGGGTGATGTTCGTCATTATCCAAAAGCAATTGTGCTATAGTATTTGATTCCATGCTTAACATCTCTTTACTAGTGACTTTGAATGCTTTTACGTATTTTTTTATTAGGGAATAGCCCATACAGTATCCGCTCATTTTAGGATAGTCATCTAAGCCATATACAATCATTTGATGTATGAAGTCAAACTTCGAAACATTTCTGTTAGGGTAAATCAGGTCCTTCCATATGTGACTAAGTTCATTTTCAGCATAATAGGAGGTCCATTCTGCTACATATTCTTTACCTACTCTTTCTAAAACTGCATTTTCTGCTAGTCCCTCCAATATAATCGTATCAAGTAATACGTAGTCTTTCTCATCCTTTTCCCATTTAGTTAATCGACACACATGGTTATATTCATGCGTAATTAGTGCTTTTAATTCTTTTTCTGTATTTTCCTGGGATACAAATAGAAAAAGTTTATCTTTAAATGCTAAGCCAGACTTTCCTTGGGATAACTTTTTTAACCTTGTATTTTGTGAATCTGAAGGAAAAATAAAAATAGGAATATCTGGTCCTTCCCATTCCTTTTGGAGTGATAGAAACTCCTCATTAATTGTATTCCATACCTTATTTTCTTGTAATGTTTTAAATTGTTCAGTACCCTGTGGTATAGGTTGATACATTCCATGCATGACTAAATACTCATAAATTTCCTTTGCAGAAGCATTATGAAAATATTGTTTTATATTTTCACATATTTTAATAGGTTGATAGTAGTCAGTTTGTAGCCACTGATCTGTTGTAATTATACTCACCTTATAGACTCCTAACTAATTTTTATTCTTTATAGTATGTATGGACTAAATAAACGTTTCAGAATTCGGTATGGAATCTAAATCATATATAGGCGTATACCTTTCCATAAATTTTTTATCGGAATACTTTAAAATAAACAGAAATGGGGGTGTTCCGGATATGTTTCCAGAAAGACCAAGAGGACCAAAGCCAATTTTGCCACCTAGACCACAGCAAATAAAAAGAAAACAGATTCCCAATAAATCCAGTTTGCTGTCTAGTTTTCAGAATGATGAAGGGGATATGGATATTGATAAGGTTATGGTAACCGGAAAGAAGATAATGGATGTTTATAATCAAGTAAGTCCATATTTTTCTAAGTTTATTAAAAGATAGCTACTAGATTGCAAAAAAGGGGATTTTTTATGAAACCAACATACTTGAATTGTTTGTCATTGCTAGGAGTTGGTGGGGCACATCCTGGAGGACTTAAACTTACTAAAGATATTCTATTAAAAGAAGATATAGATAAAACTAAAAAAGCACTTGATATTGGATGCGGTACGGGACAGACATCGGCTTTTATAGCAAACCAATATGAATGTGATGTTACAGCGTTGGATTCGAATTATGTGATGTTAGAAAAATCAAGGGAAAGATTTTCAGAGCTTTCCTTATCTATTGATATTGTTCATGGGTATGTAGAAAACCTTCCGTTCGAGAATCTATTATTTGATCTAATTCTTTCAGAGTCTGTACTAGCTTTTACCAATACTTCCAAATCCATATCTGAAGTTAAACGAGTCCTCAAACCATGTGGTGTATTATTGGCAATCGAAATGGTATGCGAGCGAGAATTATCAAATGAAGCACGGACAGAAATCCAAGATTTTTATGAAGTATCTCATCTTTTAAGTGAAAATGATTGGATAACTATCTTTCGAGCAAATGGGTTTGGACAGGTAAATGTTGAAAAAGTTAAATTAAAAAATGAACTGAATGATTTGGATAATACTGCAGAATTTTCTCTATCTGAAAATATTCCTGATGATTGTTTTTATATTCTAAAGAAACATGAATATTTTACTGATTTATATCGAGATAGCTTAGGATTTCGGATATTCCGATGTAATATTTAACAATTATAAATTGCTTGGGGGGATGTCATTTGACGATACGAAAAGCAACATACAATGATATAAAAGTAATTCTTAGCCATTCAATGGAGGTATTAAGAGAATCAACTAACGAACGAATAACTCCCACCCAGAGAAATGCGGATAAAATGGTATCTCCATTTATGGCAGACGGGGGTAGCTATCTCATTTACATTGAAAATGACGAAATTAAAGGATGGATTGGAATAGGTAGTATTTTTGATTACTATTTGGAAAAAGTAATAGGTTATATTTCTGAACTTTATGTAATGCCACTATATCGTGGACATGGCATAGCTGAAAAACTATGTAAGGAAGCATTAACAAAATTAAGAGAAGAGGGCTATACAAATGTTCAATTAAATGTTTTTTCAGGAAATCAGGCCAAGAAACTTTATAAGAAACTTGGTTTTCAAGAAGTTTCTACACTGTTGGAGATTGATTTGAATAAATAGAATAGAAGGATAACTACCCTTTATCCATTAACTATTATTCTCCTTCCTAGGAGATATAGTTTTAATGGTATCTCATATTTGTTTTGAGATAGATCGTATGAGGAATATTATTTAGGACATGTAGCCATAAATACCCACACTTGGGATTAGTGGCTCAGAATAGTAGAGCCTAACACCGGTGTAATATTTGGAATAAACCTTTATCGATTAATGACTACAAGATTAGATATAATTGCCGAAAGAACTGATTCCAATCATATCATTTCTATTGGTTTTATAAATACAGCCATCTGAATTTCAAGTAAGAGAAAAAAAGTAATAGGTGTGAATATTATCGAAACAACAACAAAGATCTTTTTGGTCAACAAAAATTCAGTTCTTTGTTGTTGTTTTATAACGAAAACTGCCGTATATTCTTGATTTGGTTATAAGCAGAGTTAATCTTGACTTCAAAATCACGTTGCATTTTTTTATTAATGTGTTTCCGTTAAATCAATTATATCGTATATTGTAAATAGACATAGTATACTATACAGGGGTATACTATTTATTTGGTTGATAAATCGAAAAGGAGATTGACATATAATGTTTATAAAAAAAGGGTATATACAGTTAGCAGTTAATGGTGGGATTGGATTTGGAGCAAAACTTAATCCAAGACAGTTAGTTGTATTAGGTGAGTATTTAGAGGAAGATTCCGAGATTGAGTTGACTACTTTACAACAGCTGATTGTTCAAATTCCTGAAGAAGAGGTAGAGAGTGTAAAAAGAAAATTTGAGGAAGTTGGATTAGCCTGTTATAAGGTAGGAAACTATGTAAAAAGTTTACGCACTTGTAACTTTTGTAAAGGGGAAGAAGCAGAGGGGATGCCTGTTGCAAAAGAATTAAATCGTCGAATAGCTGGTCAGGAAGTACCCTTTACATTGAAGCCTGCATATACTGGTTGTCCAATCGGTTGTGGAGAACCCTTGATAAATGATATAGGTGTAATGAAGGACCAAGATACGTATGAGTTATATATAGGAGGATATTCAAAAGGAAGAGATATAAAATCGGGAAAATTGGTTAAGTCAAATTTAGTACCTGATGAATTATATGATCTCGTTGATAAAATTCTAGTTATCTATCGAGAAAATGGAAAAAAAAGAGAAAAGTTTTATAGATTTGTTGATCGATTTGGGATTGAACAAATTAAGGAAGAACTTAATATAGTTTAAATTAAGAGATGAGCAAGGAGGAAATAGAAAAAGAAATCCATATACAATTATATAAATGAACCGGGAAAAGTCGTGTATTCTTACTAAGTGTGCACGACTTTTTTAGTGGATTTCTGAAGACAAAATATTATTTTTGCAAACTTTCTTGATAAAGATTCGTTATATTGATTGGTAGAGCGGTAACCAAACCCATATTGTATATCATTTTCAGGCGATGCATCAATTTCTTTATTAATTAGAGTTGTTTAAAAATGTTATTTTTGTTTATTTCATTAATTGATGGTTTCAGGGGTGGAGACGATGAATCGAAAAAAAGTAGTAAAAAAGTTGATATTAAGGAACTCAACTATCATTTTTTTACTATCTTCTCTAATTATTTTAATAAGCATACATAGTAATAAACTTTACGATACAATTTATGAATTTCTTGATAAAGATCAAGGTAAATTAAAGATTTTTAGCGTTGATGCAAAAAATGGATTCCCGATTAAAAACAGTGAATTTAGAATAATAGATTTGGAGACAGATAATATTGTCGAAGTATTATATACAGACTCTAGTGGTATGGCGATATCCAATTTACTTTATTTTGATAAAACATATAAAATAACCCAAACTAATGTAATGGAGCCCTATGTATTAAATAAGGAACAATATGTAGTGGAATTTAGTGAGAAAAATGATCGGGTTACAATTAATAATGATGTCCCAAGCTATATTAAAGATTATGAACGAACAGAAGATAAAGAAATAATCATTACTAATCTTCAATTGTCTTTAGATACGATATTGCAGTATCCAGAATTACCTAATGGGTGTGAAGTTACAGCTTTAGCTTCTGTACTTGATTATTATGGCTATAAGACAACTAAAATGGAGCTTGCAGAAAAATATTTACCTAAAGTCCCTTTTTCACAAAAAAATAATAAATTGTTTGGTGTAAATCCATACGATGCATATGCTGGTGACCCGAGTAGTAATAGTGGATTCTTTAGTTATGCACCTCCGATTGTTCGAACTGCAAATGAATTCATCCAGAGCAACGATGGAAAAAACAATTCAAAAGATATTAGTGGAAGCACACGCGATGAGATTTTGAAGTATCTTAAAGAAGGCACGCCAGTAATAGTATGGACGACAAGAGACTTATCGGAACCAAATAAAAATTTTTCTTGGTATATAAAAGGAACCAATGAAATACTTCAAGTGCCTACTAATTCACACACAGTTGTTCTAACTGGATTCAGTGAGGAGATTGTCTATGCAATGGATCCATTAAGAGGACAAGTAGTATATGATTCAGATCAATTTTTTGAAATTTATGGGAAGACAGGTAGCCATGCAATGGTAATACTTTAATAAACTCTAAAATTCACTTATCTACAAAATGCCTACATATTAATTTAACTTTGATCAAAACCATAAAAAATATTACGCTTTTCATTTGACAACTATACGATAGGGGGGTATAGTATAAATATAAAATATAAGGAAGTGATTCATTTGGATAAATTCTTACATGAACATCCTACAACACCAAGAACGAAAAATGAAAAGCAAGCTGTCATCAATCGTTTGAAGCGAATTGAAGGGCAAGTTCGCGGGATACAAAAAATGGTAGAGGAAGATCGTTATTGTGTAGATATATTAGTACAAATTAGTGCTATTCAATCTGCCTTGAAAAATGTGGGGTTTGCTGTCACAGAACGCCATATCAATCATTGTGTCAGTGATGCGGTTAGACAAGGTGAAGGTAAGGAAACTATTGAGGAATTAATGGAAGTTTTAAAACAATTTTCCAAGTAAGGAGGGAACTACTGTGAGTGAGAAAAATCATGCAACACTTGGAATAACAGGTATGACTTGTGCTGCTTGTTCCAATCGTATTGAAAAAACATTAAATAAAATAGATGGCGTGGAAGCACAGGTTAATTTAACTACAGAAAAGGCATCTGTTAATTACAATCCAGAAAAATCTTCTCTTGATGATATTACAAAGAAAATTGAGAATATCGGTTATGGAGTTTTAAAAGAGAAAGTTGATCTAGATGTGTTTGGAATGACTTGTGCAGCTTGTTCTACTCGTATAGAAAAGGTTCTGAACAAACAAGAAGGCGTTTCAAAGGCATCCGTAAATTTAACAACAGAAAGTGCAGCGATTGAATATAATCCTGGATTAGTCGATGTAGAAGCCTTGATTAAGAAAATCAAAAATATTGGCTATGATGCAAAGCCAAAAGCAGAAAACAAAGAAAAGCAGTCACATAAAGAGAAGGAGTTAAAACGGCAAAAAAATAAGCTAATTATTTCTGCCATCCTTTCTTTCCCATTATTATTAACCATGTTTGTTCATTTCTTCGGTTGGGGTTTACCCGACATATTCATGAATCCATGGTTCCAATTTGCTTTAGCAACACCCGTTCAATTTATCATTGGATGGCAATTTTATATAGGAGCCTATAAGAATCTACGCAATGGTGGAGCGAACATGGATGTGCTTGTTGCATTAGGTACAAGTGCTGCTTATTTCTATAGTCTATATGAAGCATTTAAGACCATAGGCAATACAGAATATATGCCACATTTATATTTTGAAACAAGTGCTGTACTAATCACCCTGATTGTATTTGGTAAATATTTAGAAATGAGAGCAAAAAGCCAGACGACGAATGCACTTTCCTCATTACTTAATTTACAGGCAAAAGAAGCTCGTGTAATTAGAAATGACGAGGAAATTATGATTCCTGCAAGCGAAGTTGTCGTTGGTGATCGATTAGTTGTAAAACCAGGAGAGAAGATACCTGTAGACGGTATCGTTGTAAAGGGGAGAACATCTGTCGATGAATCGATGATTACAGGGGAATCCATTCCAATTGAAAAAGAATTAGACGCTAGCCTAATTGGCTCTACAATCAACAAAAATGGTTCTATTGAAATGGAAGCAACAAAAGTAGGTAAAGATACCGCCCTAGCATCGATTGTTAAAGTTGTGGAAGAAGCACAAGGATCGAAAGCACCAATTCAACGTTTAGCTGATATTATTTCTGGCTATTTCGTACCGATTGTAGTAGTGATTGCTATTCTAACATTTATTGTATGGATAGCGTTTGTCCAACCCGGCCAAATTGAACCTGCCTTAGTTTCAGCAATTGCTGTGCTTGTTATTGCATGTCCTTGTGCGTTAGGACTCGCAACACCAACATCGATTATGGTTGGGACAGGTAAAGCCGCAGAGAGCGGAATACTTTTTAAAGGTGGAGAACATCTAGAGAGAACGCATCAGTTAGAGGCAATTGTTCTTGATAAAACAGGAACCATCACTAAAGGTAAACCAGAGGTAACGGATTTTACTGGTGATGATGAAACATTACAACTATTAGCTAGTGCTGAGAAAGGTTCTGAACATCCACTTGCAGGAGCAATTGTTGCACACGCAACAGAAAAAGGTATTGATTTTGTGGAAGTGGATGAATTTGATGCAATACCTGGACATGGTATTGATGCTAGACTCGCTGGAAAACAAGTTCTTGTTGGGAATCGAAAGTTAATGCAAGATCACCAAGTCGATGTTGGTGGTGCTGAACAAGAACTGGTCAATTACGAAGTCGAAGGAAAAACAGCGATGTTAATTGCTATTGATGGAAAATATCGCGGAATTGTTGCGGTAGCAGATACTATCAAGGAGACTGCACCTGAAGCAATTAGGCAGCTAAAGGAACAGGGCTTAGAAGTTATCATGTTAACAGGGGATAACGAAAGAACGGCTCAAGCAATAGCAGAACAAGTAGGAATCGACAAAGTAATTGCCGGGGTGTTACCTGAAGAAAAAGCTGATAAAATCAAAGAAATTCAAAGTAAGGGTAAAAAGGTAGCAATGGTTGGCGACGGTGTGAACGATGCACCAGCATTAGTAACTGCAGATATTGGAATTGCCATTGGAACTGGTACAGAAGTAGCAATTGAAGCTGCTGACCTTACGATTCTTGGTGGAGAGCTATTGCTCATACCGAAAGCAATTAAAATCAGCCATGCAACGATTAAAAATATCCGACAAAACCTTTTCTGGGCTTTCGGATACAATACAGCAGGAATTCCAGTTGCAGCAGTGGGATTACTTGCGCCATGGGTTGCTGGAGCTGCAATGGCATTGAGTTCGGTAAGTGTAGTTTCTAACTCGCTTCGATTGAAGAGAGTCAAGTTGTAATCAAAAACTTTAAAAGGAGGTGAAAAAACATGCAAACGTTGACGTTAGATGTAAAAGGTATGACATGCGGACATTGCAAAATGTCAGTAGAAGGTGCCCTTAATGAATTAGAAGGAGTATCTAATGTTGAGGTAGATTTAACTACTGGTAATGTAACCGTATCTTATGATGAATCTAAAGTGACATTAGAATCCTTGCGAAATGCAATTGAGGATCAAGGCTATGATGTTGTAGCCTAACATGAAGAGATTAAAGCTGATTTCCTCTTGTGAAATCAGCTTTTTTTATAAAGTATTGTATACATAAAATATTTTAATGTTTGACTATATCAGAAGTATTTTCTGAACTTCTAACAAATAAGATTGTCCAAGAAAAGGGACAGGAATAGGAGTGAGTATATGAATTATGATGCATCTACACTTGATCGTGTCTTTCTACAAGTTGGGACATTTACAATCTATTGGTATGGGGTAATTATTGCAATCGGGGCGTTCCTAGGTCTCTATATTGCCATGAAAGAATCTGAACGATTAGGACTTAAAAAGGATATATTTGTTGATTTAGTAGTTTTCGCAATTCCAATTTCGATTTTATTTGCGAGGATTTATTATGTAACCTTTGAATGGGAACGTTACGCAGGTGGACCATGGTGGAAAGTATTTGCTGTTTGGGAAGGGGGCATTGCCATCCATGGGGCACTGATTGGTGCTGTATTGACTGCAGTTGTATTTGCTCGTGTAAAAAAGATTCCGTTCTGGAAATTAGCCGATGTTGCTGCTCCAAGTTTGATACTTGGGCAAGCAATTGGTCGCTGGGGTAACTTCATGAATCAAGAGGCACATGGTGGTCCAATAATGGATCAAGGCATACTTGAGATGCATTATGCCGTTCTACCTGATTTTATAATGGATCAAATGTGGATTGATGGTACTGTATATTTTCCAACATTTCTATATGAATCAATTTGGAATATCCTCGTCCTTATACTATTACTATGGTTACGTCGAAAAAATCCAATTCGTGGTACAGTATTTTTAACATACCTAGCCACATATTCTGTCGGACGATTCTTCATAGAAGGTATGCGTACAGATAGCTTATATATTGTTGGTAACCTTCGTACCGCACAGTTTATTTCTATATTACTAATTGTTGGGGCTATTATTCTTATCGTTTATCGCTATAAAACTGTTTCCAAGCGATATGAGGATGTAGAAACGAAGAAGAAAAAGAATACAAAAAAGAAATAGTAGCAGATAAATAGTGGCTACAAAGGAAGGTAAGCAATAGTTGCCTGAAAACACATTCTTTTTAGTTCAAATAGTTGAAACATTAATCGTATATTATACTTGACCGTGTACCTTAGTACACGGTTTATTCTTATTATGGGGTGAATAAATTGAGTTATAAAATTAGCGAATTTGCAGAGAATTGCGGTGTTAATAAAGAAACCATTAGATATTATGAGCGTAAGAACTTATTACAGGAACCATCTAGAACGAGTACAGGTTATCGGATATATTCAAGTGATGATGTTAAAAGGGTGCGGTTCATCAAGCGTGTACAAGAGCTTGGTTTTTCATTAAGTGAGATATATAAATTGCTAGGGGTTATAGATCAAGATAATATTCGCTGCCAAGGTATGTATGATTTTGTTTCTCAAAAAGAAGAAGAACTTCAAAAACAAATAGAGGATCTAAAGAGAGTTGAAACTATGTTAAAAGATTTAAAACAACGATGTCCAGATGTAAAGCAATTACATGAGTGTCCAATAATTGAAATGTTAATTGTGGATTAAAGAAAGGAGAATTATAATGAGGAAATTCAAACTAGAGATTCAGGGAATGACTTGTACGGGTTGTGAAAAACATGTTATATCATCACTTGAAAATATAGGTGCTAAAAACATTGAAGCCAGTTTTCGTAATGGTGAAGTAATATTTGAATTACCCCTTAATATCGGAGTTAATAGTGCTAAAAATGCAATTAAGGATGCTAATTATCAGCCTGGAGAAGTCGAAGAAGTATCGTTACAGGAAAAGGTAGTTTTAGATAATGACAGTGATTACGGTTTAATTATTATTGGTTCCGGTAGCGCTGCTTTTTCTGCCGCAATTAAAGCCGTGGAATACGGTGCAAAGGTTGGAATGATTGAACGTGGAATTATTGGGGGAACGTGTGTAAATATTGGTTGTGTTCCATCCAAAACCCTTCTAAGAGCTGGGGATATTAATCAGTTTGCAAAGACAAATCCTTTTACTGGTTTAAATACTAATGCCGGAGAAGTGGAATTGGCAACTTTAGTGGAGCAAAAGGATGAGTTAGTAAATAAACTACGTAAACAGAAATACTTAGATTTAATTGATGAATATGGATTTGATTTAATAAAGGGGGAGGCAAAGTTTATAGATGAAAATACAGTTGAAGTAAATGGAAAGATACTTACTGCAAAACGCTTTTTAATTGCAACAGGTGCTTCTCCGTCTATACCTTCAATTTCAGGACTTAAAGAAATTGATTATTTAACAAGTACAACAATTCTCGAATTAAAGAAAGTACCCAAACACTTAACTGTAATAGGCTCTGGGTATATCGGATTGGAATTAGGCCAACTTTTTCATAATTTAGGCTCTGAAGTTACTATATTACAAAGAAGTGAGCGCCTCTTAAAAGATTATGACCCAGAGATTTCAGAAGTAGTGGAAAAAGCGTTACTTGAACAGGGCATAAACCTTGAAAAAGGGGTAACTTTTGAGCGTGTTGAACAAGTTGAAGAAATCAAAAAGGTACATGTAACGGTAAACGGAAAGAAAAAAGTTGTTGAATCTGATCAGTTATTAGTTGCAGCAGGAAGAAAACCAAATACGGATTCTTTAAATTTAAGTGCAGCCGGGGTGGAGGTCGGAAAAAGAAATGAAATCTTGATAAATGATTATGCTAGGACAAGTAACGAAAAGATTTATGCGGCAGGTGACGTAACACTGGGACCACAGTTTGTATATGTTGCAGCATATATAGGGGGAATAGTCGCAGACAATGCTATTGGTGGGTTAAACAAAAAAGTAGATTTATCAGTTGTACCCGGTGTAACGTTTACCAATCCTTCGATTGCAACAGTTGGTTTAACTGAAGAACAAGCAAAGGAAAAGGGATATGATGTTAAAACGTCTACATTACCTTTGGATGCCGTTCCAAGAGCAATTGTTAATCGGGAAACCACTGGTGTGTTTAAATTAGTTATAGATGCTAATACATTAAAGGTATTGGGAGCTCACATTGTGGCTGAAAATGCAGAGGATGTGATTTATGCAGCAACATTAGCAGTCAAATTTGGGTTGACTGTTGAAGATTTAAAAGATTGCCTAGCACCATACTTAACAATGGCAGAAGGGTTGAAATTAGTAGCACTTACGCTTGATAAAGATGTTTCTAAACTGTCTTGTTGTGCTGGGTAATCTTTTCATATAAATAATTATAAAATATATGTTACAGTTGACTTTGTTATTAGAAAAATAGCCTCTCATAATTCGGGCTTCTTTTGCAAATGCTTTTTCTATTATTATAACTAAAATGAAATTTCCCTTGTTTAACACATTAAGCAGACACACTAGCCCTACTTGTATTTATCAAAAATATAGGTAGGTTCTTTTTCGTATTAGTTTATTACGGATTACTAACAATGTTAAAAAAATATTACATTTGAATGAATTTCATAATTCTTAGCCCTTGTATGACAAGGGATTTAAAACATAAAAAAGGAAGCACCTCCCCAAATCTTGTATAATGGTAGTTGACCAAAACAACCAAAAAAGACAGAAGGAGTGCTCCCTTTGACCATTATACGACAAACTAGCTTATTTAGCATCCAAGAATTATACGACATGGAACCTACCCAAAAATATGAAGCGATTATTTCAGCTTTAGATTTGGATGCAATTTATCGTGAAGTAACCAAAAAATCACGACTTGGTGCGCCAGAAGAACTAAATTATGCAGCCATGATTATTTCTACTTTTGTGAGATATATTGAACGTATCCCAACAATTAAGGATCTTATTAAACGACTTCATGATGATATCGCATTTAAGTTAAACTGTGGGTTTCTAGTTTCCGACGACATACCGTCTGAAGCGTCTTATTCTCGACTTGTAACAAAATTAAAGGAATGTAACATCTTTGAGAAAGAACAAGAAAAAGTTGTCCTTCAAGCAATCGCAGAAGGTTTTATCATGGATGATACAGTTGCCATCGACGCAACTCATTTTGAAGCACGTGATCAAGCACCGTCAAAAGTAGAAAAGCCAAAACCCGAACCTAAGAAACGCGGTCGCAAATCGAAAGAAGAGCGTGACGGGTGGCTAAAAGAACAAGCTGAAAAGGAAGCCAATCTGCCTCTTTATGAAAAGAAGATTGAAGCTCAGTTAGATGTGTCTTTAGCTGAGCTACGTGCTGAGGTTCCTCAAGACCCAAAATGGGGTGTGAAAAAGAACTCAGAGGGTAAAAATGTCTTTTGGTTTGGCTACAAAGGACACTTGGCTGTTGGCACATCGAGTCAATACATTTTACAGTCACTTTTTTCTTCAGGCAGTCTAAATGACGGAAAGGCAGCTATTCCATTACTGAAGGGGATTCATGAACAACTTCCCCTCCCATCGTTGCGTTATCAAACAATGGACGCCGGTTATGATTATGACCCAATATACGAACAGGTTCATCAAATGGGACAACAATCCGTGATAGCTTATAATAAGCGAAATGAAGGAGAGCCAATTGGTTTCGATAAATATTTTGCCCCAACTTGTTTTCGTGAGCATTCCTATCGCTATGACAGTTTTGACGCTAAATATGAAACCCTGAAATACACGAGACCAAAAGAATGTAATGACTGTCCATTAGCTAATGAAGGTATTTGTCAAAAGGTTTATAAGGTTAAAATAACCCAAGACCTTCGAAGGTACACAGCACCAGCCCGTGGATCTAAAGCTTGGAAAACCACTTTTAAACGTCGTACGGCCGTTGAACGGGTCAATGCATATCTTAAGGAATTCTTTCAACTTAACAATGTTCGTTATCGTACTGGGGAACGCGCAAAAATTCATTTTGACATGGTAACGCTTATTTACAATGCATCAAAATTAGCTGCGGATCGTATTAATGCACAATTAAACCAACAAGCTGCATGATTTCTGTTTTTAAAAATACAATTAGAAATTCTGTTGGTCTTTGTATTTTTAAAAAGAGCAATTATGAAATTGACTCATTTAATAAAAATCAATAATTCCTAATCAAAAATAATTTAAAATGTAACAAGGAAAAGCATCATTTATTGTTAGTAGGTGTAAAATAGTGAATAAATTTGTAATATTTATTGTATTTATTGTTTCCATGAATATTCTATTCATGTCTAAATCCCATGCTGAATCTAATAATACTCCTCCTAAATTAGTTAGTGAAGCTGCAATTATGATAGATTCCCAAACGGGTACTGTTCTTTATGAAAAAAGTGGTAATAAGGAGATGTATCCTGCAAGTTTAACGAAGATTGCAACTGCGATTTATGCTATTGAAACTGGTAATCTTGATGATGTAGTAAAAGTAAGTGAAAATGCTAGAGATATAGAAGGTACTAGAGTCTATTTAGAGGAAGGAGAAGAGGTAACTCTAAGAACACTAATACAAGGATTACTAATAAACTCTGGCAATGACGCTGGAGTAGCAATTGCAGAACACATGAGTGGTAGTGTTGAAGGTTTTTCATCTGATATAAACAAATATTTACAAGATATAGTTGGTGTAAAGAATACACATTTTGAGAACCCACATGGTCTTTATGAGCCTAAACACGTTACTACTGCAGAGGATTTGGCCAAAATAACCCAATATGCTATAAAAAATGAGACATTTCGAGAGATATTTGGTACAAAAGAGTTGAAATGGGACGGTAATTCATGGGACACCACACTTTATACGCATCACAAATTAATGAGAGAAATGCCTTATGAAGGGATTACAGGTGGAAAGACGGGTTTTGTTAACCAATCTGGTTTTACACTAGCAACTACAGCCAAAAGAGACAATTTGAGTCTAATCGTAATCACATTGAACAGTTATATTCAATCAGCCGCATACACAGATACTATAAGTCTACTAGACTATGGGTTTAATAACTTTGAAACATCTAGGATTGAGGAAGGGAATATATTTACGGTTGGTAATCAGGAGTATAGGACAACCAAGGAAATTATTATACTCATTCTATAAATGAAAAGTTAAGCAAGAAAGTTAGTGATGAAGGAATTTTAGAAATAATAACCCAAGACGGAAGTGTAGTATCTTCATATCCTTTAAATAAAATTGAAAACGTTGGGACAGCTGGCAAAGAGCAAAAAAATAATGAGAAAAGTACTTCAAGTGGAGATGTAAAAGCAAGCTCTGTTATTGGAGGGCATTTTCTTGAATTTATATTTGCCATGATACTCTGTTTAGTTATTGTAGGTGGTTTCATTTATCATACTAGGGAAATAGTAAAGAAAATAAGTATTTCGGATGGGACTGGTCAGTAATGGCTAAGCCCCATACCGAATATAATTAGCTTCTACACTCGTAATATCATATAGTCTCCGTTTGTTAATTGTACAACATCCGCTTTCATTGCCTTTGCAATATCAACAGTCATTTCTTTACAGGATTCCTCTGAATCAGCAAAAAGAGTTAGACAATTACTTGTCAAAACTCGCTCTTTTTCCCTTGTTATATATGCAAGAATCCTATAATCAGGCTTCATGGTTGATTCTCTTCCCATTTCTTATTCTCCCTTCAGGTTTGTTTTCATAACGCTATGGGACTTCTTAGAACTTTCAAGTAAAGGGCATTTTTTAACTACTTCTATTAAAGCATCAATATCTTGCTTAATTGGAACAAGACAAATGACAACTCTGCCTTGTTCATAATCCTTCCTAGTAAAGTGATAACGCTTATTACCTAGCGCTCTTGTTGCCTCAAATAGGGCTGCTTGCCGTTGACCAAAATTGTCTAAGTTGATTCGATAATGATTTTCATTAGGATGAATGACAACAGCCATGCCTTCTTCTTTGAACAATTTTTTAGCGTTATCTGTACCTAGAAGGTTACTAACATAAATCCCATCCACAAAGAGGCTAGAATCTTTGACTTCAATTTTACCTTCTTTAACCTGTGCAATGTCTCCAATACTTTTTCCTTTTGTGAAATTCTTTAGAAAAAATACAACAGCTACTCCGACTAATATGCCAGCAATAATATTTATCCATAAATTTAATGGCATTATGGTTGTTGTTAATGAAACAAAAAATGCAGTAATAAAAGCAATGTAGTTACGGGATTCAAAAGTTTTAGCAATCCCGTCGATATAAGCCGTTCCACGATATGTGTATTCTGTGTTTTCCAAATCACTTAGACTTTCTTTCTCCATTTTCCTTACATCTCTAAATTGTTGTAATGCCAATGTAAGAAAAGTAACAGCAACGAAGTTCTTACTGATTAATGCTGGTATGGCAACTGCCCCTAATGCGGCCGCAACAAAACCAGTAATAACGTGAATTAAGTATCCATTTGGATAACTTGGATATTGTCTATAGTCTTCTTTTAAAACCCATACTCTTGCCAGTGTCCCGATAATTACAGCGGTTATAATAACACTTAGATCTTCGAAGGATAAAAACTGTCCCTCCATTCTAACACTCCTGACCTATTAAATTTAACCTTATTCTATCCTTATCTGACTAATGTATGAAAAAAAGACCTAATAGGTCTTTTGTGCTAAATATTCAATTTATCAAAACCCTGTAGTTGAAGGGGGGATGATTAAGTTTAAATTTTCTACTTTTCGAAACCTCGGTATTAATCTCTTGGAATGAATTTATCATGACAATCTTAAGGTAGAACACTTTTTATGTTGTAATCTATACCTTTTTAAACATTTGGTGAAATTTAATTTATTTAGACATGTTTTCACAAACCTTTCACATTAAAACCATTGATTAGTTAACCTAATACTGATACATTTTGGTAAAAGTCTAATCAAATTGGTAAGGGGGATAAATCGGCTGTTACCAACTGGACTGAAAAATAATATTATTAGCTACTTGTAAATTGATAAATGTTAGAAAGGATGGGGGTTTATTGAAACGACTACTAGTTCTAATGATTGTTCTTATCATTTTCCTAGTTGCTTGTGGTGAAGAACTTGAAACAAATATGTCAAAAGAAGTTATGGACTTTGAGTTTACAACTCAAGACAAAGAAGCACTAGCCTTAGAAGAATTGAAAGGTGAGTGGTGGATTGCAGATTTTATATTTACAAACTGCACAACTGTCTGCTTACCAATGACATCTAATATGTCTAAAATTCAGGACAAAATGAGAGAAGAAAATTTGGGTGCTCAACTTATATCATTCAGTGTTGACCCTAAGTACGACACACCTGAAGTTTTAAAGGAATATGCAGAAAGTTATCAGGCTGATTTGGAGAATTGGACCTTTTTGACTGGATATGATTTTCAAACTATAAAAGAGCTATCGGTAAAATCATTTCAGTCCGCTCTAGAAAAGCCACCAGAAGGTTCTGACCAAGTAATGCATGGTACTAGATTTTATTTAGTAAATCCAGAAGGGGAAGTCGTTAAAAATTACAAAGGTGTCGAATCTGAGTCGATAGAACAAATTATTAATGATCTTAAAGTAGTACTTAAATAATCAATGATTCAAAATCGGAGGATTATAAGAATGAGAATAAAAATATGTTTATTAATGTTAGTTTTATTAATAGGATTATTAGCAGCATGTAGTAATGGATCTGAAGATGGGAATAATCAGGAAACAGACGAACTAAAAATGCTTGAAGTTGAATTCCAAGTTCCAGAAAAAGCTGATATTGGCGAAACAATAGAATTGAAGGCAATCGTTTCATATGGCGATGAAAAAGTGAAAGATGCGGATGAAGTCGAATTTGAATACTGGGAAAAAGGAAACGAAGAAGATAGTACAAAGATTAAATCCAATAATAATGGGGATGGCACGTATACTGCTGAAGTATCCTTTGATACTGAGGGGATCTATGAAATGTATGCTCATACGACGGCAAGAGATTTACATACAATGCCTAAAAAATCTATAACAATTGGTGAAGGTACTAGTACTGATCAAGAATAAGGACTTCGTGGAAGCATAAAATCATGTGGATAACGAATAGATAGTAACAAAAATAACCTATCTCTCTAGTCATAGGTAGAAGAGATGGGTTATTTTATTACATTATGACCGCAGTTACCACTTTTGTTATACAATACAACCTTTCTATGCGGGTTCGCTTAGAGGAAAAAAGTGCTAAGGTCAAGTACATATCCGATTGGGTGGGTCATTCCTTTTATGATAGAAACTACTGAATATTTAGGATTTGCATTAATGAATAATTTATTCATCAAGGTATGTTTACAATGAAAGGCGTAACATTTTTTTCCTTAAAGTGAAAAGTTCATGTACAAATAAATAATTCCAAATCCAAACAGCCCAATCACTAAGGAAAATAATAAAGTAGAATTCCTAACTGCTTCCCCGAAAATCTCTTTTACTGCAACCATAAAAATGATAGCAATGGAGAGGTTTATCATAAATGCAAGTAAGGAAGGAATTCCTAAATTGAATGATTGTCCTAGCAATGTTCCTAAAGCAATTGGTAGTGTAATAATGGCAGTAATAAAAACACAAGTAAATATGCCAAATCCAGCTAGAAACAATGGAGTAAAGACAATTATCCCCTCTGGTATGTTATGTAACACAAGTGTTGTTAGCATTAGACCACCTATATCCGTACCCATTGTTGGTCCAAGCACAATACCAACTGGGAAATTGTGAAACGCAATGCTAAAGGCTAAAAGCACCCCAGAACGAACAAAAATGTCTTTTTGATGACTATCTGTGATGATCGTAATTTTATCCATCAATTGATGAATGTATTGAAATAGTAGCAAGCCAATTGCAATTCCAATGGCGAGAATTATCCAACCACCTAACTCAATACTTTCAGGAATCATTTCAAGAAATAATAATCCAACTATAAGACCAGCGCATAATGAATAAATAAAGCCAAATCCTCGTTGGAATCCCTTCATTATCCATGCAAGTCCACCACCAATACTAATGCCAAGAGCGGAGGCGAACGCACTAATTATCCAAGCTGTACCCATATAATCGCTCCCTAAAAAAGGTTGTCTCTTATTTTATATTGTTATCGACTAATGATTATACTGTTTATTTATAATACTAATTGACAATCGTATTTGATATATATAAAATATGAACATATACTAATATATGCATATATCGGTTGGATTATAATATAGTCTACTTAATCTAATTTTTACTCGGCTTATATACATATAAATTTTACAAGGGGGAAACTGCTATGGAAGATAACAAGGAACGTGCAGAAATAGACAATAAGGACTTGGATGAAGAAACATTATTTGTAGTATCGCAAACTTTTAAAGCATTAGGAGATCCAACCAGAATACGGATTCTTAACTTATTGTTTCATAAAGAATTCTCTGTAAATGGAATTTCAGAAACCTTACACCTTAGACAATCGACTGTTTCACATCAATTACGTTTTTTGAAAAATTTACGCTTAGTCAAATATCGTAGGGAAGGGACAACATTATATTACTCTCATGATGATGAGCACGTAATGAATATGTTAAGGCAAACTATAGAACACGCTTGTCATAATTAGTATTCCATAACCAATAATAAAGGTTAAGAAAAAATAATTTGCGTCATTAATATTGTTATATGAACATGTATAAATATATACCACATACAAATTAAAAGTAGGAGGTTTTACAATTGGGACACGATCATGGACATGACCATACACATGGAGCAAACAAAAAGGCGTTAATGATTAGTTTTATCATTATTACAGGTTATATGATTATTGAAGCGATTGGCGGATTCATTACCAATAGTCTTGCGTTATTATCTGATGCAGGACATATGTTAAGTGACTCCGTATCACTTGGAGTCGGATTATTGGCCTTTACACTTGGGGGAAAAGTGGCTAATTACAGTAAAACTTATGGATATAAACGATTTGAAATATTAGCAGCTGTATTTAACGGGGTCACACTCATATTAATTTCCATCTATATATTTTATGAAGCTTATCACCGCTTTACAGAACCACCTGAAGTTGCATCGACTGGAATGCTAATTATTGCTTCTATCGGTTTATTGGTAAATATCTTTGTTGCATGGATATTAATGCGTGGTGATACAGAAGAAAATTTAAACTTACGTGCAGCCTTTCTTCATGTGTTAGGGGATTTACTTGGTTCTGTTGGCGCAGTTACTGCAGCATTGTTAATAATGTTCTTTGGATGGGGTTGGGCTGATCCACTAGCGAGCGTTATTGTAGCAATTCTTGTGTTAATAAGTGGTTGGCGAGTGACGAAAGATGCTGTACACGTATTAATGGAGGGTACTCCCAAAAATGTTGATTTGGACAACATTATAAAAATAATGGAGAATGTTACAGGTGTATTAAGTATTCATGACTTACACGTTTGGAGTATTACCAGTGGACAAAATGCTCTCTCATGCCATGCGGTGGTAGACGGGAATTTATCAGTTCTTGAAAGTCAAAAAATATTGAGAACAATAGAGCATGAATTAGAGCACAAAGGTATTGGTCATGTGACCATTCAGATGGAAAATAATGATCACCCTCACGAAGACTCATTAATGTGTCAAAACGATCATGAATCCCATGACCATGACCATCAACATTAGAAATCATTAAAAATTCTATATACTAATCAGCTTCCATTTAACTTAATGGGGGCTTACTTTTTGTCAATAATCTATATCACTAATTATAGTTATATTATTGACGATTTACTTACAATTGAGACAGACTAATTATCTTTTATTCAGTTAATGATATGATTCTGATGAAGGTAATTTAAATTACTTAGGGAAAGGAAGATTATATGGTTAAAGTAAGAGGGATTTATCTATTGTTAGTTGTAATAATTTTATTTAGTATTATCCCATTTAGTATGGCTAGTGCACATTCTGTTCTAGAAAAAGCAACACCAACAGATGGAGAACAACTAGAAGAAAGTATAGATAGTATAGAGTTATCATTTAACACTAAAATTGAAAACGGGAGTACTCTCTCCCTTGTAAATGATACTGGGAAGGAAATTCAACCTTCGTCTGTTGAGATAACGGATAATGTGTTAAAAGCAGCATTTCAGGACGCACTTGAAGCAAGTACTTATCAAGTAAATTGGAAAATAGTTGGAGCAGACGGTCATCTTATTGAAAATCAATATTCTTTTACTGTAAAGGGATCTGAAAATAATCAGTCTGAGGACAATGGAGTCCAAACCAAAGATGAACAAACTGATAGTAGTTCAAATAATGAGGAACTTAATGGTGAAGAGGCAAATGGAAATGAATTAAATCAAGATTCAGAGAAGCAAACCTCGACAGAACAACAAACAGACGATGAGAGTGAGCAATCTTCTGTGGTATCTGTAATTATTATTTTCCTATTTATCTTTGGCATATTATTAATAGTATGGATGATAATTGGTAAACGGAAGAAATAAGAGGGAGGTGCTTTATGCTATTAATTTCACTAACTGAGTTTTTGTTGTATATTTGTTTTTCCTTACTAATCGGATATTTTATTCTATCCTTAGTTTCAGAAAATAAAAGACCAACTATATATATACCAAAGAAAGTTCTTTATATAGTCGCAGGTATAATACCTATTGCAGCTTTCCTACCAGTTTTCCAAACCGCCATAATATTGGCTGGTGATTATGACTTTTGGTTAGTTATAAAAAACGTTGTATTTACCTTTGAAATAGGAAAAGCATGGTTGTTCATGACTTTTGTATCAATTATTTTAATTTGTGTATTATTTGCCAAAAACTTCAAATCAAAAACACATTTAATAACATGGGCTCTTGTTCTTACTTTGCTAATGCTTCTCGGTTATACAAGATCCAGCCATGCCGCAACAATTACAGAATGGCAAGGATTTCTTTTCCATTCACTACATTTTCTTGCGGTAACCATTTGGATTGGTATTTTATTTGTTGTAAGTTGGTTCTCCAAAAATAAAAATAATTGGTCAGCATTTCTTAAGTGGTTTACTCCTGTTGCTATCATCTGTCTTGCTATTACTATTGTGGCTGGTTACTTTACAATGGAGATTGATATTAATTCATACGACGATCCAAATGCAACTGTTTTACAAGAATACCAGAATGGCCTTATTGTAAATTATGGACAAGCACTTTTATTAAAACATATATTTATTATTTCATTAATTCTATTTGCATTCATTAATGGGATTCTATTTAGGCGAAAAAATAATCAGGAATCATTCAATCCTCTAAAATGGGCGAGAGCAGAAAGTGCTTATGCACTAATTGTGTTTGGATTGACTGCATTTATGGGACAGTCATGGCCGCCACATCAAATCTATATGCTGTTAATAACGGAAGGTGCTTCACCACTTTTTGAAGCTATATATGATGGGGAAATTGTAAATGTAATACAAAATGCTAGTAGTTCAGACACCTTTAATGTAACAGTATCCTTTGGAATGGAAAGTTACTTGTTATTTGGATTAGGGTTATTATTTATGGTATTAACCATTTTTGCTGCTATTAAAAGGAATTCCGTTTTTATTTCAACATTCTCTGCGTTATTAATGGTCCTATCCGTGTACGTTGGAATAATGTTAGGGGTTCAGTAGGGTAGAAGTATAAGAAGGTATAAAAAGTAAATGAAAAGAGGTGCAATTCATGTTTATATGGAATTGCACCTCTATTTATTATTGGTTTTTCTTTGGGTTCTTAATAAATAGCATAAATACGATAATTAGAGTGAAACCAACGAATGCTAAAAATGGTATTGTAATAAATCCAAGCAAATTAATATACTCGGCACTACATGGAACGCCATTGGCACATGGCTTAATTGCTGCAAAACCCGGAACTTTTTGCTCTAAATAGTGAAAGAGTGAAATAGACCAGCCGATGATGGCCATTGGTAACACATACTTCTTAACAGACCGGTCATTTTGAAATGTTGCTATTCCAAGTAATAAAGATAATGGATACATCAGAATACGCTGATACCAGCAAAGTTCACATGGAACAAACCCTCTTATTTCACTAAAGTAAAGGCTCCCAAGTGTTGCAACAACCGAAACTAGCCAAGCAACATAAAGTGATAGCTGAGAAATATCTACTTTCTTCATAATCCTAATCTTCCTCTAAAGCGTCATCTATAGCTTTTTTAATTGCTTCATAGTCAAAAGGGTCTTCAATCATTGTTTCATTAACCATAATAGTTGGTGTTAGTTGGACATCGAATTCTGTTACCAATTCTGTATCCTTATTGACTTCATTCATTTCGGAATTGCTTTCAATTGCCGTTTTTAATTTATCCGTATCAATGCCTGACACTCCACTTGCTACTTCAAGAATCTTTTCTGTTGTAACCCAACTACTGTCATGATTCACACTTGGTTGTTCCTTAAAGAGCGCTTTATGAAATTCCCAGTATGCTTCAGGATTTTGTTTGTAAACTGATTCCGCAGCTAATGACGCCAACTTCGATTCTTCACCGTGAAATAAAACATTTATAAACGAGAATTTAACCTTCCCTGTGTCAACGTAATCACTTACTAATTGTGGGTAAATATTTTCCCCCCATGCTTTACATGAAGGACATTTAAAATCACCAAATTCCACTACTGTTACAGGGGCATCTAAATCACCTAACGTAGGTTGTCCATCTATTGTTGGTTGTTTGTCAAAAGTTGTTTCTTCATTTGATTCAGAATTATTGTTATTGATAACGACCAAAGCAACTATTAATGCAACAATAACTAATGTGATAATTACAACAAATTTAAATGGGGAATTATTATTTTTCATCAATGCACCTACCTATTCTTTAGTAAATTTCATTTTACCATCAAACTTTTATGTGTAAGGCTTAATCCTATATTGTTCAAATACTTTTCACAATTGAAAGTTTGACACACATATTAGTGATTGCTAATATGATAATATCAGAACATATTAGTGATGTCTAATATAAGGAGGGTACTTACTTGTTAAAAGTCGATATTGATACAAAAATGAAGTTCTTGCACGGCTTTTCACATAAAACCAGAATTCAAATACTCGAAAGTATAAAAACTGAGGAAAAAACAGTTTCTCAAATTGTTGACGATTTAAATGGCAATCAATCGAACATATCACAGCATTTGGCGTGCTTAAAAGGTTGTGGGCTTATTGTCGGGAGACAAGATGGAAAATATGTATATTACCGCGTGCGTAATCAACTAGTACGTGATTTATTAACCATGTTTGATGTGGTGCTTGAAGATGTTCAAAATGATATTGCTTGTTGTAAAAATCATATAGATTAATGGAGGTGGAATGAATGGCAGATAAGTGCTGCGGTCCGAAAGAAGAACTGATAACTATTGAAGATAATAAAGACTGTTGCAATAGTAATGCCGAAAAGGTGGCTAAAAAAGAGGAGGACAGTTGTTGCAACAGTCAAAATTCATCTCAGGGAATAGCAATTATTGCAACAAATTCAACTTGTTGTAGTAATCAATCTAAGAATGAAAATGGTAAAACTACCGAAGTTTGTTGTAGCCAAGAACCTAATAAAGATTTAGAGATAAAGTCTTGTTACACTAACAAAGAAGATGATAACACCTTAGAAACATCAAGTTGTTGTAGAAAGGTTGAGGAACCCCCTAACATTAATGCAACTCCTGATAGGGGTGAGAAGGTCAAATATAGGATACATGGAATGGATTGTCCTTCTTGTGCATTAACGATAGAAAAAGGTTTGAGAGGGTTAAATAACATTCAAGAGGCAAAGGTGAATTACAATACTGCTAAATTGCAGATAATCGGAAACAACGCATTGTCTCTTGACAGTATAGAAAGTGAAGTCCAAAAGCTTGGCTATACGGCCGAACCTCTGATACAAAACAGAAATGTAAGAACTTATGATGTCATAGGAATGGACTGCAGTAGTTGTGCTAAAAGTATTGAAAATCATTTAAATACGATTCCAACAGTTAATACAGTTACTGTCAATTTTTCAACAGGAAAAATGAAAGTGGAGCATGATAATAGTGTCGATGATATTGTTTCAGAAATATCTAAGCTAGGGTATAAAGCTTCACTTATCACAAATAGCAATCAATCTACAGATTCTCCTAAAAACAAAGAGGGATATGGCTTAATTACCTTCTCTGGTATTTTAATTGCACTTGGGTTTATTGGTTCTTATAATGGTATATCGCCATTAATGACCACCATTCTATATGCTGTTGCTGTCGTTATTAGTGGTTATAAACCAGTGAAAAGTGCCTATTATGCTATAAAAAGTCGTTCGCTTGATATGAATGTTCTAATGTCCGCAGCTGCTATTGGGGCTGCATTGATTGGAGAATGGTTTGAAGGTGCAACCGTAGTATGGTTATTTGCATTAGGTAATGCCTTGCAAAATAGATCCATTGAGCAAACTAGAAAATCTATTCGGAATTTAATGGATTTAGCACCATCAGAGGCATGGATTAAAGTAGGTTCAGAATTAGTTAAAAAACCTGTAGAAGAAGTTTCAGTTGGTCAGATTGTTGTTATTAAACCCGGTGATCGAATTCCGCTAGATGGTGAGATCATTCAAGGTGAAACTAGTGTTAATCAGGCACCTATCACTGGGGAGTCAATACCTGTAGATAAATTAATCGGAGATACTGTATATGCAGGGACCATTAATGAAAGTGGTTCGATTGAAATCAAAGTTACTAAGTTAGTCGAAGATACAACCATATCAAAAATCATTCATTTGGTTGAAGAAGCACAGGAGCAAAAGGCTCCAACTCAAGCATTTATTGATAAGTTTGCCAGTATCTATACACCTATAGTTTTTGCTTTAGCACTATTTGTAATCGTGATACCACCCCTAATCGGCTTTGGTACTTGGGGAGAGTGGGTTTATAAAGGTCTTGCATTATTAGTAGTTGCCTGTCCTTGTGCATTGGTTATATCTACTCCTGTTGCAATTGTTTCTGCTATCGGAAACGCTGCAAAGAATGGTGTGTTAATCAAAGGTGGTACGTTCCTAGAAAAAGCAGGTGCTATTAATACGATTGCGTTTGATAAAACAGGGACATTAACGGAAGGAAAGCCAAAAGTTACTGGACTTGAAGCAATAAGTATCTCTGAAGACGAATTAGTATCACTAGCGTTTACATTGGAAGATTACTCCACTCATCCGATAGCAAAAACGATTGTTAAATACGCGAAGGAGAAGGGAGTTCAGGCTAAGGAAGGGGAGTTATTTAAAAATATAGTCGGTAAAGGTGTTCAAGCAACAATTAATGGAGAAGTTCATTATGCTGGTAATCTTAAATTGTTTGAAGATCTGGAAATATCTTTAGATGATGTTAGGTCTAAAGTAGAAAAGATACAAAGTCATGGAAAAACAGTAGTGATAATCGGTACACAACAAGATATAATGGGGATTATCTCTGTTTCCGATACTATTCGCTCAACTACTGTTAAAGCATTAAATGGATTGAAACAAGTTGGTGTAAATCAACTGGTGATGTTAACTGGTGATAATGAGGGCACAGCCAAGATGATTTCAAGCGAAACTAATGTCAATCGTTATTTTGCAGAACTATTGCCAGAAGATAAAGTGGATGCGATTAAACAACTACAAAAAGAAGGTCACAAAGTCGCTATGGTTGGTGACGGCATAAACGATGCACCAGCACTTGCCACTGCAGATTTAGGGATTGCGATGGGTGGAGCAGGAACCGATACAGCAATGGAAACGTCTGATATTGTCTTAATGGCAGATAATCTGGAAAAATTGCCACATACCGTTAGGTTAAGTAGAAAAGCATTAACTATTATTAAACAAAATATTTGGTTTTCGTTAATTGTAAAATTTGTAGCATTGGTTCTTATATTTCCGGGGTGGCTTACTCTTTGGATGGCCGTGCTAAGCGATACAGGTGCTGCCATAATCGTAATTTTAAATGCACTAAGGCTTTTAAAAGTAAAAGGCTAATTTTTTAGGTAAGCTGTTCAATTATGGATTGAATAGCTTACCGATTAACACAATTTAGCCTATAGTTTACCGATAGGATGTGAAGAAATGTACAATACGATTGTTATCGGTGCTGGACAAGCAGGTCTTGCAATGGGTTATTACTTAAGACAATATAATCATTCTTTCCTCATATTGGATAGTGAAGAAGTAGGAGAGGTATGGGATAAGAGGTACGATTCTTTAGTTCTGTTTACTCCAAAATCATTTAGTTCTTTACCGGGACTAGAACTCAATGGCGATCCTGATGGCTTTCCTTCAAAAGATGAAATATCACAATATCTAAAGGTCTATGCGCAATCTTTTAAACTACCGATTAAATATAATACTAATGTAATTAGTGTTCGAAAAAAGAATGATATTTTTCACATTTCAACTGAGCATATGGAATATAAAGCCGAGAATATCATAATAGCAACCGGTCCTTTTCAGAGGCCAAGAATTCCTGCCTTTGCGAATAAGTTATCAAAGGAGATTGTTCAGTTACATTCATCCGAATATCAAAACCCATCTCAATTAAAAGAAGGTAATGTTCTAATTGTGGGTGGTGGAAATAGTGGAGCGCAAATAGCTGTAGAAATTTCACGAGAAAAGAAGACTTATCTATCTACTGGTCAACGTTTAACATTTCTGCCTTTGACATTTAGAAATAGAAGTATATTTTGGTGGTTTGATAAGGTTGGCGTATTAAAGGCAACTTCCAATTCATTCATAGGGAAATTAATTCAAAAAAGAGGGGACCCAATCTTTGGTTATGATTTGAAATATGCTATTCGAAGTGGTGATGTTGTCATTAAAAATAGATCAATTGACGCTAAGGAAGATAAGATTAAATTCCAAGACAACACGTTTCTTGATGTACATAATATAATCTGGGCTACCGGTTTCACATCTGATTATTCATGGTTAAACGTATCACGCATATTAGACGAAAAAGGGAAACCTATACATAATAGAGGTATTACCAATATAGAAGGTTTATATTTTCTAGGTTTACCGTGGCAATATAGACGGGGTTCTGCACTTTTGCAAGGTGTAGGGTATGATGCAGAGTATTTAATGAAACATATTCAGAAGAAGTATGATTGGGTAGTTCGAGAAAAGTAAGGTGATAACTTTGGGCTTATTCGAGAAATTATATACGGTTTTAATTATTTTATCAGTATTGATTGGATTAATCATTGGGCAAGTAGATGGTATTGAAATATACGCTGATAAGGCTATCCTTCCATTATTAATTATTATGCTTTATATAACCTTCTTACAAATTCCAGTGAAAGATATAAAACGTTCTTTTTCAAATCGAAAATTCACATTGGCTAGTATAGGCATGAATTTTATCCTTACACCACTGTTGGCTTGGTTGCTAGCAGCGACATTCTTAGCAGATAATCCAGCATTATGGCTTGGGTTTATCATGCTAATGGTCACACCTTGTACGGACTGGTATATAATCTTTACAGGTATTGCAAAAGGAAATGTCGCACTATCAACAAGTATACTACCGCTAAACTTAATTTTACAATTAGTGTTGTTACCATTATATCTTTACTTGTTTTCGGGCACAGTGGGTATCGTGGATGTTTCTATTGTTGTGGAGAGTATCTTACTTGTATTAATACTTCCTTTCGTTGCTGCTTACTTAACGAGATGTTTTCTATTAAAAAAGAAAGCAAGAGAAGAGAGGTTACTAGAAAAAATTAGTTCCTTACCAGTCGTATTCTTAGGCATGGCTATCATAGCCATGTTTGCTTCACAGGGAAGATTATTACTAGATAATTTGGAACTATTACTTCAACTATTGTTACCAATACTAGGGTTCTTTTTCATTAATTTTATTATGGGACGGATTATAGGTCGAATATTTAAGTTTAATAAGGCTAATAAAGCCAGTTTAAACTTAACGACTTTGGCAAGAAATTCTCCAATTGCATTGGCTATTGCTATGACAGCTTTTCCGCATGAACCACTAATTGCATTAGTACTAATAATTGGGCCTTTAATTGAATTACCATTGTTATCTTTAATAACGTATTTGATATTAAAGATAGATAGTGAACCAGTTGCAATCAACTAATGGAACTAAAATTTAGTTTCCTCTAGCCTTTTTAAAGTTTTTTTATATGCATGGTCTCTTTCTGCTTCTTCCCAATCCAGTCTTTGTAGTATTCTTTGCCAATATATATTACCTTCTATCGCATAGGATTTGTAGTTACCCTCCATAGGAAATCCTTGGCACTTCTAAACAACAAGAAACGACTATGAATTTTTGGATGGGGGAAGCCATCTTATTTTATCAATGAAGAAAATGTAGAGAGGTTTGTTCTGAAATATAGTTAGCTACCTCTACAATAGTTAACAATATTTCATTTTAAGCATCTTTGTTTAAGGTACATGGGATACATACCAATATTTAATTTAGGTGATTAATTGTTCTTTCGAAGTATCATTGCCAATTGTAATTGGTTAATATTTGTTACTGGTATGGTGCTTTTACCCTGAGTACTTCTATTAAGCTCCATTGTAGCGATTATTTTTGATGTTCCATAAGGTAATGGATAATGCTTTGTTTATAACCGAATAATATTTATCATCCTTTAATAGCCTTGTACAAGGGGTGATAAAAATGGAGTGGGCGACTCAGATTATAGATCAATTGGCGAATATTCACTTTTCTATTGCAATAATCGTTAGTTTTTCGGTCGGATTATTGACAAGTTTTAATCCTTGTATGTTAGGGATGGCATCAAGTATCTTTGCTTTTAAAGGAGAATCCAAGAACAAAAGCATTTTTCCTATCGCTTTGACCTTTATGTTTTCTTTTACAGTTACATTCACGATTCTTGGTGTAGTTAGTATTTTTTTTGGTGATCAAGTATTAAAATGGACGGAACAATACGAAGATTTATTTCACAATTTTCTAGGTTTCCTATTTTTATTTATTGGATTTTATGTTATCGGATTAAGGTTTCATCACTTTCTGGAGTTACTTCCATTTAGAGTTGTTACCTTTTATGCCAAACCTGAAAAAAAACAACAAAAACCTCGTAATCCTATAATGAAGGCTTACTCGTTAGGTACTTTGTTTGGCCTTACACCTTCACCGTGTACAACACCTATGATTATTGCTATGATCGCCTTTGCATCGATGACTGGATCACTGGTTAAAAGTACCCTTTTGCTACTAGTATATGGTATTGGCCATGGGACGCCCTTTTTGATCATTGGATGGTTGGCTAGGGTATTGAAGAGTACTGGATGGATGGTACGGTGGCAGAAACTCTTGAGTAAAGTAATTGGCGTTGGATTATTTCTTGTTGGTTTGTATTTCTTTTTTGAATAACTATTAAAAAAGTCGGTTCTCTAAATTACGGATTAACCGACTTTTTTGTATATTTAAATTTGCTTGTTTGTGTTCCTAATTCCAATACAAATTCTCTTTAAAATTATACTTTTTTACTTTCATGTTTTTGTTGTCCCTTTCGAGTTTCCAACCACATATCTAAAATAAGCAGAGCAACACCAGAAACAATGAAAACGTCTGCAAGATTAAAAATCGGATAATCGATAAGCCGAAAATCAAGGCTATCTACTACTTCTCCTCTAATCAAGCGGTCAAAAAAGTTCCCTAATGCTCCACCTAACAAAATTGATAAGGCCAGGGAGGCTCGGCGGTTTTTCCTTCCTTCTTTTTGTAAGTAATAAATAATACCTAATACAACAATTATAGTTACTATAATGAATAACCAACGTTGCCCTTGCAAGATTCCAAATGCTGCTCCTTTATTTCGAAGAGAAGTAATATGGAATACTCCCTCCCATAAGGGAATAGTTTGACCTATTTCCATCCATTTGACAATCGCAGACTTCAATAGTTGATCAATGAGTAAAACGATGACTGCAATGATATAGTACATCCAGTTTATCCTCCTCAATAATGTATTATTTTAAAGTATAACATACAAATGTATATTTTATTGTTGCAATGAAACGTTATATTAATTATACTGATATATATACAAATAATAATTTGAATGTTATTGTATACACTACTTACAGAGGAGGGGTTGTTTTGAGTATTACTTCCATAAATAAAAAGGAACTTGATTTAGATGGTATAAAATCAAGGGGAAAAGATGCTTGTGAGACATTTATATATGACCCAGAAAAGGTTGAACGCCGTCAGCAGGAAGTCGGTCAAACGGATGGCTTATCACAATTGTTTAAAGTTTTTGCGGACGATACACGGTTGAAAATTGTTTATGCACTTACGCAAGAAGATGAAATGTGTGTCTGTGATGTAGCAACGATTATTGGTTCCACTAATGCTACTGCTTCACACCACCTACGTATGTTACGTAATATGGGACTCGCAGAGTACCGTAAAAAAGGGAAGATGGTTTTTTATAGGCTGGTAAGCAATCATGTGCACCACCTTATGCAAGAAGCACTACAGTTAAAGGAAAAGAAGTAAATCTGGTGAGTGTTGTTAAAAATTAGCTTAAAATATTACCAGACAACTCATTCCTTTCTCTTTTCATGATGGAATGTAGCTGTTCAAAAATTAAACCATAAAAAAACCTAAGAAAAACCAGCAGATAAACAATTATGTAAGGAGATTTAAGCCCCGGGTGGTCCACTAGGGCTTAAATCTTGTTTTTCTCGGAATTGTTCCCTAATGGTCCGAATTTATAGGTGAAATGGAATGAATAAATAAGGAGATTTTGTAATGTTATCATGGACTGTAGTATCTCTTGTGTTACTCACAAGTATAGCCAATCTTGTTGGAGGACTTATTGTCGTAAGAAAAAAATGGTCCTCACAAACTCTTACATATTTAATGGCTTTTAGTGCAGGTTTTCTTTTATCTATTGGTATTCTTGATTTAATGCCAGAAGGATTAGAAAATTCACCTGAAAATGGAATTTATATATTAGTAGGATTTTTAGTATTATTTGCTTTTCAAAGAATCCTCACGACTCATTTTCATTTCGGCTATGAAAGGCATAAAGATAAACTCAGTGAAAAAACGGGTGGTTTAGGTGCCTTTATAGGAATGACCATTCATAGTTTCTTTGATGGGGTTTCAATTGTTGCGGGATTCGAGGTAAGTGGTGAATTAGGACTTCTTGTGTTTACTGCCGTATTACTTCATAAAGTACCAGATGGCTTAACCATTTCTTCGATTGTTCTCGTAGCGTTCAATGACAGGAAAAAGGCTTTTATTGCGTCGTTAGTACTGGCTTCTGCTACCATATTTGGGGGGGCTTTAGTATGGCTACTCAGCGACACAAGATTTGCAGCTGAAGTACTAGGCGATTCTTTTGCAAGAATAAGTTTGTCCTTTTCCGCAGGTGTTTTTCTGTATGTTGCGGCAACGGACTTACTTCCAGTAGTTAATCAATCGGAAAACCGAAAAACTGGTCTTTATGTTTTACTTGGTGTGGCTGTTTTTTACGTAGCATCTTGGATCATAGGAGTTGTTGGAGTTGAATAATAAGCAAAAAAGAAAGGGTTATAGTTATGATTAATTCAAATGAGTAGATTCGTAAAACGTTTAGTTTAATCCTTCATAGCAAAAAAATTTAACTTCAATCAAATAATCATTTGACTATCTATATGTGTTGGTATAGAATAGCAATATAATATAACATTCAAATTAATATTATAATGAGAGGTGACCAAGAAAATAGGAATTCCACCTGTATTGATAAAATAAACATTTGTTAATTAAGAAGGAGGTTATTAAAAATGAGTGAAGCAACGAAGCCATTAGAGGAGAAAAATGTCTATCGTGTTGATGGATTTTCATGTGCAAGCTGTGCAGAGAAGTTCGAAAAAAATGTAAAAAAATTACCAGGAGTACAGGATGCTAAAGTCAATTTTGGGGCTTCTAAAATTGATGTATTCGGCAATGCAACCGTTGAAGAGCTAGAAAAGGCTGGTGCTTTTGAGAATCTTAAAGTTGCACCAGAAAAACCGAAGAGACGTATCGAACCTGTGTTAATTGAAGATAAAAATGTTTACCGTGTTGAGGGATTTTCCTGTGCAAACTGTGCTGGAAAATTTGAAAAAAATGTAAAACAAATATCAGGAGTTCAGGATGCAAAAGTAAACTTTGGAGCTTCAAAAATCGATGTATATGGAAATGCGTCGGTTGAAGAGCTAGAAAAGGCAGGCGCTTTTGAGAATTTAAAAGTGTTTCCTGAAAAATCTGCTCGGAATGTTTCGCAAGAGGTAACAGTTGAAACAAAAGAAGAAAAGATTCCATTTTATAAAAAGTATAGTACACTGCTTTATTCAACTTCGTTCCTTGCCTTAGGTTATCTCTCCAACTTTGTAAATGGAGAAGAAAATCTTCTTACAACCTTATTATTTTTAGCATCAATGTTGGTAGGAGGATTGTCGCTTTTTAAAATAGGTTTTCAAAACTTATTACGCTTCGAATTTGACATGAAAACCCTTATGACGGTAGCTGTTATAGGTGGAGCTATTATTGGTGAATGGGGAGAAGTTGCTCTTGTTGTCATTCTCTTTGCTATCAGTGAAGAGCTTGAACGATTCTCCATGGATCGAGCAAGACAATCGATTCGTTCATTAATGGATATCGCGCCAAAAGAAGCACTTGTAAGACGGAATGGGCAAGAACTAATGATTCATGTAGACGATATCGTTGTTGGTGACATCATGATCGTGAAACCCGGACAAAAGATTGCGATGGATGGTGTAGTCGTAAATGGCTACTCTGCCGTCAACCAAGCAGCGATTACAGGTGAATCAGTACCCGTCGGAAAAACAGTTGATGACGAAGTATTTGCAGGTACTTTAAACGAAGAAGGATTACTTGAAGTAAAAATAACAAAACTTGTAGAAGATACAACAATTTCTAAAATTATTCATCTTGTAGAGGAAGCGCAAGGAGAGCGTGCGCCAGCCCAAGCTTTTGTTGATAAATTTGCAAAATATTATACACCTATCATTATGGTTATTGCAGCATTAGTTGCTGTAGTTCCTCCATTATTCTTTGATGGAAGCTGGGGAACATGGGTGTACCAAGGTTTAGCTGTTCTTGTTGTCGGATGTCCTTGTGCGTTAGTTATTTCTACACCAATTTCGATTGTTTCAGCAATCGGGAATGCAGCGAAAAAAGGTGTGCTGATTAAAGGCGGTGTTTACCTTGAAGAAATGGGTGCCTTAAAGTCCATTGCATTTGATAAAACAGGTACACTAACCAAAGGTGTCCCAGTTGTAACAGACTTTACTGTATTAAATCAACAAATAGAAGAGAAAGAATTACTTTCAATCGTTACAGCTCTTGAATACCGTTCTCAGCACCCTCTTGCTTCAGCAATTATGAAAAAAGCAGAGCAAGAAAATATCACTTATTCAGATGTAAATGTCGAGGACTTCTCTTCTATTACGGGTCGGGGTATAAAAGGAATTGTAAATGGAACAACCTATTATATAGGAAGTCCAAAACTCTTTAAGGAGTTATATGTTCCTGATTTTAGCCAAGAGTTCGAAGATAAGATTAGAAACCTTCAAAATCAGGGAAAAACTGCAATGATTATTGGAACTGAACAAAATATACTTGCAGTTATTGCAGTAGCTGATGAAGTTCGTGAAACAAGCAAAGATGTGATTCAAAAGCTACATCAGTTAGGGATAAAACAAACGATAATGCTAACTGGTGATAATCAGGGTACTGCAAAGGCAATAGGGGAGCATGTTGGGGTATCTGATATTCAGGCAGAATTAATGCCTCAAGATAAATTGGATTATATCAAACAGTTACGATCAGAACATGGGAATGTAGCCATGGTTGGGGACGGTGTTAACGATGCTCCGGCATTGGCAGCCTCAACAGTCGGTATAGCCATGGGTGGAGCTGGTACAGATACAGCGATCGAGACGGCAGACGTTGCGTTAATGGGAGATGATTTGGGAAAACTTCCATTTGCTGTAAGACTAAGCCGTAAAGCTCTAAATATAATTAAGGCTAACATTACTTTTGCTATTGGTATTAAGCTAATTGCATTACTACTAGTTATACCTGGTTGGCTAACGCTTTGGATTGCCATTCTTTCAGATATGGGGGCAACACTTCTTGTAGCGTTAAATAGTTTAAGACTTATGCGAGTGAAAGAGTAAAGGTAAAAGGGCTTTCCGTATATACAGGAAAGCCCTTTTCAATAAAAACTAGGTTATCTTATATAAATTTCAAGTTTAGTCTAATAAGAGAAGAAAAATAGGTGAAAATAAGAAAAAGGTTAGATACATATTACACAACTATATCCTTGAGTACAAATAGTAATTATAGTTATTTATCAAAGGAGGAATCTAGGATGACTGGAGAAGTAAAAAAAGATGTAGATCTTTTAGTGATAGGAGCAGGGTCTGGAGGTTATGTGGCGGCTATACGTGCTGCTCAATTAGGAAAAAAAGTGGTCTTGGTTGATAAAGCCGAACTAGGTGGGGTTTGTCTCAATCGTGGCTGTATACCATCAAAGGCACTAATTAGTGCATCTGAACGAGTAAAACACATTAAACATGCCAATGCAATGGGCATCAAGGTATCGGGCAATATTGAAGTAGATATGCCTGAAGTAGTAAAGTGGAAAGACGGAATCGTGAACAAACTAACAAATGGGATTCGTACCTTGTTAAAAGGAAATGGTGTACAGGTCATCAGTGGGGAGGCCTATCTCACTGAAGCACATAGTGCAAAATTAAAAATAGAGAACGAAGAACAAATCTTTTCTTACAAAGACTTAATTCTTGCAATAGGTTCTTTACCAGTCGAGTTAGAAAGTATGCCATTTGATCAAAAAAGGATTATCTCTTCAACGGAGGCATTGCAACTACAGGAAGTACCCAATCATTTAGTTGTGGTGGGTGGTGGTTATATCGGCTTAGAGTTAGGTACTGCTTATGCAAAGTTTGGGGCAAAAGTGACTATCCTTGAGGGATCGGATGCAATTTTGTCCGGGACCGATCCTATCCTAACAAAAACGGTAAAACGTCATTTAAAGGAACTTGGAGTTACTGTTATAACGAATGCTCTTGTTCAAGGCGGGGAAAATACAGAGGATGAAGTTAATGTTCGTGTTCAAGTTGATGGAAAGGAGGAAATTATTAAAGGTGATTATTGCTTAGTTTCTATTGGGAGAAAACCAAACACAGGAAAAATCGGTCTTGAAAATATCGGATTGGAGTTAAACGAACGAGGATTTATTAAGATAAATAAAAAATGTCAAACAAACGTTGACCATGTTTATGCAATAGGGGATTGTGCTGGTGGTGATCTCCTTGCTCATAAGGCTAGCTATGAAGGAAAGGTAGCAGCAGAAGTGATCAGTGGCCAAAACAGTGTCATTGATTTTCAAGCGATGCCGTTTGTTATTTTCAGTGATCCTGAAGTTGCCTATACTGGTTTAACGGAGAAGGAAGCAAAGGAAAAAGGTTATGAAACAGTTTCTAGTCGTTTTCCATTCTCAGCTAACGGTAGGGCATTATCTGTCTCGGATGCCGATGGTTTTGTACAAGTTGTGGCAGATAAGGAAACTAATCGCGTGTTAGGTGTGCAAATGGTAGGGCCAGAAGTATCCTCTCTCATTGCAGAAGCTGTTTTTGCTATTGAAGCCGGGGCAACAGCCGAAGATCTCAGTCTTACGATTCATGCACATCCTACCTTACCAGAGCCACTTATGGAAGCAGCAGAAGGTGTGATGGGACATGCTATTCACATGTTAAATAAAAAACAATAATGTGAATGATGACTAACCTGCACTATTCATAAGTGCAGGTTGAATTTTTTATAATGAAGTGGGAATATTAGGTTATTTTGTTCTATGTCTTAACATTGGCTATCCTGTATTTAAACTTTGCTCAATATCTCTTTCTATGACTATAGGTGTTTTTCATATATAGGTTTGGTTACTTGTTGTAACTGTGACGTATGTGTGCAAAGACCAACTAGCAATTCTTTTCCTCGTTATAGGAATTTATGATATTTTGCCTTTTATTAGATATTTGAGCAAATTGCTCCTATTATAGGTTAGTTTTTAAAATTGTTATTGAAATGCTTAGATAAAAAACTAATCTGATCAGTGCAACATAATGAAAATGAACTCAATTGTTCAATGATTGAGTTTATCATGAAGGAGGAACCACAAATGAATTTAATTTTAACAATTCTCTCTGCTTTAGGTTCTTTTATAGTAACCAATGTCGATGACATTTTTGTCTTGATGTTACTGTTCTCTCAGGCAAGGACACAAGCTAAATCGAGTAATGGCGGAGTAGCTAGCATGGAGTCGAATGGAAACCGTATTTATCCAAGAGATATAGTCATTGGCCAATATCTTGGTTTTGCACTTTTAGTTTTAATCAGTCTCTTAGCAACATTTGGAGTAACACTCATTCCTGATCAGTGGGTAGGTTTGTTAGGATTAATACCGATTTACTTAGGAATAAAACTCTTTATAAAGGGTGAAGATGAAGATGAAGGTAACATTCTTTCCAGCTTAAACAAATTTAATAAGTTCTATTTAAGTGTAGCCTTTATCACATTCGCCAATGGTGGAGACAATATTGGAATTTATGTTCCATTCTTTTCTACTTTAAATAACAACCAACTGATAATTACAGTTGTTACTTTCTTTATAATGGTTGCTGTCTGGTGTTTTATTGGCTATCGTCTAGCAAGGTTCAGATATGTTTCTGAAACACTTGAGAAATACGGCCGATGGATTATTCCAATTGTGTTTATAGCATTAGGAATATATATTATGGTGGAGAACGAAACTTTCCGTGCCTTTTTGAGTTTAGTGGATTAAAAATTTCTCAAAAGTCCCTCTGGTTAACAGTAGGGACTTTGATATTTAGAGTAAAAATATTTATCATATGACAAATAATTCTAAGAATACGCTCATCTATTAACTTTGAGTAAGTAATTGCTTGTCTCCCCACTTGTATCCACGCAACTTCAAAGTCTGTGTATGAAAAAATATAAATAGTCTCTATAAATTTTTTAAGTAAAATATAAAACAATAATAGCATACCTGTACTTTGAATTTTTGATATTGAATATGTTATTTCTTTTATGAAGGTTATAAAATTCTAACTTCATTCATAACCTTGTATTCAAGCATCAAATAACCCCTTTGCCATAGCAGAGGGGTTGTTTACTTATATAACGCTTATATTAAAAAGGTAAATTATCGACATACATTTCCTTAGGTGTATCCACACCATTTTTTCTTTTAAGTAAATTATCTAATTCCAAATCATGATTAGATGATTTTTCAATGGTCCTCAATAAATCTGATAGTAGAGCGTTAATTTCATTATTGTAGATGATAGTATCGGCAGTTGGGATTTGTGACAATATAAAATCAATTAAGAAATGTGGTGATCGAAAATATTCGTATGGAAGTAAATCTTTTCTAATTCTGTAACACCCGTCTAGACAATTCCATTCAACCAAAAACTCTACTAGAATATTTTTATCCTTAATCTTAATGGAAAAGTTATTTTCGTATGAACATTTGTCTTTCCTTATTTGGAAGGGTTCTTGAAGTCTATCTTCCATAGTCTCAACAACAATAGCCTCGACCTCTGAAACTGTAATGTTACCCAAGTATTCATAAGACGCGAAAAAATCAAATAGATAAGATGTATCAATACACTTATTCAATTGTTCTTGAGAGTTTACTTTAATGTCCAATTCAAAGTAGTTAATAATATCTCCCATCTTAACTGCAGGATTTTTTTCATAATGATTTCCATTAAAATTAAACCAGTTGTATCTATTTTGAGGGTTTAGTAATTCTACTTCTATCATTGAAGTATATAATTCTCCCTTGGGGTTACCTTCTGACTTAGTATAATAAAAATAACTTTGGAATTTTCTTATTTCTTTGCAAAAACGTGTGAACGTTTCATAGTCAGTTATACTTGATGACTCTTTTAAAAGAAAGTTTGTCAGAGCGTAAAAGCCAGTATATCCATACTTTGAATTATTTAAAATATAACGAATATCTTCTCCGGTTTTACTCCATTCAAAAATATAAGAATATTCAATGTTATTATTTTTAACGTAAAAACTATATGAGTGGCAAAAACTTTCATAGACACTGAAGTTTAAAATAGAAGATATATCGAAGTTCTTTTTTGTTTGCAGATATTCCTCAGAACTAGTTTTTTTATAATATTCATATGTAATATAAGTATTATAGAAACTTAACAATCTTTGAATGTTAAAGATTACGTTCTCAACACTTTTTTCAGTTATCTTTCCTAGCATTTCCTTAGTAAGAAGTATATGAGGAGAAGGGAGGATGTTTGACAAATCCCCCCTATCTTTTCTATAAAGCCAATTACCATCTGACCAAAATAAAAATTCTCCGCACTGGACTTCCAGAAAAAGATATTTTAATTCTCCTACCCTTTGCAATGTGTCTACCCATTCGCTACTGCTTAACTTTAATTCTTTTACATTGCTTTCTTCATGATTTAACATAATATCAACCTCCTTAAGTATTGGTATTATAATCTTTTTTTTGATGTGATGTTTTAATTGTTTCAATGAATATAATCTATTTATAAAACAAATAAATTTCTTAATCAAATCTATAGGCTACATTTTTACATTTTATAGCTCAGTAATTTCGCTACATTAGAAAGTATAAATACTTTAGTGTAATCTGTTCTTGATATGAGAGGATTTCTATAAATGTTATTTTAGTGTTTTTATGTAGGTCTCACCTCACCTTCCAAGTATTAAAACATTATCATGATGATTTTTATACGAATTCAAATATGTTAACCAAATCCTCACAGAATCTACATAATTAGATGATAAGATTTCAGGGATTTAAGGGCAATAATCCGGGGGGCAACATAATTCTTTTTATATAGGTTAAGATTGTTGTCCTCTCATGACTTGGAATTATCGTGTGGATTCTAGGTTGTTCATTTTTGCACAAGAGGGAGAAGTATTTTGTCATTAAACATCAACGTGAAAATAGAACTATTATAATGAATTCTCTCTTTTAACCACTCTACACTCTCTCTTTATAGCAAACGTTCAAAAAAAGTTCACTATGTTATGCCTTTGATTTATCTATCTTCACACATTCTACATAAAGTTTACTTATAATAACGGAGTAGTATATATTTTTTAAATGGAGGGTGAATATTTTTTGGGAGAATTAAATCTATTCCTTGCATTCGGGGCAGGCCTATTATCTTTTCTATCACCGTGTTCGCTTCCTTTATATCCAGCTTTTCTTTCTTATATAACTGGAATGACGGTGGATGAATTGAGGACCGAACGAGGAATATTAAGAAAAAAGGCTATAATCCATACATTACTCTTTTTATTAGGGTTTTCAGTTGTGTTTTTAGCTATAGGACTATCAACCTCTTTTATAGGTGCATTTTTTATAACCTATCAGGATTTGATAAGGCAATTTGGTGCTATAATATTGGTGTTTTTCGGGTTGATTTTAACAGGTGTTTTAAATTTTGAATTTTTACTTAAAGATAAAAAATTACATTTTCAAAAAAGACCTACTGGGTACTTGGGATCTGTTTTAATTGGTTTGGGATTTGCTGCGGGATGGACACCTTGTACAGGACCAATTCTTGCAGGAGTGATTACGTTAGGTGTAGTAAATCCAGGTATGGGCCTTTTTTATATGTCCTTTTATATCTTAGGATTTTCAATACCCTTTTTAATTATGACGTTATTTATTGATAAAATGACTTTCATAAAAAAGTATGCAAATCGTTTTATGGTATTTGGTGGTATTTTAATGATTATCATGGGTGTTCTTTTGTATTTTGATTTGATGACGGTAATTATTTCCTTGTTAATACCTTTGTTCGGCGGCTTTACGGGTTTCTGATTAGCAAACTGAAATGAAATCCTTACTAGTAATCAGGGGTGATATAAATGAGTTTAGATCAAATAAAAAAGCAGAAAAAAGGTAAAAAAAGAAACCGATTAATCTTCAGGTCTGCCATATTAATAGTGTTACTAGGTGCAGTGATATTTGCACTTGTTTCTAACTTACAGGCAGATAATAAGGTTTACAGTATTGGAGACAAGGCACCGGATTTTCAATTACAACAAATTAACAAAAATAGTGAGTTAGAAACGGTACAACTTAGTGATTTAGAAGGAAAAGGGGTTATGTTAAATTTCTGGGCAACATGGTGTAAACCATGTGAAGCTGAAATGCCATATATGCAGGAATTATATCCAGAATACAAAGAAAAAGGCGTTGAAATCGTAGCTGTTAGCTTAGATAGCACAGAACTAGTGGTCGATCGTTTTATTGATAAATATGATTTAACTTTCCCAATTCCCTATGACAAATCAGGAGAGGTTAGAGATTTATATAAAGTAGGACCGATTCCTAGTACATTTTTTATTAATCCAGATGGAGAAATTGAAGAAATGGTAAGTGGTGCGCTATCACTAGAAAGACTGGAGGGATATTTACAGGATATTCAACCAGATTAACTTAATTAGTAACTATTGTGAGGGAGTTTTGAATGAATAAAATAAAATGCGAATGTGGACACATCAATCCAGAAGGAACAGTTCTTTGTGAAGCATGTGGAAAGCCGATTGAAGGAAATCAGCATATTGATGGAAACGACAATAAAAAACTCCTTAATATGCGCTACGATGGAACTGCACGTCGTTCACAAACATACAATAAATCAATTATAGACAAAATATGGAGCTTTTTCTCATCTGTTAAAGTTGGGGTTTGGTTAATAGTACTTGCGTTAATTGCTTCAATGTTAGGAACGATTTTTCCACAACAGCAGTTCATACCACAAAATGCAGTATCACGAGATCCAGCAATTTATTATGAAGATCAATTTGGGATATTCGGTCTTATCTATTACCAACTTGGATTCTATGAATTATACAGTTCCTGGTGGTATTTAATTTTAATCGCACTTATTGGCGTCTCATTAGTAATTTGTAGTCTTGATCGATTTGTTCCGTTATATAAAGCATTAAAAAGACAAAAAGCAAAGCGACATGAGACATTTCTTAACAGACAACGTTTATACAGCGAAACAGAAACAGTAACCGATGAAGAAATGGAGCAGGTAAAAGGAATTTTAAAAAGACAACGCTATAAAGTAACCGACGAGAATGGCCATATTCTGGCTGAGAAGGGTAGATTTTCCAGATGGGGTCCCTATGTTAACCATATCGGACTTATTATAATACTACTTGCAGCTATCTTACGTTCTACACCTTTTATGTATACAGATGAATACATTTGGATTCGAGAGGGGGAACAAACTGTTATCCCTGGTACGAATGGAGAATATTATATAAAAAATGAAGATTTTATTATGGAAACGTATGATGAAAATGATGAAAGATTTAAAGAGGCGATTGAACAGGAAGGAATGGTACCTAGTAACTACCAGACTGATGTAATTATATATAAGGCAAGTGATACGTCCATTCCTGGTGCAAAACCAGAACTTGAACCAATAATAAATAAGTCTATTCAGATGAACAATCCAGCCAAATTTGATGGATATACCTTGCATCAATCAGGTTATCAGTTAAATGAGTTTAGAAGTATGTCATTTAAAATACATAAAACAGATGACCCCGATGAAGAAATCTTAGATTCATTCACAATTGATTTAACAGATCCGAAATCGGAATATGAATTGGAGAACGGATTCCGAGTAGAGATTGATCAGTATTTTCCGGACTATGAATTAGATGATAACGGTATTCCTGTATCTAAGACAGATAATCCAAAGAACCCGGCATTTGTACTTTTCATTTATCCACCTAGTAGTGATGATGCTGAAGTTAGTTTCTTAGGAATTGGTAAAAACATTGATGCTACAGGAGAAAATGACTATAAAGCTAGTATCACGGATTTCGAATTGTATGACGTAAGTGGATTACAACTTCAGAAAGATTACACATTACCGTTTTTCGGTCTCGGTGCAGCTATATTCATGATTGGTGTTATTCAAGGGATGTACTGGCAGCATCGAAGGATTTGGATAAGTCCAAAAGGGAATGGATTACTGCTAGCAGCTCATACAAACAAAAATTGGTTTGGAATAAGCAAAGATATAGAAAAAATAATAGAAAATACGAATATTAAAATGGTAAAAGATCAACAGGAACTAGATGAATAGCGATCCTAGCTGCTAGTCTATTGCAGCTGATTCTATTCATTAAATAAGGAGGATTTTCATGGATTTACTTAATCTAAGTAGTACAATGCTTTATACAGCCTTTCTACTCTATCTAGCTGCTACCTTTTTCTTTGGTGCAACGATACGAGACAAGCGAACAGATAACAAGAAAGTAGGTAAAGCAGGAAACATTGGAATTACATTGACCATTATTGGCTTTGCTGCCCAATTAGTTTATTTTATAACAAGGTGGATTGCGGGTGGGCATGCACCTGTAGGTAATATGTTTGAATTTATAACATTCCTTGGAATGTCAATGATATTAGCGTTTATTATCATCTATTTTATTTACAAACTAAGCTTTTTAGGATTATTTGCATTACCGATTGTGATGGTAATAATTGCATATGGTAGTATGTTTCCAACTGAAATAGCGCCACTGGTACCAACATTACAAAGTCACTGGTTATACATTCATGTGACAACTGTCGCATTAGGACAAGGAATCTTATTCATTAGTATGGCTGCTGGTCTTATGTACTTGATCAAACAGATTGACCAAACTGTTCGAAGTAAAAAAAATATATGGCTGGAAGTAGTCATATATACTCTATTCTTATTTATTGGATTTATTGTTATCACTTCCACCTTTAGTTTGCTGAATTACAGTGCAACATTTGAATATCCAGTGGGCACTAATGTCGCTACGAGCGAATACAATTTACCTGCCATCACTTCACCAAAGGATGGAACTCTAATTACTGAAGGTGTTATGGAGCCTCTATTTGAAACACCAACATGGATGCAGGGTGCAGATGCAGCAAAGAAATTTAATACGGTTATTTGGTCTTTCTTAACAGGAACTATATTATATGGTTTGGTACGTTTAATCATACGAAAAAGAGTTGGAGCCAAATTGCAGCCATTACTTAAAAACGTTAAAGCAGATTTATTGGATGAGATTATGTACCGTTCTGTAACAATTGGTTTCCCTGTATTTACTTTAGGAGGATTAATATTTGCAGCGATATGGGCACAGGAAGCATGGGGGCGTTTCTGGGGATGGGATCCAAAAGAGGTATGGGCTCTTGTAACTTGGTTATTTTATGCAGCATTCTTGCATTTAAGGATTTCAAGAGGCTGGCATGGTGAGAGATCCGCATGGCTAGCAGTAATCGGATTTGCTATCATCATGTTCAATCTAATTGTAGTTAACTTAGTAATAGCTGGACTACACTCTTATGCATGATTTTTTATATCATGTCAAAGAGTATCTATGAGAAAATAAAAAAACAAACTACAGTAAAGATTGGAGAATCGCTTTTTGAACTAAAATAAAGTCGTAATTAATTAAATGAGGGTTGTCTATGAAAGATAAAATTTTAGTAGTTGATGATGAATGGAATATGAGAAACCTAATAAAAATTCATTTATCTAAAACTTTTGTTGATATTGATGAGGCTGAGAATGGAAAAGAAGCCATACAGATGGTAGACAGAACACCTTACAACTTAATGATTTTAGATATCATGTTACCAGATATTAATGGCTGGGAAGTATGTGCAACGGTTCGTAAGACCAAAAAAATACCGATTCTGATGTTAACTGCTCGAAGTGATATTAAAGATCGCGTTTACGGGCTAAATATTGGGGCGGATGATTATCTAATTAAACCATTTGCTCCTGAGGAACTTGTTGCTAGAGCTACTGCCTTGATCCGCCGACAGAAGATGATAGATAAAGAAATGGATACTTCAATATTATTTTTTGAGGACCTCTCTATTGACATGGACAGTAGAACCGTAATGGTGAAAGATACACCAATAGAATTAACACCAAAGGAGTTCGATATTCTTTATTTAATCGCCTGTCAGCCGAAGAGGGTATTTACTCGTGAGATTATATTGGATAAAATCTGGGCCACATATGAATTTCGGGATCTTAGAGCAATTGATACACATGTGAAGAATATACGTGAAAAACTGGGGAAGTCTGGGTTGTCTTATAATCCAATCAAAACAGTTTGGGGTGTAGGATACAAGTTTTTTAATACAGCAGAGGATAAAACTTAATATGAACAAGATTGTCCTTAAACTTGGTTTGGTCATGATGTGTTTAATTTTAGCTGTGTTATTGCCGTTGGGTTTTGTAGCTGATAAAATATTTACCAATTTCTATTATAATCAGGTACAAGAAGAGATTAGTGAACTTTCTCAAAAGTATGCTAGTACGATAACTTCACTTAGTGATAAGACAATGTTAGACATGTATAAAAATTTAGCCTACTTCACCAATAAAGAAATCTATATTACGGATGCAAATGGAGGAGTCATAGCAAACACGGATATTCAGATCAATCGTTTAAGTAATAATGAACTCAAGCAATTGTCAGAAGGAGAGTCTATTCAAAAAAAAATTGAGGATAGTAAAACAAAAAGTATCTATCTTGGATCCGGTTTTCCTATCATGCTTTCCAATACTTTTCAGGGGTCTTTTTTTGTTCTTGCTCCAATAAATGATGTCCATGAACCTGTTCGTAAGATCAGGGATTTACTAATTTTGTCTGCATCTGGTGCGTTTTTACTGGGTCTTGGTTTCACGTTTTTATTAGTTAGAAAAATGTTAAATCCACTGTTGGAAATGGAACAAGCGACAAGGGAAATAGCAAGAGGAAACCTGGACATACGTGTCAAAACTCTCCCAAAAGATGAATTAGGCTCATTGGGAGCAGCAATCAATGATCTTGCAGTGGAAACAAATCAATACAGAGCAAACCGAAGCGAACTTTTTGCAAATATTTCACACGAACTACGTACACCCATATCGTACCTGAAAGGATATGCAAATGTATTAAAAAATGATCTATATCAGACTGATGAAGAAAGACAACAATATCTAACAATTATTGAAGATGAATCGGAACGAATCCTTAGGTTAATCAATGATTTGTTTGATTTATCAAAAATGGAGGAAGGCAAAATTGATCTCCAAATGGAATCAATTGATATCGGAGAAATTATGGAAAGTGCTATCCTGAAAATTCGGATAGAACTCAATAATAAAGGACTTACATTAAAGAGTGATATAGACAGAAATATTCCTTTCATTGAGGCAGATGGTAATCGGTTAGAACAAATTTTTATAAATTTATTGGCCAATGCAATTCGTTATACAAAAACAGGCTCTTTGTACATCAAAGTATGGAGTAAAAAGAATAGAGTATATGTAATCATTGAGGATACAGGTATTGGAATTCCTGAAGAAGATCTTCCGCTAATTTTTGAACGTTTCCATCGTGTTGAAAAGTCACGTTCAAAGGATTTTGGAGGAACGGGATTAGGATTGGCTATTGTTAAGAACTTAGTTGAAATCCAACATGGAACAATCTCGGTAAGCAGTAAAATTAATAAAGGAACAAAGTTTGAACTATGCTTCCCTACAGAAGAGTAAGGGGTGGAACATGAAAAAAATTGAATGGTTATCAGCTATAATCCTGATTGTCGTTGGTTTGACTTGTCTAACTGTATCCGGTGCAACAATGTGGGGAAATGAATCGATTAAGTCTTATGTGACAATACTTATGCAAATTTGTTTCTGGACGGGATTACCAGGTGTAATCTTAGGAGTTGTATATTTGATAATCTTAACGAAGAGAAAAGATAAATAAATGTTAAGTATTATACAGGTTTTCTTAATAAATGCATCGTATTACTCAAAAGAGTGGCTAAGAGCATTAAAGTTTGGTTTTGATAACAACGTTCTATGAACTGAAATGGGATATTAAAGATAGCTTTAATAATTTTGGTTACAAGATATTATTGTAGATTATAATTTGGGAAAAGCAATGGTAAATCCTATTAGTGTCCTAATATAATACAACCTGTATATTGTTAGTAATCTAAATTGTACAAGTTAATTTTAAGATTAGAATGATCTATTATAAAAGTAATAGCACTTATATTGAAAGAGGTGCTTTATGAAAGATATATATAAAACTGCCCTCCGCTTTTGCAAGGGCAGTTTTAGGCTATAATGGATAAACTATCGTGTGTTTTCTCATGTAAAATAGTGGAAATGTCACTATTTTTTACTTTCCTTAAATAATCCTCGAAACAAATGCCGCTGTCATAATGAAAATTAATGTACGTATTATAGAAATCTAGCAATCTAAGAATATTTAAGACAACATTCTCTACATTTTTCTCATTAATATTTCCTGGATTGTCTGAACTAAGGATAAAATGGGGAGTCACAAAACCCTTAGGGAAACTGTGCTCATTGCTTCTATAATGCCATTCACCATTTATCCATAATAAAATAACACCACTCTGGATTTCTAGAAGAAGTTTCCTTAATTCCCTAACCCTTTCCAAAGTCGCCATCCATTCGTTATTTCTCATATCTAGTATTTCTTCTTGATTTGTCATAATCATTATGGTGATACCCTACAATTTGTATATAAAACAAAATAATTATCAAATCAAATCTATAAAACTATTATTTAAATTATTTTTAGCAGCTGTCACACATGCTGCTAAATCGGTTACTAGAATGGTAAGTCAGGGTCATTTAGTAGGCTATTCATCCACCGTTTTGTATCTTCGTAGGTTGTAATCTTATCCAATAAATAGTTGTATTTATCATTATCATCCAAGTTTTCACAGATTACATAAGCCAATTGTGCAATTTTCTTATTATAAACATTCTTAATATCATTATCTAAATCTGAAACGATTGAAAGAAGATAATCAATTAATGACCCAGCAGAATCAAAGTATTTATAACTCTCATCTGCTTTTTTTACCCTGAAGCACTCTTCAAGGTAGTTCCATTCTATCGGGTACTGTTTGTCTAATAAAATCTTGTAACTATTGGTGTAGTTGCATTTTTCTTTTCTAATATCAAAGGGTTCTAAAGTATTGTTTTCTATAAACCCATAAAGATAGTCTTCAATGGCTCCAACATCCATATAACGTAAGCGTCAAACCATGCACACCTTCTAACCCATGATTGATTATGAGATAATCTCTTTAGAAATATATTCTGGAGGTTATGCCATGAACGATGCTGATAAAAGAATAAAATGGAAAGCAAG